>DASVZU010000251.1:0-19216 GCA_036391515.1 Holophagaceae bacterium
CTCCGCGCCCAGGTGCGCGAGGCCGCCCAGCGCGGCAAGCTCGACCTCACCGTCGAGGTGCAGGACGACCCCTCCCTGGAGCCCCGGATGAACCGGGCCCTGCTGCGGGCCGTCGCCAAGGGCTGGCAGGAGGATGCCGAGTGGCTGCACCTGCCACCCCTCACGGCCGAGGCCTTCTTCCGCCTGCCCGGCGCCTTCCAGTCCCCCAGCGCGGACCTGGCGGAGCGGCTGGAGGGTCCCGTCCGGGAGGGCCTGGCCGACCTCCTCGAAGCCTGGAACGAGGGGCGCGCGAGGGAAGCCGAGCGACTGCGCCCCTTCTTCGAGGACGGCCTGGCGCGGCTGTCCGAGCTGCGGGAGCGCCTGCAGGCCAGCGCGGAGACCCAGGCTGCGGAGCTTCCTGACCTCTACCGCCAGCGCATCGCCCAGATCCTGGAGGAGGCCCGCCTCGCCGGCCAGGTCCCCGCGGAGCGCCTGCTGGCCGAGGCCGGCATCCTGGCCGAGCGGCAGGACGTGAGGGAGGAGCTCACCCGCCTGTCCGCCCACCTCGATGACTTCCGGGAGCGGCTGGCCGGAGGCCGCCTGGAAGGCAAGGCCGTGGACATCTGGTGCCAGGAGGTGCTGCGGGAGCTGAACACCACGGGCAGCAAGTGCAAGCGGCTGGACATGACCCGCGCCGTCATGGAGGCCAAGGGCGTCCTCGACCAGATCCGCGAGCAGGCCGCGAACCTGGAGTAGCCGTCAGGGGAGCGCGCCCGCCCTCGGCAGGTCCATGGAGCCCCGCCATACCCCGAAGAGCCGGGTCTCCGGCCAGGGGCCGCGGTCGGGGCGGAAGCGCCGCAGCTTCTGGGAGACGAACCACACGGATCCATCCTTCAGGTGGACCTCGTCGTAGGGCGCCAGGCGGACCTTCGCCATGTCGTCCGGCTCGATGCGCCCGGGGTAGGCGGCCCAGGCCCACCGGCCGCTGGCCAGCCCCTGCGCCCAGGCGGCACTGGCCATCAGGGCCGGGTCCGTCTCCACCCGGAGGCCGGCCAGCCCTGCGCGGCCGTACGTGGACCCGCCGAACCGGATGAGGGTCTCCCCCTTGCGGATGAAGGGACCGCTGCCGGGGATGCGCCACCGGGCCAGGCGATCGGGGACATCCGGGGTGCGGGCGTCGAACCGGAGCTCCAGGGTGCGGCCATCGATCGCGCGGGCCCGGGCGCCGGCCTCCCGGAAGGCCTGAGCGAGATCCGCCGCGGCGCGGGCCGCGTCGAGGGCCGCGCCGTCCTGCAGGCGGAAACCAGCCTTGAACGTGATGCGCCACCGGCGGTCGTTGCGGGACCGCTGCAGCCCGTCCGCCAGCTGCCCCGCCCAGGCGCCCTCGGACGTCCGGGCGAGCAGGGCGAGGTCCGACTGGTTCGCCAGGAAGGCCTCCAGCCCCGGCCCCGCCGGCACCAGCGCCTCCAGAACCGCCTGGTCCTCGCCGAAATCCGGCGTGGCGGCCACGTAGAGGGAGCCGTCGGAGGCCAGCGGCACCGGGACGAGGCCGTTCTGGTAGGCCAAATAGCCGCCCACGCCGAGGGCCGCCAGCAGGAGGAACGCGAGGAGGAGTCGGAGGTTCATGCCCTCCGTTCTACGCCGCCCGCAGCAGGTGCGCCAGGGGTTCGATGCGGCGCAGGGCCTCTGCGATGTCCGCCTCGCTGAGGTCCCGGTGGGCGATGAAGCGCAGGGCGGGCCCCACGATGGAGGCCCGCACGCCGGCGGCCTCCAGGGCCGCCGCGGCCGCCAGGGCATCCGCCACGGGCACCAGCAGGATGTTCGTCTCAGGTAGGGGCGCCGCCACACCGAAGCCCCGCAGCCCCTCGGCCAGGGCCCGGGCCTTGGCATGATCCTCGGGGATGCGCGGGAGGTAGTCCAGGGCCACCAGGCCCGCAGCGCCGATGACGCCCCCCTGGCGCACGCCGCCCCCCAGCATCTTGCGGAGGCGCCGGGCCTCGACCATGGCGGGCTTCGAGCCGCAGACCAGGGAGCCCATGGGCGCGCCCAGGCCCTTGCTGAGGCAGACCTGCACCGTGTCCACGCCCTCGGTGAGGGCGGAGGGCGGCAGGTTCTGCGCAGCGGCGGCGTGCCAGACGCGGGCCCCGTCGAGATGCACAGCCAGCTTCGCCGCCTTGGCCGCGGCCACCAGGGCGCGGTGCTCGGCCTGGGGGATGACCGCGCCGCCGGCGAAGTTGTGGGTGTTCTCCAGGCAGAGCAGCTTCGTCTGCAGGGTGTAGTAGGGACCGGGGGAACCTGCGGCCTTCGTCACCTGGGCGGGTGTGGGCCGGCCCGGACCCGCGTCCCAGGCCAGGGCCTCGGGCATGCCGCCCGCCAGCCAGGCGGCGGTGCCCAGCTCGGAGCCCAACACGTGGGCCTGGGCCGGCGCCAGGAAGCGGTCGCCCCGCCCCAGGTGCATCATCAGCGCGATGAGGTTGCCCATGCAGCCGCTGGGCACCCACATCGCCGCCTCGAGGCCCAGCAGCTCGGCCACGCGGCCCTCCAGCCTGGCCAGGGTGGGATCGTGCTCCAGCACGTCGTCGCCCACCTCGGCGGCGGCCATGGCGGCCCGCATCTCGGGGGACGGCTGGGTGACGGTGTCGGAGCGGAGGTCGATGGGTCGCATGAAAGCATTGAATCACGAGGTGAAGGCCCTGGTTGACAGAACTAGTTTGAATTACAAACTTGTTTCATGACCAAAAGCAGCCCAGACCCCAGGGCCTTCCTCGACCTCGACCGCATGGTCCACGAGCCCGCGCGCCTGGCCATCCTCACGGTGCTGGCCTCCGCGGAGGAGGTGGCCTTCCTGTTCCTCCAGAAGGTGACTGGCCTCAGCAAGGGCAACCTCTCCAGCCACACCCAGAAGCTCGAGGCGGCGGGCTACCTGGAGACGGTCAAGGCCTTCCAGGGCCGCATCCCCTCCACCACGTTCCGCATCACGGAGGAGGGCCGCGCCGCCCTCCAGGCCTACCACCGCCAGCTCCGCGCCCTGCTCCCCAGGGAAGGCAAGCCATGATCACCCCGGACCTCGACGCCCTCACCCGCGACTACGCCGCCTTCCAGTCCCACAAGAGCGGGCTCGCCACGGCCCTGGGCGGCCTGATGGCCATTGCTGCAGGCCGGTACCGCCCATGATGCCTGCGTTCCTGCTCCGCCGCTCTGGCTTCTGGCGATGCCGCCGGTCTACCTCCTGGCCATGCCGCGGGCCATCCGCGGCATCGAGGAGGCCCGTGTCTATGCAGTCCTCGTGGGCCAGTCCGTGCTCTGGCTCCTCCCGTTCTTCCTCTTCTACTTCGACGCCCCCGCCCTGAAGACCGGCTGGGGACTCCTCGGCGATCTCCTGGGCATCGGCATCCTGGTGCTGTGGTGCCTGATCATGGTCTGGGGGGCCCTGGCCATGGTCCGCGGCTGGAAGGAACACCGGGACTTCCGGAGGCTTCTCGGGGCCCTGCCCTGAGGGTCGGGGCCCGGGCTCTGGCACACTGGTCGTTTCCGCCGGAGCCCGCATGCACCTGCTGCAAGTCATCCTCCTCGGCCTCGTCCAGGGCCTGACGGAGTTCCTGCCGGTCTCCTCCACGGCGCACCTGACGCTCACGGAGAACCTGCTGCTGGGGCACAGCATGCCCCTGGCCTTCGACATGCTCCTGCACGCGGGCACGCTCGTGGCGCTCGTCATCTACTTCCGGAAGGAGCTGGGCCGGGTTCTGGCGGGCTGCGTGGGGCGGGACGAAGAGGGGCGGAAGCTCGCCCTGATGCTCTTCGTCGCCATGATCCCGACGGGCATCCTCGGCATGGCCACCCGCGGCACCAAGGAGCTGGCGAAGGACCACCTGTGGGTCTTCGGGCTGTGCCTCTGGTTCACCGCCGCCATCCTTTTCCTGGCCAATCGCCTGGCGAAGACGCGCCCTGGACGGCCCGTGGGAGAGGTCACCTGGAAGGACGCCCTCTGGGTGGGCGGCATCCAGGGCATCGGGGGCGGCTTCGGCCTGTCCCGGTCGGGTTCCACCATCGCGATGGGCGTGTTCTCGGGCCTGGAGCTGCCCGCCTCGGCCCGCTTCAGCTTCCTCCTGGGCATCCCCACCATCCTCGCGGCCTCCGTGGTGGAGGGCGGCAAGCTCCTCAAGCCCCTGCTCCTCCACAAGCCCGTGCCGGCCGAGGCCATGATCCCCGCCGGCGGCCTCCACCCGCTGACGGCCTGCGCCATCGGCGTGGCGGTCTCCGCGGTGTCCGGCTACGCCGCCATCGGGCTGCTGGACCGGTTCACCCGGAAGCCGAAGCTGAACGGCTTCGCCCTCTACTGCATGGCCGCAGGCCTGTTCATGCTGGCGCTCGGCCTCCGGGGCGCCTGAACGTACCGTTCGCCGGCTTTCCGCCCCCGTTCGCCGATCCGGGGGTGGAATCCGGGCCGGGCTCCGTAAACTGGCCCCGCTCCCCCGGAGGTCCCGGTGATCCAACTCCACGATGTCCACAAGTCCTTCACGGTGAAGGATCGGAAAACCCGCAAGCCCAAGCGCATCGACGCCGTCCGGGGCATCAGCCTCCAGGTGAAGCCGGGCGAGATCTACGGGCTGCTGGGCCCCAACGGCGCCGGCAAGTCCACCACCCTGCGCATGATCGCCAGCCTGATGGATCCCGAAGCTGGCCGCATCGAGGTCTGCGGCCTCGACACGCGGCAGGAGCCCGAGGCCGTCCGGGCCTGCCTGGGGTACCTCAGCACGGACATGAATGTCTACGGCCGGTTTACGCCCCGGGAGCTCCTGCGGCTCTTCGGGGAGTTCCAGTCGGTCGATCCGGTGGTGGCGGAACGCCGCGGCCTTCACCTTCTGGAGAAGCTGGACCTGGCCGATTTCGCGGACGTGAAGATGGAGGGCTTCTCCTCCGGCCAGAAGCAGAAGGTGAGCATCGCGAGGGCCCTGCTCCACGATCCCAAGGTGGTGATCTTCGACGAGCCCACCACCGGCCTTGACGTGCTCACCGCCAAGACCGTCCTCGACCTGCTCCGGATCATGCGGGACGAGGGCCGGACGGTCATCGTCTCCACCCACGTCATGCCCATGGTCGAGGAGATCTGCGACCGCGTGGGCATCATCTTCGACGGCAAGCTCCACGGGGACGCCCCGCCCCGCGAATTGCTGAAATCGAGGAATGCAAGATCCCTGGATGAAGTGTTCTTCCAGCTCGCGGCCGAGACTGAGGGAGGCAACTGATGCGCGGCGCCCTGCTCATCGCCAAGAAGGAGTTCCTGGAACTCTCCAAGGACCGGAAGACGCTCTTCTTCGTCTTCGTCCTCCCCTTCCTGCTCTATCCCGCCATCTTCGGCATGGTGGCCAAGATGGGGAAGCGGGACGCGGACCAGAACCGCAACAAGGCCAGCCGGGTCTACCTGGCGGACCCCTCCGGCGCCGTCACCGGGCTGCTGAAGGCTGATCCGAAGCACTTCGAGCTGATGCCGAAGCCTGAAGGCGACCTCAAGCAAGCCATCCGGGACCAGAAGCTGGAGCTGGCGGTGGAGGTGGCCCCCGATGCCGCCGAGGCCCTGCAGAAGCAGCAGACCTTCACCATCACCGCCACCCAGGACGAGAGCGAGCACACCTCCGAGCTGGCCCTGAAGCGCTTCCGGGATGCCCTGAGACCCCAGGAGAAGGCCTGGATCCAGGGGCGCCTCCAGGTCCTCAACGCTTCCCCCCAGCTGGCCGAGCCCGTGAAGCTGGAGGTGAAGAACGCCGCCGACACGGCCCTGGAGATCGGCAAGGCCATGGGCCGCATGCTGCCCTACCTGCTGATGATCATGATGTACTCGGGCTCCATGCAGCACGGCATCTACACCACCGCCGGCGAGAAGGAGCGGCACACCCTCCTGAGCCTCATGGCCACGCGCCTGCCCCGCAACCAGATCATCCTGGGCAAGCTGCTCTACATCTTCTCCATGGGCGTCATCGCCGCCCTGCTGAACCTACTGAGCATGGCCCTCTCGATCCCGTCCATCGCCGGGGGCTCGGGCTCCCAGGGCGCCCTCGGGGCCGTGGCTGCCATCGCCAACCCCGTGACCCTGGGCCTCACCTTCCTGATCATGGTCCCCCTGGGGCTCTTCTTCGCGAATTTCATCCTGCTGCTGGGCGTGCAGGCGAAGAACACCATCGAGGCCGGCAGCGCCATCACGCCGGGCATCTTCCTGGTGATCTTCCTGGGGGTGTTCACCATGATGCCGGGGGTGGAGAAGATGTCCTTCCTCTCCTACGTGCCGGTGGTGAACGTCTGCCTGGCCCTCCGGAAGCTCTTCGGCCAGCAGTCGAACTGGATGGAATACTGGGTGGCCTTCGCCATGACCGTGGGCCTCGCCGGCCTCATGACCTTCGTCTCCACCCGCCTGCTGAACCGGGAGAAGGCCCTCTTCAACGCCTGACGGATCCTCAGATATGCGGATTTGCGGCGGAAACTCTGGCAATCTATAGTTTCCCCGAGACTTCCAGAGGATCCCGCATGGCGACCAAGGCAAAGTCCACCGCAGCCCCCAAGCCCACTCCGGCGCAGGCCCCGCCTTCGCCCCACGCTGCCACGCTCGCCAAGGGCATGAAGCTGGTGGACACCGGCAAGCCCGCGGAAGCCCTCAAGGTGCTCGAGCCCCTCGTCCACGACGCCCAGGCCGACGGCGACTGGGCGATCAAGCGGCGGGCCCAGGTCTACATCGCCCTGGCCCATTCCAAGCTCGATCCCCCCAAGGCCGGCGCGGGCGACCCCCTGTCCGAGGCCCAGGCCCACCTGAACCGCCGCGAGGGCGAGGCCGCCCTCAAGCTTCTCGACAAGCTCATCAAGGCCCATCCGGCCACCGGAACCCTCCACTACCTCCGGGCGGTGGCGCTGGCCCAGGCCGAAAATGCCGAAGGTGCGGCCGAATCCCTGAAGAAGGCCCTGGAGCTGGATGCCGACCTCGTCTACCTCTGGCACATGGAGCCGGATTTCGCCGCCATGCGCAAGTCGCCCCTCTTCGGTTTCACCGAGGGACGCTGACCCCTGACGATGGCCGAAGAGCCGCGCCAGCCCCTCCACGCCGACCAGCCGCTCCGGGTGGTGGCCCTCGGCGGCGGTACCGGCCTCGCCGCCCTGCTCGGCGCCCTCAAGCGGGAGGCCAGCCGCGGGCGGGATCCCTGGGCCCTCACCGGCATCGTCACGGTCTCCGACAACGGCGGGTCCTCCGGGCGGCTCCGGGAGGAGCTGGGCGGCATCCCCCCGGGTGACCTCCGGAACTGCCTCTCGGCCCTCACCCAGGAGGCCTCGCCCCTTTCCGACCTCCTCGGCTACCGGTTCAAGGGAGACGGGAGCCTGGCGGGCCATTCGCTGGGCAACCTCATGCTCTGGGCCTTGGCGGACCTGACCGGGGACTGGGTGCGGGCCATCCGCCAGCTCTCGAACGTGCTGGTGACCGTCGGCCGCCTCTACCCCTCCACGGTGGTCCCGGTAACCCTCTGCGCCGAGGACTGGCAGGGGGTCCGGCACGTGGGCGAGACCGCCGTAGGCGCCTGCCACCCGCCCCTCTCCAGGCTCTGGCTGGAACCACGAAGCGCCGAGCCCCTCCCCGAGGCGGTCCTGGCCCTGCTCCGGGCCGACCTGGTGATCCTCTCCCCGGGCAGCCTCTACACCTCCACGATCGCCAATCTCCTCCTCCCCGAACTGCAGGAGGCCATCGGCTTCTCGAACGCGCCCGTCCTGTACGTGGCCAACCTCATGACCGAGCCCGGGGAGAGCGCCGGCCTGGACCTCGAAGGCCACCTGGTGGCCATCTCCTCCTTCGGGAAGGTCCGGATCTCCGGGGCGATCGTGAACTCCACCCCCGCTCCCGGCGATCTGCTCCAGCGCTACCGGGAGGAGGGGGGCGAACCCCTGTCCGCCGGGGCCGAGCGCATCATGGGCGTGCCGATCTTTCCCTACCCGCTCCTGGATCCGGAGGCGCGCGTGGCCAGGCATCATCCTGACCTCCTCAACCGGGCGATCCGGGAAGTCCTCCCCCGGCTCCCCGTGGCCTGATTCCACCTCCCCACCCCCTGTTGGGGGGCCCGACCTCTGCCGATAGGATCAGGGAAGGCCGGTGCTTGTAGTTCTTTCGTTCTATGTTTTTTTCACCAAGGATGCGGATACTCTTAGGCAGCTGAGGAGGGCGGCTTTTGGCGCTGAGCGGCGATCTGGCGACGATGGGGCTGGAAGACATCTTCCAGTGGCTCGCCGTCGGCAAGAAGACGGGCGTGCTGGAGCTCCGCGGCCCCCTGCACACCAAGCGCGTGGCCTTCCACGAAGGGCGCATCACCAGCATCTGGTCCTCCGATCCCCGCGAGTATCTCGGCCAGTACCTCCTCGCCTTCAACCGCATCACCGAGGAGCAGCTCCGCGATGCCCTGGCCGCCCAGGAGGACGAGCAGCAGCTGCTGGGCCGCATCCTCGTGAACCGCCAGCTCGTCACCGAGGCCGAGATCCGCCGCATCGTGCAGCTGAAGGTGGAGGAGAGCATCTACGACACCTTCCTCTGGAACGTCGGCAGCTTCGAGTTCCACGACGGCGCCCCCTCCCACCAGAAATCCATGCTCCTGAGCCTCGATGTGACGGGCATCGTCCTCGAGGGTGCGCGGCGGCTGGACGACTGGAAGCGTATCCGGAAGGTCGTGAAGGGCGGCGACGCAGTCCTGGCACCCATTCCCGAAGCCATCGCCGAGCGCCTGCCCCTGGCCCCGGAGGACGCGGACGTCCTCTCCCGCCTCGACGGCTCCAAGCGCGTGGACCAGCTGGTGCTGGACATGCGGATGCCCGAATACAAGGTCAACAAGCTGCTCTTCGACCTGCACGAGAAGGGCCTGGTCCGGATCATCTCCTCCGGCGGGAACCTGGGGGAGAATCCCAGCCTCCAGCTGCAGCGGGCCCGCGCTCTCGTGGAGAAGCAGAAGCTCCAGGAGGCCCAGGAGGAGCTGCGCCGCATCCTCCAGGACCAGCCCCGGCACCAGGACGCCAGCAAGATGATGACCATGGTCCAGGACATGCTCGAGGAGAAGGCCCTCGACCAGGAGCTGATCCCCGAGCTGGCCGTCAGCCTCGACGAGCTGATGACCACGAGCCTCGGCCCCAACGAGGCCTTCCTCGCCACGCGGGTGAACGGCCTCTGGTCCATCAAGGACATCCTCTCCATCGCGCCCTTCGAGCAGGGGGAGTGCCTGTCCATCTTCACCAAGCTCATCAAGCGTGGGATTCTCAAGGTGTCCAAACCAGCCCAGGGAGGCGACCAGCCCAGCGCTGCGCGCTAGGCCCCTCCCGGTTCCGGAGGTGCCATGCGCGTCCCGCTCGCCCTGCTGATGATCGCCATGCCCCTCGCCGCCGCCAAGCGGCCGACGGTGGCCCAGCTCCAGGTCCAGGTGAAGAAGCTCACCGAGGAGCGGGATTCGCTCAAGCAGCGCCTGGCCGCCACCGACAGCCTCCAGCAGGACCTGGTCGCCGCCCAGCAGGCCCGGGATCAGGCCAGGGCCGATGCGGACGCCGCGCGGAAGGAGGTGGACCAGCTCAAGGCCAACCTCAAAGCAAATGTGAGCGGCGGGGACACCCTGCTCAAGGACCTGGAGGCGGCCCGGAAGGAGGCCGCGGCCTCCCGCGAAGAGCTGGCCAAGGTGAAGGCCGAGAACGACGAGCTGCGCCAGCAGGTGGCCGCGGCGCCCAAGGAGGGCGACCTCGTGATGCTGACTCGCGACATCCAGCCCGCCCGCCCCCTGAACCTCAACCGCGCCACGCCGCACATCAAGGCCTCCGGCTTCTTTGCCAGCCGGCCCACGGGCGTGGTGGTGGTGAATGTCCTCGTCAACGAGAAGGGGGAGGTGCTCGACGCCCGCCTGCTCCAGGGCCTCCCCGGCGACTCGCCGGACGCGAAGGCCGCGGCCGAGGCCTGCGTGCAGTCCGCCAAGAACCTCGTGTTCGACCCAGCCACCTCGAAGGACGGATCCACCCGCTTCAAGGTCTGGCAGGGGGTCGGCTTCTATCTGGACTAGCTAGCGGTCACCGAAGGGGCTCGGCTCGCCGATGCCCCAGCGGGCCTCGAACCACACGTGATCCAGGCAGAGGCCTTCCGGCGGCGCGGTGGGGCCTGCTGCGACCCGGTCCCGGGCCGCGAGGGCGGCCGCGATCGATCCGGCGGGACGCCGGCCCCGACCGATGTCCACCAGGGTGCCCGTCATGATCCGCACCTGGTGCATGAGGAACCGGTCCCCCTCGAAGACCAGGTCCAGGCCGCCTTCCGCGGGCCGGATCCGGAAGGCGTGGAGCGTCCTCACCGGCGTCCGCGCCACGCACTCCACGCAGCGGAAGCTGGAGAAGTCGTGGGTGCCCAGGAGGTCCCGGCCAGCCGCCTCCATGGCCCCCGAATCCAGGGGCTCGGCCCCCCGGACATGCCAGAGGAGGCCGTGCCTGAGCGGATCCGTGGCGGGCCCCACGCCCAGCCGGTACACATAGCGCTTGGCCACGGCGTGCTGGCGCGGGAAGAACCCCTCGGGAGCCGCCTGGGCCGCCATCACGCGCAGGTCCCAGGGCAGGTGCGCATTCAGGGCGGCCAGCAGCCGATAGGGCTCCCAGGCGCGCGAGACATGGATCAGCACGCCCTGGGCCCGGGCATGCACGCCCGCGTCCGTCCGGCCGGTGCCCTGCGGCATGGGCGCATCCGGATCCAGGGCCCGGAGGGCTTTCCACAGCTCGCCCTGTCCGCTGCGGAGGACCGACTGGATCTGCCATCCGTGGAAACCCCCGCCGGCGTAGGCCACGGTGAGGAAGTAGGGGTGCGCCATGCCTCCATCATAGGGGGGCCGCGGCCCAGCGGCGCCGATCCCACGGGAACCTGGATCCGCGAGATGATCGACTCCGCACAGGCCCGTTCTACGGGCATTTGCGATACTGACGGAACTTACAATCGAGCAGCCGAGGCCATCCGGATGTTCCATGGAGTGCGAAACCAGCCCAGACAGCCGATCTCCGATTTTTTTTTGAAGAAAAACCTTGACCCCACTATATCCCCGGCGTAGCTTCTTGGCAGTTTAGGCAACATCAAGGATTCATCGGCCTTTCAGGGCCATCGGATCTTGAAAACCAAGTCAATACGGTCGTCTCGGAGTCGAGCCGATCCGCTTTTCCTCAACCCGGGGACACAGGTCCCCAATTTTGGAGGTTTCCATGAACAAGGCTGAACTGGTCAGCGCCGTCGCCGAAAAGGCTGGTATCACCAAGGCTCAGGCTGCTGCCGCCCTGGACCAGGTGCTGGGAAGCATCTCCTCGGCCATGCGCGCTGGCGACAAGGTCACGCTCGTGGGCTTCGGCACCTTCTCCGTGGTGAGCCGCGGCGCCCGCACCGGCCGCAACCCCCGCGACAACAAGCCCATCAAGATCGCTGCCAAGAAGGTCGCGAAGTTCAAGCCCGGCAAGAAGCTCGCGGATGAAGTCAACGGCAAGGGCGGCAAGAAGCGCAAGTAGCCGGATCCAGCGCGGAAGATCACCGCGCACCGGTTTCGACGGGGCCCATTCCAATGGGCCCCGTTTTCTATCAATTAAAATTTTTTGAATCCTATTCAGCCCTCCATCGTCCTCCCCCTGAATGGGGGACTTCCTCGGTTTGACCGCGTCCGGCGGCTGAAAATCCCGCCGGGGCTCGATCCCCATCCGAACGGGCCCTGGGAGGTCCCGGATGGCCACTATTCAGGACCGGGAGTTCCCCTCCCGATGGGATGGACATCCGAGAGGAACTGATGGCCGACGAACAAGAAGCCTCCCCCAAGAAGAAACTCCCGCTGAAGCTGATCCTCCTGGTCCTGGTGGGCCTCGCGGTCCTGGGCGGCGGCGGGTTCGGCGTCCGGGTCTTCCTGAAGAAGCGCGCCGCCGCCAAGGCCGCCTCCCAGCCGACTCCCGGAGCCGAGGCGGCAGCCAATGACGACGGCGACTGCGGCGGCGAAGCCTCCGGAGGGGGGGAGGGCGAGGGGGCCAGCGGGCCGCCCGTCATGGTCCTGACGCGGAACGTGAACCTCTCCGGGCCGCGCCTCAACGCCTTCCTCCACTGCGAGCTGAACATCCTCTTCTGCGATGCCGAGCTGGGCAAGCTGGCCGCCAGCGACAAGGCCTCGCCGGAGCGGAGCGAGATCCAGGCGATCGTCCTGGACGCCCTCACCGGCAAGAGCGTGGAGGAGGCCTCGGATCCCGAGTTCCGGGAATCCCTGCGCCGGGACATCAAGGACAAGCTGAACGAGCAATTCGGCCCCAAGCCCCTGAAGCCCGGCGAGGAGCCGCCGAAGCGCAAGAAGCCGAAGCGCCCCATCAAGGACGTGCTCATCGTGGACTGGGCCATCCAACAGTAGGGTGATCGCCGCGATGGCATGGCCGTTGCGCCTTCCCCCACCGGAGTCCATGCTTTGACAGGACCCTCAGGAGACCCATGGCCAAGCGGGCGGACCGGATGGAAGGCGAGCGCGTGCTCAGCTTCGAGCAGGTGGTGGCGGAGCTCATGCCCTTCATCGACACGCCCCTGCGGCTGGAGATCCAGCTCGGGCAGACCCGCATGACCATCCGCGAGCTGCTGGACCTGGAACCCGGGTCCCTGGTGGAACTGAAGAAGAGCGCCGGCGAGCCCATGGACGTCCTGTGCAAGGACCGCGTGCTCCTCCACGGCGAGGTCACGGTCCTCGAGGACAGCCTGGGCCTGCGCGTCACCGAGGTGGTGGACCCCGACCGGAAGGTCTGATCCCCCGGGCACCTGCGGGTAGGGCCCCGGCCCCGCCTGTGGCATCCTGGGATTTCGCCATGGATCCGGTCGCGCCCGAAGTTCCGCCCATCGCCCTCTGCCTGGGGGGCATGGATCCGTCCGGCGGCGCGGGAATCCTCCGCGATGCCCTCACCGTCGCGGCCCTCGGCTGCCACCCCATGGCCGTGAGCCTGGCCGAGACCCTGCAGAACGGCATCGGATGCAGCCGCATCGAGCCGCCGTCCATGGACCCCGTCCTGCGCCTGGAGAGCCTTGCCCCCCACCTGGCCGGTCGCTGGGGCGTGAAGCTGGGCCTCTCCGCCCTGGAGCCCGTCGCCTTCCGTCGGCTCTGCGCCGCCTTGGCCCACCTTGCCCCGCCCCTGCGCATCTGGGACCCCATCCTGGCCCCCTCGGCCGGCGTGGGCCTCCACGACGGAGAGGACCTCCGCCGGATGGCCTCGGCCCTCCTGCCCATGGGCGGATGGGTGGTGAGCCCCAACCGGGGGGAGGCCGCCGCCTTCGCAGGCCTCCCCCCCGGAGCCATCCGGACGGCCGCGCCCGAGGGCCTGGCGCGCCCCTGGCTGGAAGCGGGGGCCGTCGCCGTGTGGCTCAAGGGCGGTCATGCGGAGGGGGACAGGGTCCAGGACTTCTGGATCACGCCCGATGGCCTCGAGGCCCTGGAGCCCTCCCCCCGCCTTCCCGGCGCGCGCCGGGGCACCGGATGCACCCTGGCCTCGGCCTGGCTGGGACTGCGCCTGCGAGGTCTGGATCCGCAAGCCGCCGCCGTGGAATCGGCCCGGCGCCTTCGCAGCCGCTGGAACCGCGCCTGGGCGCCGGGCGGCGCTGGCCGTCCCCTGTTCGCGCCGGAGGCGCCGTGATCCTGCACGAGGGCCCCGGCTTCCTGGTCCGCAGCGCCCCGGACGCCCCCTGGGCCGGCTGGTGCGGGTCGCGGTTCCTCGAGGAGGGGCTCGCCTCGGTGAATGCCGCCCCCGGCCGGGCCCTGGCGCGCCTCATGCGACTGGCCGCCCTTCTTCCCGGAGGTTTCGGCCTGGTGTGGGACCACCCCCCGGCGTGGATGGAGGCCCTCCAGCCGGAGGCCCGGCAGGGCTGGTGGGAGGCCCTCTCCGCCATTCCCGGACTCTCCCTTCACCTGGGGCCCGACACCGCCCTGCAGCTCCCCGGAGGTGCCTTCAGGGCCTGGCTCCACGACCCGGAGCCGCCCGCCGGTCCCCTGGGGGAGCGCTGGCGGCAGGGAACCCTGGGCTGGGTGCCGCGCCCTTCCGGTCCCTGGTGCTTGCCGGACCTGGGGCCCGTCTCCGGCGGCGAGGAAGTCCCCCCCGGCTGGCTCTGGGGCGAGGTGATCCTGCCAGCCGGAGCCCTCAGCGCCCTCGGCTCGGCCGAGGCCCTCCTCGCGGCCATGGCCGAGGCCCAGGGCGCGGCGGAACGGGGCCTGGCCCAGCGTCTCGCGGCCGGCGCCTGGGCGGACCTCCCGTTCCTGCGCCGCTCGGTGGGCTGGCGCCTGGCCCTCACGGGCGGGGCTGAGTTCCAGCGGGCCAGCGGCTCCTGGAAGGCGGCCTTCGGCCAGGTGAGGGCCCTCGCGGCCCTGCTCCAGGACCGGCTCCGCACCCCCATCCATCCCGGGGCTTCCGGGGATATGCGGGCCGCCACCCTCTTGGGCCGGCAGGCGCTGCGGGAGGGCCTGCCCTGGCGCTCCAGCCTGCCGCTGCCCCCGGCCCCCGGGTGCTTCAGCCCCGGCCTGGCCGCGGACCCCCGGGATCCGGTCCCCCTCGAGGGGCGGGCCCTCCAGCCGGCGGACTGGACCGGCACCCTGGACCACCCCCCAGCGATCCTGCTGCGGGTGCCGGCCGTCCCCCCGGAGGCCGGGGCCCTCGCCCTGGTGGCCGGCCTCCACTCGGCCCCCGCCATCCGCTGGCTGCCGCCCGATCTGGCGCCGCCAGGCCCCTTCGATCCGGACCGCCCCTGGGCGGCGTCTGCAAGCTTCCCCTTCCCTGCCGACCCAGGCAACGGCCAGCAGCGGGGGCTCTTCGAGGGGCTCGACTGATACCCTGGAAGGCTGCAGGAGCCACCATGTCGACGGAGCACGCCGAGCAGAAATCCAGGGAGCGCATCGCGTTGCTTTCCATCGTGGCCGGCGTCGCCGTGCTGGCCCTGAAGTACGTCGCCTATGTCGTCTCCGGATCCGTGGCACTCCGCTCGGATGCCATCGAGAGCATCGTGAACGTGGTGGCGGCCCTCTTCGCCTTCGGGGCGATCATGTTCGCCGGCAAGCCCGCCGACCGGGAGCACCCCTACGGGCACGGCAAGATCGAGCACTTCAGCGCAGCCTTCGAAGGTGGCCTCATCGCCCTGGCTGCAGCCTTCATCCTCATCGAGGCCACCCACGCCCTCATCTTCGGCGTGCAATTGAAGAACCTGGGCCGCGGCCTGGCCATCAACCTGTTCGCGGGGTTCCTCAACGGCCTCCTGGGCTGGTACCTGCTCCACAAGGGGCGTGTCACCCGCTCCAAGGCCCTGGAGGCGGACGGCCACCACATCCTCTCGGACTTCTGGACGACGGTGGGCATCGCCCTGGGCCTGTTCGCCGTCAAGCTCACGGGGATCCACTGGATGGACCCGGTCATGGCCATGGTGGTCGGGCTGCTCCTGGCCCGGACGGGCTTCCGGCTGGTGGCCGAGTCCTCCCGGGCCCTGCTGGATTCGGAGGATCCCGAAGTGGTCGGCCGGATCCTGGCCGCCATGAACCGCGTGCGCCCCTGGGATGTCATCGCCGTCCACGAGATGCGGACCTTCCGCTCTGGCCGGTACACCCACGTGGATGCCCACCTGGTGGTGCCCGAGTTCTATTCCATCCGCCAGGCCCATGATCTCTGCGAAGGCTTCAGCGTCCGGTCCCTCCGCGAGGCCGGCGTGGAAGGCGAGGTGCATACCCACGTGGACCCCTGCGGCCGCCTCTACTGCGACCGCTGCCCCGCCGAATCCTGCGGCATCCGCCGCGCGCCCCGCACCGCGTCCAACGCATTCACCCTGGAGGAGGCCACGGCCGCGGGGCCCGCCTGAGGTTCGCTACACTCATCCCCGTCACCCCCGAGGCCCCCATGTCCCAGCCCCAGCTGCTCGCCCGCGGTTCATCCGACCTCGTGCTGCTGCCCCGCATGGCGAACCGGCACGGCCTCGTGGCCGGGGCCACCGGCACGGGCAAGACCGTGACCCTGCGCGTCATGGCTGAGCGCTTCTCCGCCCTCGGTGTGCCGGTCTTCCTGGCCGACGTGAAGGGCGATCTGCCGGGAATCTGCAAGGCCGGCGGCGACAACCCGAAGGTGGCCGAGCGCGTGGCGCAGATGAAGCCCGAAGGCTTCGAGTATTCAGGCTTCCCCGTGGCCTTCTGGGATCTCTATGGCCAGCAGGGACACCCCGTCCGCACCACCATCAGCGACATGGGGCCGCTCCTCCTGGCCCGGCTGCTGAACCTGAACGACACCCAGGAAGGCGTGCTGAACCTGGTGTTCAAGGTCGCCGACGACAACGGCCTGCTGCTGCTTGACCTCAAGGACCTGCGGAGCATGCTCCAGTTCGTGGGCGACCATGCCGCCGAGTTCAAGACCCAGTACGGCAACGTCTCCGCCGCCAGCATCGGCGCCATCCAGCGCGGGCTGCTGGAGCTCGAGAGCCAGGGCGGCGAGACCTTCTTCGGCGAGCCGGCCCTCGACCTCGACGACCTCATGCAGACCGACCCGAAGGGCCGCGGCGTCATCAACATCCTGGCGGCGGACAGGCTCATCAACGCACTCAAGCTCTACGCGACCTTCCTGCTGTGGCTGCTGGCCGAGCTGTTCGAACGCCTGCCCGAGGTGGGCGATCCCGAGAAGCCCAAGCTGGCCTTCTTCTTCGACGAGGCCCACCTGCTCTTCAGCGACGCGCCGGACGCCCTGCTGGACAAGATCGAGCAGGTGGTGCGGCTGGTTCGCTCCAAGGGCGTGGGCGTGTACTTCGTGACCCAGAACCCCCTCGATGTCCCCGAGAAGGTGCTGGGACAGCTGGGCAACCGCGTCCAGCACGCCCTCCGCGCCTTCACGCCCCGGGACCAGAAGGCCGTGAAGGCCGCCGCCGAGACGTTCCGCGCCAACCCCGATCTCGACGTGGCCACGGCCATCACCGAGCTGGGCGTGGGCGAGGCCCTGGTCTCCCTCCTGGATGACAAGGGCCGCCCGGCCATCGTGGAGCGGGCCCTCGTGTGCCCGCCCCAGAGCCAGCTCGCGCCCATCACCCCAGAGGAGCGGAAACAGGTCATCCAGGCCTCCCTGCTGGCCGGCCACTACGAGCAGGCCGTGGACCGGGAGAGCGCCTTCGAGGTCCTCAAGGCCCGTGCTGACGAGGCCATGCAGCAGGAAGCGGCCGAGGCCCAGGCCCAGGCGGAGGCGAAGGCCTCCCGCGGCCCCGCCCGGCGTTCGGACACCCTCATCGAGTCCTTCGGCAAGAGCGTGGCCCGCGCCGCAGGCAGCGCCATCGGCCGCCAGATCATCCGGGGCGTCCTGGGCTCCCTCTTCGGCGGCGGGGGCCGGCGCCGCTGATCAGGCCGCGCTGTGGTGCCGCAGGGCGTCGATGGCGGCCAACAGGGCGTGGGGATCGCTGGCGGCGTGGAGGTTCTGACGAAAGCCGTGGCCGCCCGGCACGCCCTTGGTGAACCAGGCGCCGATCTTCTTGATCTTGTGCAGGGCCTCCCGGGGCTCCAGCAGGTCCAGCAGGATCTGGAAGAGCCGCAGGGTCGCGTCGATGCGCATCTCCGTGGTCACTGCGAGGTCCGCATCCAGGACCTGCCGGAAGATGAAGGGGTTGTAGAGGGCGCCGCGGCCGATCATCACGGCGGCGCAGCCCGTCTCCGCCGCCATGCGGAAGGCGTCCTCCCGCACGTTGACGTCGCCGTTGCCGATGACGGGATACGAAGTTCCGGCATCCACGGCCCGGGCGATGATGCTCCAGTCCGCATGCCCCTCGTACTGCTGGGCGCGGGTGCGGGGGTGGATGGCCAGGGCCCGGACGCCCGCGGCCTCGAACATGCGCAGGAAATCGAGGAACTCGCCCCGCTCCTTCTGGGAGGCGTCCCAGCCCGCCCGCATCTTCACGGTCACGGGCACCTTCACCGCTTTCACCATGGCCGTGACGCAGCGCTCGGCCAGGCGGATGTCCTTCAGCAGCGCCGAGCCCGCGCCGCCCCGGGTGACGTTGCTGGCCGGGCAGCCCATGTTCAGATCCACCAGGTCCGCACCCGCGGCCTCGCAGAGCTGAGCGCCCTCCGCCAAGGCCTCCGGCCGCCCGCCGGAGATCTGCATGGAGAGCGGCCGCTCGCCCGTGGCGGCCATCATCTTCTCCGCCTTCACCGCATGCCGGATGAGCGCCTCGCTGCTGATCATCTCCGAGACCACCAGCCCCACCCCGCCGATCTCGCGGATGAACTTCCGGAAGGGCTGGTCCGTGATCTCGTGCAGCGGCGCCATGACGAGGCGGTTGGGCACCTCGACGGGACCGATGCTGAAGGAGCTATGGGGAAACTCGCCCGAGATCACACCAGCCTCCTGACGCGGCCCATCCATGGGCCACGCCCTTCGGGTCGGCCTTCGGCCGATCCGATTCGCCACTCCTGGCGAATGGTGGCTGCCCGCGATCGGACGCCCCACCGGGGCGTCCTCCCACTCGCTTGGGCCTTCGGCCCGGCACTCGCGGAGCGGGGCCCCCGGTCCGTGATCTCGTGCAGTGGCGCCATGACGAGGCGGTTGGGCACCTCGACGGGACCGATGCGGAAGGGTTCATGGGGAAAGGACACGGGTGGGCTCGCCGGCGACCCTCCAGTGTAGCGGCGGCGGCGGGAGGCCGCCGCCGCGGGTTTTCCTTCAGCGCCCGGAGGTCTCCAGGCTCCAGAAGCCGGCGTAGAGGTGGCGCCCCGCCCAATCCAGGCCGCCGGGATGGTTCATGAGCGCCTCGGCCGCGCGGGGATGCCGTCGGCACCACGCGATGAAGTCGTTCGCCCCCGGACGGTGGTTCAGCAGGAGGTCATCGAAGGCCCTCCAACCCCGGTGGGTCCCGGCGAAGGCCCCGACGCCTTCGCCCGGATGGGTGATGGCCCAGGTCACGAATTCCCTCGACCGCTCGGGATGCTGGGCATCCCAGTCGAACAGCTTGCGGGCGGCGTGGGGATGGGCCTTCACCCAGGCCCCGAGTTCCCGGGAGGCCACCGGATAATTGCGCTCCCAGACCTCCAGGCCCACGGATCCGGGGGCGGCCGGGGCTGCGATGGCGGGCCGGGCGCAGGCGAGGCTGGACAGGGCCGCGAGGCCTCCGGCCAGGACGAAGGTCTTCAGGGACGCGGGATGCATGGGTTCCTCCATGCCCTTGAGACCTGGTCGCGTCGGAAAGGTTGATGCAGCCCCATCCCGGGCCATG
>DASVZU010000252.1:0-27763 GCA_036391515.1 Holophagaceae bacterium
TCCCGGGGGACGGGCCCTGCTCCTGCTGCACGGGCATCCCCAGACCCACGCGATCTGGCACCGCGTCGCCCCGCGGCTGGCGGAGCGGTTCTTCGTGGTGGCGCCGGACCTGCGGGGCTACGGCGACAGCGACAAGGTGCCCGGGACGCCGGACCACGCGGCCCACTCGAAGCGCGCCATGGCCGGGGACCAGGTGGGTGTCATGCGGGCCCTGGGGCACGACCGCTTCCTCCTGTGCGCCCACGACCGCGGCGCGCGAGTGGGGCACCGGATGTGCCTGGACCATCCGGAGGCGGTGGAGAAGGCCGTCTTCCTGGACATCGGCCCCACCCTGGCCATGTACGAGCAGACCACCATGGCCTTCGCGCGGGCCTACTGGCACTGGTTCTTCCTCATCCAGCCGGAGCCGCTGCCCGAGCGGATGATCGAGGCCGATCCGGGGTTCTATGTCCGGCGGGTCATGAGCCGCGGAGCACATGGCCTGGACATCTTCGCGCCGGAGGCCTTGGCGGAGTACTTCCGCTGCGCAGGGCTGCCGGGCACCGTGCACGCCTTCTGCGAAGACTACCGGGCTTCCGCCGGCTTGGATCTGGACCTGGACCGCGCAGATCGCGCCGCCGGCCGCCGGGTGGCCTGCCCCCTCCGGGTGTTCTGGGGGGAGGAGGGCGTCATCGGGCGCTGCTTCGATCCGCTCGCGATCTGGAAGGACTTCGCGGAGGAGGTGGAGGGCGGTTCCTTCCCCTGCGGTCATTACATGGCCGAGGAGGCGCCGGAGCGCCTCCTCGGGGAACTCGAAACCTTCTTCTGATCAGGCGTGCCGGCGGCCGGTGCTGCGCAGTGGCGGCAGCAGGCAGAGGCCCATCAGCACGAGCTGGGTGGCGATGAAGGTGGACAGGGCCCAGAACGCCTTGTCCATGAACCCGTAGGAGTGGAGGCCCACCCCCAGCATGTTCACGCCGAACCAGGAGAGGCTGGTCATGACATTGCCGAAGATGGCCATGGCCATGAGCCCGCGGTCCCGGACGTAGCCCGCCCAGCGGGCGTGCAGGATGATGGCGTTCCACAGCACGATCAGCAGGGCGCCGTTCTCCTTCGGATCCCAGCCCCAGAAGCGGCCCCAGGACTGGTCGGCCCAGATGCCGCCCAGAACCGTGCCCACGAAGCTGAAGAACAGGGCGAAGCAGATGATGCCGTAGGCCATGCTCACCAGGGATCGGGTCGTCTCCGCATCGGGGTCGGCCACGAGGTGCTTGCGGATGGTGTAGCCGATGGCGATGGCGCCGGCCAGGAAGGTGCCGCTGTACCCGATGGTGATGGTGACCACGTGCGTGGCCAGCCAGAAGTTCGAGTCCAGCACGGCCCGCATCATCTCCATGGTGTCGCCGTCGGTGCCCAGGTGCTGGGCCACGATGAGGGAGGCGAAGCCGGCGGCGGTGGCCACGGCCGTGCCGAAGCCGTTCTTGTAGAGGCGCTCCAGGATGAGGCCGAGGATCACGGCGCCCCAGCCCACGAAGACGGCGGAGGAGTAGAGGTTCGTGACCGGGGGGCGGCCCTGGAGCACGATGCGGAAGATCAGCCCGGCGGTGTGGACGAAGGCGCCCACGCAGAGCAGGGCGAAGGCCGTGGGCCGGAGGATGTCCGGCTTCCAGGCCCAGGAGACGAACACCACGATCAGGGCCATCACGTACAGCATCATGCCGAGGTAGAAGGGCTGGGCCCGGTTGAAGAGCACCTCATGGTCGGCGTGGCTCACGAACTCGGGCCGCTCCGACGCGATCCGGGCCTCGAGGGCCTTGACCGCGCTGTTGAAGCCCTGGGCGTCGCCGGAGGCGTAGGCCAGGCTGGCCTGGGCGTAGAGGCTCAGGGCAGGATGGACCGTCCCGGCATCGGCGGCCCGCAGGCCCTCCCCGGTGCTCTGCCAGGCGTCGGGCGACTGGGTGGGCAGGGGCGGGAGGGGCCGGAACTGGGCCACCTGGGCCAGGTCCGCATGGCGCTGGGCCGCGTCCGGCGCGCCGAGGGTCTGCAGCTCGAAGGCCAGGCCCGGGGTGCCTGCCAGCTGCATGGTGTTGCGCAGCCGGTAGTACAGGTAGACGCGGTCGAACAGGTTGACGATGGCGCCCTGGAAGCGGGTGCGCTTCTGGGCCTCGATGGGCTGGGCCGCCTGGGCCTGCTTCTGGACCTCCTCGAGGTGGGGGCCGAGGGTCTGGAAGCTGAAGTAGCGGTTCGAGGACTGCTTCAGGCCGATGAGGCCGAGGACATCCGGGTCATCGATGCGGAAGACCGGCTGCTGGTCGGCCACCTGGGGCCGGAACATGAGGTCCATCAGCCACTCGTCCGCGCTGAGGGTCTTCCCCTCGTAGCGGAAGCTCTGCTGGCCGCGGATCATCAGCAGCGAGTTCCGGGCCACCGAATCCATGGGCTTCACGCGCCCGCCCTCGAGCACGGGCAGGCTGCCGAAGCCCGCGACGTCGAAGCCGCGGACCTTGCCGCCGGGCAGCAGGGCGAGGAAGACGCAGGCCAGGGCGACGGCGCCGACCAGCCAGGGGAACAGCTTGGAAAGCTTCATGTCAGCCCTCCTTCTGGGTCTGCCGCCGCTTGATGGAGCGACGGAGGGTGATGCCGAAGTGCATGAGCAGGCCGATGGTCACGAGCACACAGGAGATGTAGGGGATGAGCCAGCCTGGGTTGCCGACCACCTGCAGGATGGAGAGGGTATCGCCCTTGCCGAAGCTGGCCTGGTAGAAGGCCTTGCCGTCGTAGCGCATGGGCTGGTTCATGTAGATCAGGACGTCCCGCTCCTCGCCCGTGTTGGCGTTGGAAAGGTGGATGAGGCTGGAGAAGTTCTTGGGGATGTCGGTGCCCGGGTACACGTCATGGCTGAACTTCTTCAGCGTGATGGCGTAGGGCAGGTAGATCCGGAGAGGGCGGACCAGCAGGCGGTAGCTGCGGCCCTCGTAGGTGAAGCCCTGGGGGGCGCCCAGGTCCGTGGACACCAGCCAGGTGCCGAAGCTGTGGCCGCCGGCGATGGGCTCGATGAAGGCCGTGGTGTGGTTGATCTCGTCATCCCGGGTGACGGCGGGCTGGCCCACCACCTTCACGCCGGGCCCCACGCCGGCCGTGGCCATGGAGGGGGCGTCGCCCTGGCCCAGGGCGCTCAGGTTGGCGTTGCGGAAGAATTTCCGGACGCGGATGGCCAGAGGGGTTCCCGGGATGGTCACGGTGCCTTCCCGGGCCAGGGTGGCCTCCGGGATGGAGTAGACATCGTCATAGGCAGCATCGGTGGTGTCGATCACCGCCAGTTCCATGCTGCGCGGGGCTTCCACGTAGTTGACGGTCTGGCCGACCTCGATGGCCATGTTCGTGTCCACCTGGAAGGCGCCCGTGGCGAATTCGCCGGCGACGAGGAGGATGAGCCCCGTGTGGACGATCCAGAGCCCGGCCTTCTGCCAGGTGAAGGTCAGCCGCTTGATGGTGGCGGCGATGAGGTTCAGCACCAGCACCAGGCCCACCAGCGTGCCCCCCGGGAACACCGGGAGCGAAAGGGTGGACTCCTTGGGCTGCCACATGACCACCCACGACCGCATGTAGTGGTTCACGGCGCCCAGCGTGCCCAGCTGGACCTGGGCGAGGGTGCAGAGGAACACCAGGGCCATGAGCAGGGCCAGCGTGACGATGGTCAGCTCGAAAGAGGAGAGGAACTTCCAGAGACGGGTGCCGATCTGCTTAATCAAGGTGGATGCTCCCCAGGAGGCGCATGAAATCGGGCTTGGCCTGTCCCACCGGACCCGCGTCCCCGGTCATCTTCAGGAACCAGGTGTTGCCGTCGGCGGTCGTGATCAGGCCGGCGACCATGCGGCTCCTGATCTGCCCTTCACTGATGAAATCGAACACGGAGAGATCGCCGGCCTTGGTCTTGAGGACTGTGCGCTCCTTGGCGAGCTGGGCCTCGTCGATGGGCGGGAGGCCGATCTGGCCGCGCCAGCGGTTCACGTTGGCCAGTTCGCCACCGGCGGTGCCGGGCAGCACCACCACGGAGGCGTCGATCTTGCCGGCGAAGGGGACCTTGAGGGTGGCGAAGCGCATGCCCCCGGCAGGCTCGTCGGCCCAGCCCTTGGGCAGGGTCCACTTGAGCGCGGCCTTCCCGGAGGGGGCCGGCATGTCCCCGCTGGGCATGCCGCCGGGGGGCATGCCCATGGGCGGCATCCCCATGCCGGCCGGCGCGGCGCCGGCCTCCTTGGGAACGCGGTAGTGGGCGACATCATCACGGTTGCATCCCAGGCCGAGGGCCAGCGCAAGGGCGGCTGCGGCGGGAAGGACAATGGACAAGGAGGTCCGGCGTCCCTTCGGGCAGCCGGAGGCTTGGGGTGGGAGGGGCAGGGGGTTCCTCATGCCCTCCAGCCTAGCCTCAGTACGTGTCCGGACACAGAGCCGGATTGGGGACAACCGTCACATCCAACGTCACAGAAGTGCAACAGATGCGTCGATGGCCTTGTCGATCTCCGCGGCCAGGCGGCGGTCCAGGTCGGTCACGCCGCCGGCGTCATGGGTGGTTAAGTGGATGCGGACGTAGCCCCATCCGAATTCGAGATCCGGGTGGTGGTTCAACGCCTCGGCGGGGGCCACCAGGGCACCCACCAGCCGGTAGGCCGTGAGGAAATCCGGAGTCCTGATCTCACGGTGCAGGGCGCCGTCGCGCTCGATCCAGCTCATGCGGTCACCTCCGTGGCCAGCTCCGCCAGCTCCGACTGCAGCAGCCATTCACCGGGATGGCGCGAGGCCCGGGCGGTCAGGTCCTCGCGACGACGGGCATCCGGGCGTCCAGCTTTCCGAAGCGCCCGCACCTCCTCGTAGAGCGCGGCCAGCTCCGCGGACAGCGCCTCGGCCTTCCGGGCGCGGGCCTCCGCTTCGGCCTCGCCCTCGGCGAAGGCGTTCTGCTCGCCGAACCAGCGATCCCACGCCTCGGGATCTGCCGGCCCGCCGGCCACGGAGGGGAGGCTGCTGCTGAGGAAGAGGAGGGCCCAGCTGGGCACGTCCAGGGGACGGCCGTCCTGGTGGACCCGCAGGTTGATCACCTCGTGCTCGCCGATGCGGAAGCCGGTGAGGAAGAGGCCGGAGGGCAGGTCGAGGCTGAAGGCGCCGCGACCGGGGAGCTCGCCCGCCCCGAAGGCCACCAGGGCCTGGCCCGGCCAGGGACGGCCCTCGGCCCGGCCGGCCCGCGAGACCATCACAGGGCCCTCCAGCCGCGCCAGGGCCGTCTCCAGGCCCGGCGCGACGGGGTGGGAACCTGCCACGCGCCCGGCTACCCGGCCCGTCAGCTCCAGGCCATCCGCCAGCACCAGGTGGTTGACGGTGCGGGCCCGGAGGGCCTCCTCCAGCCCGGCGTCCCCGCCCCGCTTCCAAGCCATGGTGGCCTCGAAGGCCTCCAGTACCTCGAAGAGGTGGTCGAAGTCCCGCGCCACGAAGAGCTGGGGCTGCATCCGGGTGATGTCGTACTCGGTGTCGGCGCAGGCCAGGTCCAGGGGCAGCTTCCGCACGGCCGTCGTGAGGCAGTGGGTGGCCTCGCCCAGGCTGCTGAGGAGGCCCGCCCCGTAGATGCGCGGCGCGTCCAGGCGGCCCACCAGGCCGTACTCCGCCGTCCACCAGTAGAGGCGGCTGGCCCGGGTGCTCTCGCTCACGTAGCGGCGGCTGGCGGAGGCGGCGTGCAGGCGCTCCTCGGCGAGGTTCACATGCTCCGGCGTGGCCGCGGGATCCTCCTTCACCACGCTGAGGTTGCGGATGGCCTCGAAGACGGCCTGGTCCTCCACGCTGGAGATGGCGCGGAAGCCCGCCTCGCCGCAGCGCTTCAGGTACTCCGCATAGCGCCGGTCCGCCAGGATGGGGGCGTGCCCGGCGCTCTCGTGGACGATGTCGGGGGCCGGCGTGTACTCGATGTGCTCGTGGCTGCGGATGTCGGCGGCGATGGCCAGCACGCCCAGGGACTGCAGCTCCGTGAACACCGCGGGGGGGATGAAGCCCCGCACGGCCACCGCCGACCAGCCCAGGGCCTCCAGCTTCAGGTTCATCTCGTCGAGGCTGGGGATGCGCTCCAGGCCGATGCCCGTGGCCGCGAGACCCGCCAGGTAGCTCTCGTGGGCCTTGCCGGCCAGGTGGCCCGTGAGCTTGTGGAGGATGTGGCGCCAGACGGCATGGTCCCGCGGGGTGTAGGCCCCGGGATCCTGGTCCACCACGTAGCGCCGGAGGTGGGCGGGAAGCCGGTGGATGGCGCGTTCGGTGGGGGTCAAGGCGGGCTCCGGGGATGATCCAGACTAGCTGTCGGAACATCCGGCGGAAATCCAAAAAAATATGAACCAATCGTCGGATTAGCGACGGTTGAGAAGGGCCTTCGCAAGGCCGTCCAGGCAGGTCTCCGCCGCCCCGCTGAGGCCGCCGGCGGGCCACAGGGCCACCACGTCCACGGCCTGGGGGCGCTTCTCCCTCAGGGGCCAGGCCCGGAGGTCGGCGGGGAAGGGGGCCAGGGCCCGCAGGTCCGGCGCGATGGCGCAGGCACGGAAGGCGCGCAGGGCCGGGTAGAGCTGGAGGAAGCTCTCCACCTGGGCGGCCTCCTCCACCTGGATGCCGGCCTCGGCGAACCGGGCGGAATTGGCGCCGCCGTAGGGATCGTCCCGCAGCCAGTCCACGAAGGGCAAACCGGCCAGGTCCTTCACCCGGAGCGACGGCTTCGCCGGGTCGAGGGGGCAGGCCTTGGCCGCGAGCACGACGAAGGGCAGGCTGGCCAGGACTCGGAAGGCCACTTCGCGGTGGGGCGGCAGGGGGGTGAAGCTGAGGGCCAAGTCCAGCTGCCGGGTCTGAACCTGCAGCACCAGGTCGTGGGCGCTCCCGAACGCGGCCTGGAGACGCAGGCCTGCCGACGCCGCGGCGGAGGCCACCGGGGCCATGAAAAGGGTGGAGAGGGTCGGGTTCAGGCCCAGGCGGAGGCTGGGCTCCGGCGAGGCCAGATCCCGCAGGCGCTTGAGGTCGAGCTGGTGGAAGGGGGTCTGGGCCGCGACGAAGAGCCGCTCCCCCCGGGGCGTGAGGCGCAGGCGGCGGCCGGGCCCCCGCTCGAGCAGCGGCTGGCCCTCCGCGAGCACCTCCTCCAGGGCCCGCAGGTGTTCGCTGACGACGGATCGCGCCACGCCCAGGTGCTGGGCCGCGGCTTCGAGCGAGCCCGTCTCCACCGCGGCCACGAAGGCCTCCAGCCAGGTGAGGTGACGGGGGAGCTTGCGGGGCATGGGTCCATGGAACCGCATTCCGGCCGCCGCGGCTACGCTGATCCCATGGCGACCTTCGATCCCTGGGAACCCTACCGCGACCTGCGCTTCGCCGGCACGCGGGAGCACCCTGAACATGGCCCTTGTTTCATTGCCGAGGGGCGCATCCTCGTGGAGGACCTGCTGGCCTCGGCCCTGCAGGGAGGACCGCGCATCGTGTCCGTCGCGGCCACCACCTCCGCGGCAGAGGGACTGGCTGGCCGGCTTCCGGAAGGGACCGAGCTCCTGGCGGCCGAACCGGCGGTTCTCTCGGACCTGGCGGGGTTTCCCTTCCACCGCGGCCTCATGGCCTGCGCGGTGGTGCCTCCCTCCCCGCCCCTTGCCGCACTGGACGCGGCCCGCCGCCTGCTGGTGCTGCCCCGTCTCTACGATTCCGAGAACCTGGGGCTGCTGCTCCGGAGCGCCGCGGCCCTGGGCCTGGACGGGGTGCTGGCCGGGCCTGGACCGGGCCTCTGGAGCCGGCGCACCGTGCGCGTGTCCATGGGCGCCGTGTGGCGCATCCCCGTCTGGCGGGAGGAGGACCCCTGGCCTGCCCTGGCGCGCTGGCGGGCCGCCGCGCCGGATTCCGAAGTGGTGGCCGCGGCCCTCACCCCCGGTGCCGAGGACGCCCGGTCCTGGACGCCGTCGCCCCGCTGCGCCCTGGTGATGGGACCCGAGGACACGGGGCTGGACGCGGCTCAGCTGGCGCGCTGCGACCGCGCCGTGGCCATCCCCATGGCCTCGGGGATGGACAGCCTCAACGTCGCCGCCGCAGGGGCCATCCTCATGTTCCGGATGACAGGTCCCGGCGTTCCGGGCCGCTGACCGGAAAGGATGTCGCTACCATCATTCCCGGGGCCGGATCGCGGCCCGGGAGGAACATGGGCGAGCTTCGCCAGGCACGGGGCCAAACCGGAACCTCCACCCCGGCCCGGCTGCTCCACTACCTCTGGCCGGTGGCCCTCGGCTGGACCGTGGCCACGGTGGCTGGCCGGGCCACGGGTCTTCCGATCTCCTCGGCGGGCAGGGGTCTGCTGCTGCTGGGCATCGGGGCCGCCTACAGCTTCGACCGGCTCGCTGATCCGTCCGAATCGGTGTCCCCGACGCTGCTGGCCCTCCTCCGCGCGGGGTTCGCCGCATGCGCAATGGGCACCCTGGCGCTCCTGGCCCGGATGCCGCTCGGGACGCTGGCCCTGCTGCCGGTGCTGTCTATCGCCGTCCTGGTCTACCGCAGGGCGAAGGCCTATCCGATGGTGAAGGCCCTGCTCGTGCCGTGGGTCTGGACCTGGGCCGGACTCGCGCTGCCCCTGGCCGACGGTTCCTGGCTGGGATGGCGGTCCCTGGCCCATCCCGTCGCTCTGCCCTTGTTCCTGCTCCTGGCGGCCGGCTGCCTGCTCTGCGATGTGAACGATGCGGACCGCGACCGGGCCCGGGGCGTGCGGAGCCTTCCGGTGCAGGTGGGCGTGGGACGCACCCTCCAGCTCGCAGCCCTCCTCGCCGTCCTCGGCACGGTCGCGGGCCTGGCCCAGGGGCGGCTGGGCCTTGTCGCGGATGGCCTGCTGCTGGCGGCCCTGGCGGGGTGCCGGCCGCTGCTCATGCTGGAATCCTGGGGTCCGCTGGCGGTTGACCTGGCGCTCACGCTCCCGGGGATCCTCATCGTCGCCCACCTCGTCTGATCCTCCGATCGCCCCAGGGTGTGTGGCCGAAGGGAGGAGGGGGTCGCGCCAGGAACCCCTGCGCGGGGTTACACTCTCCTCCAACGCGGAGAGACCATGGATCTCCAGGGCTTGATGCAGGCCGGGCAGGCGAGCCGCAAGGCCAGGGACTTCCGGGCGGCGGCCGACTGCTTCCGAAGGGTGCTGGAGGCGCAGCCGGACCATCTCCAGGCCCTGCAGGGGCTGGCGGATGCCTGCAGGGGGCTGAAGGACTACGAGGCCTGCCTGGCCGCCTGGGACCGCTACCTGGCCCTTCGGCCCGGCGAGGGGAGCGTCCAGGCTCGGGTGGGCGACGCCTGTCGCCGCACGGGCCGCCGGGACCGGGCCATGGCCCACTACGAGGCGGCCCTCCGCCATGATCCCCGCAACCGGTACGCGCTCATGGGGCTGGGGGACCTCTACCACAAGGCTCACCGCCCCGAAGAGGCGCTGGCGGCCTGGGAGCGCCTGCTGGAACTGGATCCGGGCCTGGTGAACATCCGCACCATGGCGGGGAACCTCTGCCGCCGGAAGCTGGACTTCGGGCGGGCCGCCCATCATTTCCGGGAGACCCTGCGGCTGGATCCATCCAACCCCTACGCGCTCTTCGGCCTGGCGGACGCGTTGCGGGGGCTCGGCCGCTTCGAGGAGGCCGTGCCGTACTGGGAGGAGATCCTGCGCCAGGATGGCGGGAATCCCCACGTGCTCACCCGGGCCGGGGACTGCTTCTGCCGCCTCGGCCAGCTGGCCAGGGCCGAGGCGCTCTACCAGCGTGCCCTGGCCCAGGGCTACGATCGCTGCGCCCAGTTCGGGCTGGCCCGCGTGCAGGCGGACCGGGGGGACTACCGGGAGGCCCTGGACCGCTACGAGGCCGTCCTGGCCCGGAATCCCGAAGACCCCCGGGCCGTCCTCCTGAAGGGCCGGATCCTCGGGGAATGGCGCGGGCGGGAGGCGGCCGAAGCCTACCTGGAGGAGGCACGGACACGCCACCCCGGGATGCGGGAGATCGCCGGGGCCCTCAGCCGCCTCCGGGCCGGCGGTCCGGGAAGTCAGGCGGGCCAGGCCGCGTTCTGAAGCACCACCCGGTAGCCGTCCGGATCCTCGAAGGTCCGGCCGAGGCGGTCCCAGTAGGGGTTGCATGAAGGCACCGGGGCCTGCCCCGCGGCTGCCATCCGGTCCACGGCGGCCTGCCAGGCCGCCCGGTCAGGCAGGTAGAGCACCAGCAGGTGGTCGCGGGTGGGTGCGTCCCCGACCGTGTGCCCGTGTTGGCGCGTGAATTCCAGGTGCCACGGGGCCCCGGGCAGGCCGAGCATCACGCCGTCGAAGCCCTCGTGGTCCTGGAATCCGCCCAGCTCCTCCAGGCCCAGCCCGTCGCGGTAGAAACGGACCACCGCTTCCAGCCGGTCCGTGGGCCGGGCGATCCGAACCGTCATCGCCGCCTTCATGCTGCCTCCTCCCCATGGAAACGGGGGAGCCGGCTCCGGGGTTAGGGCTCCCGGCTGGCGGCCACGTCCAGGAGGCCCAGCAGTTCCCGCAGGACCTCGCGGCGGTTGCCGTCGGCCTCGTAGAGGGCGGACACCTTCTTGCGGGCGGCCGCCACGTCGCCGCAGGCCTTGCCGCGGGAGATCAGCTCCCGGCAGGCCTCCGGCATCGGTCCCCAGCTCCCGCACTCCACGAAGCGGTCGCTGAGGAAGATGAACTTGGGGATGGCCTCGCCGCCGTTGGTGAGGAAGCGGACGAAGACGTCGGGCCACTGCTGGCGCGAGATGTAGCGGATCCTCAGCATCGGGCCCGCCTCGGCCATGCGCTGCAGCACGGGGACGTGGCGGACCACGTCGCCGCACCAGTCCTCCGCGATGGCCACCACGTGGACGGGCCGGGCCAGGGCCGCGAGGGCCCCCTTGGCCAGGGGCTCGAGGACGAGGGCCGTCCGCTGGGCCTCCAGCTTGTCCCGCTGCTCGGGGGATTCAGCAGCGGCCAGCCAGGCGGCGTAATCCAAGCCGGAATCGAAGACGGCCTTCCAGTCGATCGTGGGCAGGGTGGCAGGGCGGGGCATGGATCCTCCTCGATGGAAGGCGCTCAGGGGCGGGTTCGATCTGCAGAGCTGGGTCCGTCCCAGGCGCGGCGGTACACTTCGACCTCGTCCCCCGGCGCATGGGTCATGGATCCGGTGTGCTGGAACTGCAGCTTCGCGAGGAGCCGGATGGAGGCGGCATTCCCGGGCGACACGATGGCGAGCACGGCCTGCAGGCCCAGCGCCGACCGGCCCCAGGCGAGGCAGGCCCGCGCGGCCTCCTCGGCGAAGCCCAGGCCCCAGAACTCCGGCAGGAAGGCGTAGCCCAGGTCCACTTCGGGCAGGCTGTCGCGCCGGATGAGTCCGCACATCCCCATGGGGGAATCCGTCTCGCGGTGCTGGACCATCAGGAGCCCATGGCCGTGGGTGGTGTAGCTCCGGAGGGGGCCCTCCTCCAGGTAGGCCTCGGCCTGGGCCAGTGTGCGCACGCCCTTGTCCGCGATGTTCTCGATGAAGGAGGGCTCGTTGAGGAGCCGGAGGATGAAGGGGGCGTCTTCCAGGCGGAGGGGGCGGATGCGCAGGCGTGGTGTCTCGAGGGGCTGCATGGTCCCAGGATCACCGGCTCCGGGGCCCCTGCCAACCCCGCGCACCCGGAGGTGCCTGCTGTCCGCCTGCCGTCGACCTGCTTAGAGTGGAGTTCCGGCTCACCAAGGAGTTCCCATGCCTACCGCCAAGGCCTACGCCGCCGCCTCTGCCACCTCCACACTGGCGCCCTTCCAGATCGAGCGACGCGAGGTGGGCCCCCACGACGTGCAGATCGAAGTCGCCTACTGCGGCATCTGCCACTCGGACCTCCACCAGGTGCGCAACGAGTGGGGCAACTCCATGTACCCCATGGTGCCGGGCCACGAGATCGTCGGTCGCGTCACGGCCGTGGGCGCCCACGTGAAGGGCTTCAAGCCCGGCGACCTGGCCGGCGTGGGCTGCATGGTGGACAGCTGCCGCACCTGCCCCAGCTGCCAGCGCCAGCTTGAGCAGTTCTGCGAGAAGGGCTGCGCCTGGAGCTACAACAGCACCGAGATGGACCGGAAGACGCCCACCTTCGGCGGCTACTCCTCCAGCCTCGTCGTGGACGAGGCCTTCACGCTGAAGGTCTCCCCGAAGCTGGATCTCGCCGCCGCCGCGCCGCTGCTCTGCGCGGGCATCACCACCTACTCGCCCCTGCGCCAATGGAAGACGAAGAAGGGCGACAAGGTGGGCGTGGTGGGCCTGGGCGGACTCGGCCACATGGCCGTGAAGCTGGCCGCGGCCATGGGCGCCGAGGTGACCATGCTCAGCACCTCGAAGTCGAAGGAGGCCGACGCCCGCAAGCTCGGCGCCCACCACTTCGCGCTCACCTCCGATGACACCACCTTCAAGCGCCTGGCCGGCCACTTCGACCTCATCATCGACACCATCTCTGCGCCCCACGACTACAACAAGTACCTGGGCCTGCTCCGCGTCGAGGGCGCCATGGTGCTCCTGGGCGTGCCGCCCGAGCCCGCGCCCGTGGCCGCCATCGCCCTCATCGGCGGCCGGAGGATCCTCACCGGCTCGCTCATCGGCGGCATCAGGGAGACCCAGGAGATGCTCGACTTCTGCGCGGAGCACGGGATCGTCTCCGACATCGAGCTCATCCCCGTGCAGCAGGTGAACGAGGCCTACGAGCGGATGCTGAAGAACGATGTCCGCTACCGCTTCGTGCTGGACATGAAGACTCTCTAGAACAGGTCATTCGGACTGCACACGAGGACGCCCCGCATTCGCGGGGCGTCCTTGTCCCGGATGGAGCCGGAACTCAGTGGCTCGCGAGGCTCACCAGCTGGAATCGCGGGCGGTCGAATTCGGCCGCCTTCGGCGCCTGGGTGATCTCGATGGGTCCGATGATGCCCTTCACGCTGGGATCCACCATGGCCGGATTGACCAGCAGTTCCCAGCCCGTGGCGGCGCCCAGGGCCAGGGCGCAGCCGTTCTTGATGGCGGCCGGGGTGGTGCCGAAGGCAGGGATGGAGCCGGCCACATGGTTGACCAGGGCGGTGGCGAAGGGGGACCCGTCCCTGACCAGTGAATCCTTCGGCAGCAGGGCGAGCATCTCGACGTCCCGCAGCCGGAGCATGGAGGCGGCGGGCATCACCTGCGACCAGTCGTGCGCGTCGACCACGGTGAGGGTGGCCCCCTCGGGCAGCGCGCGGAGAAGGTCACCGACGGCCTCCTTGCTGCGACCGTAGTTGCAGACGACGCCGTAGTGGGACTTGCCGGGGAAGACCAGCCCGGCCGCCTTGACCACCGGGCCGAAATCCTCGGCGGCGAGGGAGACCGTGAGGGCGGCGAGGGCGAAGAGGGTGCTTGGACGGAACATTGGGACGCCTCCATGAAGAAGGGACCCGATCGGGGTCCGGGCGCAGCACGTGGATCGTGCGGCAGGAGGAAGCTCGGCCGGGACCGCCTAACCGCGCCATGAACGGTATCTGACGGGTTATCGAACTGGGCCTGGAGGGGTTGCAGATACATCCGTGACAGGATTCCCGACCGACAGGGGCCAGGTGAGGCTTCGGTTAGGCGCCCTGGAGGAAACTTGAAGCCCCTCCCCCGGGTCCCATACTTGCTCCCGGACGCACCTCCCGGGTGCCGCATGGCGAGATTGTCCTTCGGCGGATTCGAGCTGGATCCCAGCTCCGGCGAGCTGTGGAAGGGAGGGGACTGCGTGCGCATCCAGGAGCAGCCCCTCAAGCTGCTCCTCTGCCTCCTCGAGCAGCCGGGCCAGCTGGTGGGTCGGGACGAGCTCCAGAAGCGGGTGTGGGGCGGGGACATCCACGTCGGCTTCGAGGACAGCCTCAACGCGGCGGCCTGGCGGCTGCGTCAGGCCCTGGGCGACTCGGCGGAGAAGCCCCGGTTCATCGAGACCGTCCCCCGCAAGGGCTACCGCTTCGTGGCCAAGGTGCTGCCCCTGCCGGGCCATCCGCCCCCAGAATCCGGTTCCTTCCCCATGCCGGTCCACCGGCCCGACTCAGGCATCGGCGCGAGGCGGGCCCTGCGGCCGGAACCCCTGGCCCGGAGCCGCCGGATCTGGCTGGGTGGAAGCCTGGCCCTGGCGGCCCTGGGCGGGGCGGCCGGGCTGTGGGCCGTCGTCCACGTCCCCCCGGCGACGGTGGAGATCCTGCCCCTGGAGAACACCACCGGCGATCCCGCCGTGGACTATTTCGCCTCGGCCCTGGCCCAGGATGTGGGCCGGGACCTCCAGGAACACCGGGGCCTGCCCGTGATCCTGCTGAAGGGGCCCCAGGCCTGGACGCCCCTGCCGAAGGGCGGGCGCCTGCGGCTGGTCTGGAGCCTCGGGCGGGAGGCCCAGGGCTACCGGATCCCTGTCTTCCTCCAGGCCCAGGGAGGGACCGTGGCCAGCGAGATCTTCACGGCGGGCAACGGGGATCTCCATCAGGTCCACGGGAGGATCTCCGCCTATGTGGCCGCCCGGGTCGAGGCGGAAAGCGCCTCCCGCCATTGATTCGGCCTGCGTTCCGTCGGGGAGCGGCTAGACTGGCGGCGATCTGATGGGGCCCCCGATGCGCCTTCTCCAGCCGATCCGCAGCCTGGTATTTCTCTCGGCAGGGCTGTCCCTGATGGGGGCGGCTTCCGGCGACATCACCCTCTTCCAGCGCTACCAGGCCCTGGATGCCCGCATCGTCGAGGCGCGCCAGGCCATGGAGGCACGCCGGTTCAGGGACGCGCAGCAGCTGCTGGACCCCTGCCTGCAGAAGATCCCCGACCACTTCGAGGCCCACTTCCTCCTTGCCCAGATGGCCTACGAACACCGGGACTACGCCGGGGCCCTGGCAGAGGTGGAAACCTCGGAACGGGCACTTGCCGCGCTCGACCAGCAGTACCACGACCAGGTCGCCGAGCTTAGGGCCCAGGAGGCTGCCGAGGCGCAGGCCATCAAGGTCAGCCTCGATGAGCTGACAGCCCGGGGCGGGGATCCCACAGGTTGCTGCGCCCACCTCTATGCGACCAAGCAGAGCGCCCTGCGCTACCTGGAGGAGAAGAAGGGCCAGCTCTATCATCAGGACACCCCCTTCGCCGTCCCGGCCACGTACCGGCTGCTCCACGGCAACTGCCTCTACCGCCAGGGCCGGCCCGCCGAGGCCATCGCCCAGTACCGGTTGGCCATCCAGGCGGACCCCCGCCAGCCGGATGCCTGGAACAATCTCCTGGCCCTGCTCCTGGAGACCGGCGATCGGTCCGGCGCGCGCGTGGAACTCGCCAGGGCCGAGGCCGCCCGGGTCATCCTGCGCCCCGCCCTGAAGCGGGCCGTACTCACCGGCCCGGAGGCAGTCAGTCCCCGCTGACCGGGTGCCCGGCCGCCTCGAGCGCTACGAAGTCCCCCTCGAAACGGCCCGTCGCCTGGCCGTCACAGCGGAGCATGGACACCACGGCGACCCGGGCCCGGCCCATCCGTCGCAGGGTGCGGAGGAAGGCGGGCCAGGCCTCCGGACGGGCGAGGGCGGAGGTCGCCGTGAAGCTGCCGTCCATGGGCCGCTCGTAGGCCATGGTGTTGCGCTGGATCACCAGCCGGCTGTCGAGGCCCTCCGCGCGGAGGCGGCTGTGGACCAGGGCCCAGGCCGACAGGATGGCCAGGGAGGAGGCGCTGCCCCCGAAGACCGTCCCGCGGTGGTTGAGGTTCGGGGCCAGGGGGGCTTCGAGGGTGACCCCTTCGACCGAGACGGACCGGACGGTCGCCCCCATGGCCCTGGAGAGGGGGATGTGGTCGTGGAGGTACCGCTCGAGGTCCTGTCCGGAAACCATGGTCACCTGGAGAGTTGGGCTTCGAGCATCATCGCCGGGATTCCCGGATCAGCGCCAGGGCCAGGGTGCCACAGAAGAAAAATGCCGCGAGGCTCATCCACGGTGGCATGGCCACCCCGCCGACGAGCACTCCGACACCAGCCACCACGCGGATCAGGTGGGCCAGGGCGATCAGGGCCAGGAACAGGGATGCAAGGAGAGCGGCAGGTTTCACGGAGGCCTCCCACGCCGCAGCCTGGGCGCAGCCCAGGGTCGGCCCGCAGGCGGGTGGGATCAAGGTTCCGTCGGCAGGGGCAGGCCGTGCTGGCGCAGGAAGCTGAGCTTGTCCCAGTAGCCGCGCTGGAAGGCGATGCGGCCGTCCACCACCCGGAAGAAGCCGCAGCCCCGCAGGCCGAGGGGGTCGCGCCACTCCAGGATGGCCCAATCGCCGTCCTCGAAGAGGTTCTCGACGATGCAGACCATCTCCGCCGCCGCAAAGCCCGCCGCGAACATGGCGCGGATCGCCTCGCGCCCTTCCACCGGCGCCTCCGCCACCTGGTGGTTCACGGCGTCCTCCGCGTACATGGCCGCCAGGGCGTCGACATCCTTCCGGTTGAAGGCCGCCACCCAGGCGGTGACGACGTCCTTCGGGCCTGCGGGCATGGCCGGATCCTCCTGCTGGGCCTCAGAGCCGGCCCGGGTTGAGCCGCCAGACGGCCAGGCACAGGGCGGCGGCGAAGGTGACCCAGGCCAGGTAGGGCAGGAGGAGGGCCGCGGCCAGCCGGCGGACCCGGCGGAAGGCCAGGATCGTGGCGGCCAGCAGCAGCCAGAGGACCGCGATGTCCAGGGTGGCGGCGCCCCCCTTGTGCCAGGCGAAGAACAGCCAGGACCAGAGGGCGTTGACGGCTAACTGCGCGAGGAACAGGGCCAGCGCCGGCGCCGCGGCGCCACGGAAGCCCCGGTCCCGCCACACCAGCCAGGCGGCGAAGCCCATCAGGGCGTAGAGCAGGGTCCAGACCGGCCCGAACAGCCAGGCGGGGGGTGCCCAGGCGGGCCGGACGAGCTGGGTGTAGAAGGCCCCCGCGCGGACCGTGGCCGCCGCGCCCAGGGCCGCGGCAGAGAAGACGAGCCCGAGCCAGGCCACGAGGCCGAGCAGGGCGCGGAGCCGCGGAGGATGTGCCGCGGGGGTCACGCGCCGAATCCGATCCCCACGGCGGGCAGGGCCCGGATCTCGGGGCCGAAGCTGCCGATGTCGGGCAGGGTGGCGTTCTCGTGGGCGCGGATGACCGCGGCGCTGGCGTGGGCCTTGTCGTGGGTGGTGTGGGCGTCCGCCGCGAGAATCACGCCATAGCCCAGGGCCGCGGCCCGGCGCGTGGTGGTGTCCACGCAGAACTCGCTGGCGTAGCCGCAGATGACCACGGTCTTCACGCCCCAGCCGTCCAGCAGGTCCTGCAGGTTCGTGCGGAGGAAGGAATCCGGCGTGGTCTTGCGGACGAAGGTGTCCGTCGGGGCCGGACGGAGCCCGCGCGCCAGCTGCCAGCCTTCCGAACCCTGGAGCAGGATGCCCTTGGGGTACTCGTGCTGGATGAAGACCACGGGCACTCCCGCTGCCCGGGCGCGGTCGGCCAGGCCGTTGATGCGCTGGACCACGGCATCGGCCTCGAAGGGCCGGGGCGTCGGTTCGAAGAGGTCGCGCTGGACATCGATGACGAGGAGGGCCGTGGACATGGCTCCAGGGTAGCCGGAAGGCGGTGCCGGGACTCAGATCCGGGGCCGTTCCAGGACGATGCCCCGGCCCGGGGCCGCCGGCCGGTAGTAGGCAAGCTGGCCCGGCAGGCAGGAGAGGATGGCGCCCGAGCCCTGCAGGCAGATCTGGTGGAGGGCCTCCCGCAGGGGCAGCTCCCGGCCGTCCGCCTTCAGCCCCTCCGCCATCACGTGGCAGGTGGGACCCGCCCCCTTCGCCCGCAGCAGCTTCTCCAATTCCGCCGGAAAGTCCTGGGCACCGGGCACCTCGGTGGCGAAGCCGGGCATGTAGGGCAGGTCCTCGTCCAGCTGGGCCAGGGCCTCGCTGCGGTGCTTCGGCTGGGCCAGGGCCCGGATGAACCGGGCCCGCTTGGCGGAGGCGATGAACGCCCGGGTGAACTCGGCTTCGTGGTCCATGGGCGGAGACTCCTGTCCTGGAACTATGACCGCACCCCCGGCGGATCGGGGATCAGCCAGCCCAGGAGGGCTCCCGCGGCCAGGCCCTTCAAGGTGCCACCGAGGAACCAGCCCCAGGCCAGCGTGGCGGTCAGGGGCATGTGCACGTATGGGCCGAGGCCCGAGGCGATGCCCAGGGCCAGGCCCAGCAGCCCTCCGAAGCGCAGGCCCGCGCCCAGGGACTTGGGCCGCACCAGCCCCTGGTACCCGCCCACGAAGATCGCGATCAGGGCGAACGTGGCGAGGTAGATCAGGACCACGTTCATCTCCCCCGCGGACCGCCAGAGTCGCGCGTTCGAGGCGTACACCCCCGCCAGCGCCCAGCGGTGCAGCAGCAGATCCAGGGCCGTCCAGGCCACCAGGATCGCCAGACCCGCGAGCAGCCAGCGCTTCACCATGGGGACTCCGTGGATCGGGCCGCCCTCAAGCCCGCGGCCGATCCCCCATCATGGCCGCGTTGTAGGCCCGGGTGCCGCCCCGGGCCACGCTGAGGGTCTGCCAGGGGGCCGGAGCCAGATGCTTGGCCAGGAGCACGAGCTGGCCCGCGTGATAGGGGTAGTGGGCGAGCTGGCGGTTGATGGCTTCGAGGACGGTGTGGGGCTCGTGGCGGATGGTCACCGTGCGGTCCAGGTCGGCGCCGGTGAGGCCCTCCAGGGCGCCCAGGAGGCAGGCCCAGCCGCGCTCCCAGCGGGCGCGGAGGGCCCCGGGATCGAAGGCTGCGGGATCCTCGAACTCCGCGTCGCGGTCCCGGGCGGGCTTCTCACCATCCGAGGTGAGGAAGTCGGTCCAGCGGGAGAGCATGTTGCCCGAGAGGTGCAGCATTAGCGTGGCGAGGCTGTTGGATTCCGGGTCCAGCCGGTGCGTCCAGCGTTCAACCGGCACCTGCGCGAGGGCGCGGTCGCACTGGGATTTCGTTTCGCGGAACCGCTTGAGGGCATCGGCCAGGTAGAGGTCGCCGTTCATCGGGTCTCCTGGAGCTGCTTCCGGTAGATCACGAAGCCCGGCCGATCGGCGAGGGTGTCGTAGAGGCGCATGGCGACGGCGTTGGTCTCGTGGGTCTGCCAGTACACGCGGGGGAGGCCGGCGCGCCGGGCCCAGGCGTACACCGCCTCGATGAGGGCCCGGCCCACGCCCTGGCCCCGGGCGGCCTCGGTGGTGAAGAGGTCCTGCAGGTAGCAGTTCGGGGCGAGCTGGATCGTGCTGCGGTGGGTGAGGAAGTGTGCCAGCCCCAGCGGTGTCCCGCCCCGCACCGCCAGAAGGGCGTGCATGGGCTCGCCGGGATCGAGGAACCGCGACCACGTGGCCTGGGTGATCTCCGGTGCGAGCGCCGTGGGACCCGAGCGGCCGTAGAAGGCGTTATAGCCCTCCCAGAGCGCCTTCCAGGCATCGAAGTCGGCCGGCTCGGCGGGGCGGATCAGGAGGGCGTCGGTCAAGGCGGGCTCCGGTGAAGGGGACACAATGCCACAGGAAATGCCTGTCGTGGCAGACAGTGCCGGGGCGGTCTGCGGAACCTTCCCTCAGCCCCGGCGGAAGGCGGCGTCCAGCCGGTCGATCACGCCGGCCCAGTCGGCGTCGTTCTGCACCTGGTCCCGCAGGAACTCCGCCTGGGAGGCCGTCCAGAAGGGCGCGTCGGGCAGGGCGACGTGGGCCGCCCGGGGCCGGTTCGTCTCGATGAAGGCCTGGATGGCCTCGGGGCTGGTGGGCAGGCCGAGCTGGGCGAACAGTTCGGTCATGGCGTGCAGGTGGGAGTCCATGGCAGTCCCTTCGGGCCCAGGATGCGGTCAGGGATGAGGTGCTCCGGGTCGGCGATCCGTTTCAGGCCAGGGGCGTCGAGGGCTGGGGGAAGGGCCGGTACATCCGTCGGAATTCGATGCGGATGTCCTCGAAATCGTGGAACTCCACACCCGTCACGTCGTAGCCCAGGGCCCGGTAGAACCGGATGGCGCGGTCGTTGCCCTGGTACACGACCAGCCAGGCGGCGGGGGCGCCCTGGGCCCGCATCACGTCCTCGCCGGCCTGCATGAGCCGGCGCCCGATCCCACCCTGGATGAGGTCGGGATCCACGTAGAGCTTCTGGACCTGCCAGGCCTCGATCCCGTCCGCCTTCAGCTTCAGGAACCCCTGCAGCCGGCCCTCCGCCTCCGCCACGAAGTAGCGGTTGGCCTGCTTGGCCAGGCTCCCGCCGATCTTGCCGGGCGAGTAGGTGAGGTCCAGGTACCGGGCCAGCACGTCCTCCCGGAAGAGGGCCCCGAAGGCCCAGGTGAAGCTCTTCCGGCCCAGGACGGCGATGGCTTCCGCATCCTCGGGGAGCGCCGGGCGTACGACCGTGTTCAGCATGGGCACCTCGCGCACGGGGGCCGCGAGGTATGGAAAGATTCTCAGTCCCCCGCGGCTTGACTGGAGCATGCCGGTCGGTCCGCCACCGGGCCACCCGATCCTTGCGGAGTTTGACAGTCAGACAAGATCGCCCGGGGAAGGGGCGCTCAGCCCTCCTCCTGGCGGATCAGGTCGTGGCCATAGGAGTTGTCGATGGTGCACTGCCAGCCGGCCACGGGATCCCGCCGGAAGACGTAGGTGGCGTTCCGGACGGTGGCGGCCAGGGTGGCGGCCGAGACCACCGTGCGCGCCAGTACCAGGGCCGTGTCGCCCGCCTCGAGCACCAGCAGGCCGGCCTCCTCGACCGCCAGGCTGTGGCCGAAGTGCGCGGCGATGCTCTCGAAAGCCTTGCGGATCTGGGCCCGGCCCCGGGCCTCCAGGCCGGGCTTGACCACCAGCACCGCATCCTCGGCGTAGATCCGCATCAGCGTGTCGAAGTCCTCGCGGTTGATGGCGGCGTCGGCCTGCTCGATGAGCGCCTCGACGGGGTGGCGGTCCATGGGGCCTCCGGAACGGATGGGGCGGGACTGGTTCAGGCCTCGGCCCTGCGGCGGCGCGCGAAGCCGGTCCGCAGGCGGCGGATGAGGCCGGGGAGCAGGAGCATGGCCAGGAGGATGATCCAGACCGTGGCCTCGGGGCTCTTCAGGTACGCGTTCAGGCGCAGGGTGCTGGCGGCCACCACGGCGTAGTAGAGCATGTCGCCCGCGATGGCGAAGGCCCAGCCGGCCAGGAAGCCGTGGCCCGCGGCCAGGGCGGCGCTGCGTCCGGTCATGGGATCCACCCCGAAGGCGACCAGGATGAGGGCGATGGGTCCCGCCCCCGGCGCGAAGGTGGCCGCGCTGCGGGCCATGGCCTCCTTCATGGCCGCCCCGAAGCGGGCCAGGAAGGGCACCCGCCGGGCCAGCAGGACGAAGCCCCGCAGCAGCGGCTCGAAGGCCAGGGCCAGGATCACGTCCGACATGAAGTAGAGCCCCGCCGAGGCTTCCCAGGGCAGCCCCTTCGCCTGGGCCAGCAGCACCCCTGCGGGAATGCCGCCGCCCACGGGAATGAGGAAGAGGAGGAGGACGGCGGCCATGAGGAATTCTACGTGTCTTCCCCTGGGCAGGGGGCCTGGATCAGACCCGGCCCGGTTCTTCCAACCGGCGGGGTTGCGGGCGGCGGGCGTCCGAAGGGCCGCCCAGGGCGAACGCCATGCGGAACCCGTCGAGGAATCCCCTCTGCCGGATGCGGAATTGGGACAGGGGCACCGATCCCGCCAGGGTCCGCGCCGCCAGGTACAGGTAGTTCGCCAGGTTGGAGAGGAGGAACTCGGGGATCGGCCGGTGCTTGAACAGGAAGTACACCTTGTTCCTCGCGCCGAAATAGAGCGAGAAGGCCGACTGCTTCCCGCCGGTCAGCGAGCTGACCTTGTGCCAGAGGCGGAGGCCGGGCTCGTAGCGGGTGACCAGGCCCGCCCGGAGGGCCCGGTAGAGGAAATCGATGTCGTCCCAGTAGACGAAATAGGTCTCGTCCATCAGGCCGATGGCCTCGAAGACGGACATCCGGACCAGGGTGCAGCAGGTCGGGCAGAACTCCACCACGCGGGCGGCATCGAACTGGCCAAGGTCCACCTCCCCCTGGCCGAAGCTGAAGGTGGTGTAGCCGTGGTGCTTCATGAAGCCGCCGCCCGCGTACCAGAGGCGGTCCGGGCGGTCGAAGAAGTACATCTTCGGGGCGATGAGGTCGCATCCATGCGCCTCCATGCGCTCCAGCAGGCCGGCCAGGAGTTCGGGGCCGAACTCGGTGTCGTTGTTCAGCAGGAGGACATGGCTGCACCGGTCCCGGTGGGCGAGCTGGATGCCCTGGTTGTTGCCCGCGGCGATGCCGCGGTTCGCCGGATTCCGGACGAGCACGATCCGCGGGTCGATGACCGGCGCGATCCGCTCCAGGGTGTCGTCCGCGGAGGCGTTGTCGATGACGTACAGCGTGAAGGCCCCGTGGCTCTGGGCCAGGACGCAGCGCAGGAACGGCTCGATCACCGGGGCGCTGTTGTAGGTGACCGTGACGATGCCCACGTGCGAGATCCTAGACATGCATCAACCCCCTGCTCCTCAGCTCCTCCAGGGACCGCGCGTACCCTCCGGTCGCCGGTCGCGCTTCCGAGGCCCAGTCCAGGAATTCCGCCAGGCCTTCCCGGAAGGAGGTGGTGGGCGCGAAGCCCAGGTGCTCGCGGACCCGGGTGAGATCGGCCCGGTTGTGGCGGATGTCCCCGATCCGGAATTCCCCCGTGACCTGGATCCTGGACCGGCTGCCCAGGTGGCTGACGATCTCCGCGGCGACCTCGGCGAGGGTCGTGGCGATCCCGCTGCCCACGTTCAGGGCCAGGGGCCCGGGAGGCTCGTGGTTCAGCGCCCGCCAGGTGGCTTCGACGACATCGTGGACATGCACGAAATCCCGGGATTCGCGGCCGTCCTCGAACACGCGCAGCGGCTCCCCCGCCCGGGCGAGCCCGCAGAAGATGGCGAGGATGCCCGTGTAGGGGTTCCGGAGGGACTGGCCGGGCCCGAACACGTTCTGGAAGCGGAGGGCGTGGGTGGCGATGCCGAGGGTGCCCCCGAACAGGAGGCCCATGCGCTCCTGCACCAGCTTGGTGAGCCCGTAGAAGGAGGTGGGGGCCGGGGGCGTGTCCTCGGAGGTGGGCAGGCTCTCGAGCGGAAGGCCGCAGGCGGGGCACGCCGGCTCGAAGCGGCCCTGGGCCAGGGCCTCGGGGGACCGCGCCCCCGGGAAGACGACTCCGTCCAGGGGGCAGCGGTACCGTCCCTCCCCGTAGATGGCCCGGGAGGAGGCCACGACGAGGTGGCGCACCCTCCTGTCGGGGGCGTTGACCAGCAGGTCCATCAGCTGGGCGGTGCCCTGCAGGTTCACCTCGGAGTACCGGGCGACCTCGTACATGGACTGCCCCGTGCCGGTCTCGGCCGCGAGATGGATGACCGCCTCCACGCCGTCCAGGGCCAGGCGGAGGGCCGACCGGTCCCGGATGTCGCCCCTCACCAGGCGGACCGGCCCCTGGAGGTCCGGCGCCAGGTCCCGGTTGTCGCCGTGGACCTGCGGGGAGAAGACGTCCAGCACGACCACCTCGAGCCCTTCCGCCAGGAGGCGGCGCGCGAGGTGCGTGCCGATGAAGCCTGCTCCGCCTGTGATGAGTGCCCGCATGCCAGCTCCTGCGATGTCCGGGTTCCTGCCTGGGAACCCGGCGCTAGCCGTCCGGCGGCCAGCCCTTCGGGCCGTCGCCCCCGGCGGAGGGTTGCGGCGGCCGGGCGAAGCGCGGCCAGCCCCTGGCGGCCAGGCGGGCGCGGAGGCGGCGGAGCAGCATGCGCGTGGAGTAGCGCAGGAGCCCCTTGTAGGAGAGGTTGCGGATGTCGTACTTCACCGTGACATCGAGGAGCGTGGCCCGGGAGCCCCGGGCCGGTCGGCTGGCGGCCCTGCGGGTGTCGTATAGCCGGATGACCTCGCCCGGGATCGCGTGGAGGATGTTCGCCTCGTGGGGGCGCAGGGCGAGGTCGAAGGAGCGGAGGACCGGGAAGGGGGCAGGCTCCAGGGTCAGCCAGTAGCGGGCCTGCTCGGCGTTCCGCTTGATGCCGTACAGATCCACGCAGAGGGTGGCAGGGTCGATCCCGAGCGCCTCGCCGATCGTCCTGGACTCGAAGAAGGCGTCGTACACGGCCTTCGAGGCGCCGAAGGCGGGGAACCGGTAGCGCTTCGCGTAGGGTTCCTGGAGGGGGACCTGCCAGGCATTGTCCCGTTCGAGGGTGTGGTGGCGGCCCCGGTCGGCGAAGTTGGTGGACAGCCCGACCCTGGGGTACGCGAAGAACCGGCCGGTGGCGATGCAGTAGCGGATGTGGTGCTTCAGCCAGGACTGTTCGGACCAGCGCAGCACCGCGGGGGGGATCGCCGGGTTGGGCCCCGCCTCCTCCGGGTGGCGGTCCAACCACGCGCGGAACGCCCGCCAGGGCCCGCGCGACCAGACCTGGCCCCAGGAGCAGGCGTACTGCATGAAGTAGGCATCGTAGGCGTCGTCCAGCGGCTGGAAGGGGCGGTGGCAGGAGAGGTTCCAGAGCTGGCTGTACAGGGCCAGTCCGGCGATCCGGTCCTCGCCTGCGTAGAAGGCGAGGGCCTGGGTGGCGTAGCGGTAGAGGTTCCTCGAGACGTAGACATCGTCCTCCAGCACGACCAGGTGCTCGTGCTCCTCCGTCAGGTCGCCGCAGGCGAGGATGTGCTGCTTCAGGCCCAGGTGCCGGGGGAAGGTCCGGAGGGTCTTCACCCCGTGCCGCCAGGCGAAGGCCCGGGCCAGGTCCTCCACCTCGCGGTGGCCCCCGCGGTCGAGGCTGATGATGAGCGGCACGCGCTGGCCCTCGAAATCCACCCGGTCGAGGGAGGCCAGGAGGCGGGCCAGCGCCTGCGGGCGGTCATAGCCGGCGACGACGATCGCGAGATCCACCATGGGAGTCGGGCCCTGCCTGGGGGGAGGAAACAGCCCGTTCGACGGCCGGCATGAAAAAGCGGCCAAACCTGAGTCCAGCTTTCGATAAAGGCCAATCCCAGGATCGAACCCACCTAACTTCGGTCATCGGGGTCGGGTTTCAAGCATATTTGATCGACCGGTCGCATTTCGTGGCCGGCGACGGGAGCCCCGGCGGCTAGCGGGAGCCCTGGGGCCGCGTCGCGAGGCTGGGGAAGCGGGAGGCCACCCAGCCGATGGCGATGAAGAGCACCCCGAACAGGGTGATGACCACGGGATAGGGTTGGATGCCCTTCACGAGGACGGCTGCCGAGGGGGCGGCGGGATCGTAGTAGACCGGAACCTGCTGGCCGACGGCGTAGCGGGGCAGCTGGAAGGTGGCCCGGTCGAACACGAAGGTGAGGCGGTCGCTCGCGAAGGCCTGGTGGCCGACGGTGTACGAATAGCGGACGCGGTAGTGGACGGAGCTCCGGGTTCCGACTCCGCTCACGGCCTCGGCCCGCAGGATCGTCCCTTCCGCCCTCGGCCAGCTCGCCGACGCGGCCCCGCGCCCGAGCGCCAGGAGGCCCGCCAGGGCCGCGACTCCGCCGAACAGCCCGAAGACGAGGGCGAAGACCCGGTTCGCGGCGCGCTTCTGCATTGTCATGGTGCGGACCCTCTTTCCGGACTGGCCTGGCGCCAGTGTAGGGCGGGAACCCGGCCGGACGGAACGCACCCCCCTGGGCGTCCCGCGCCGCAGGACGCCTGCCGCCGTGGCACGCAGGGCCGGGTCAGCCTGCCCCGCGCGCCGGGAACGGGCCGGGGCGGCCGGACGGGCTCAGCCCCTCGACCGCCTCGGGTCGGTGTGGCGCGGATAGGTCCGCTCCTCCTGGATCCGGCCGTTCTCCTTGTGGATGGTCACCGAGCCGGGGTGGTTGTTCATGTAGGCCCGCATCTGCCCCAGGGCCTCCATCTTGGTGCAGGCGTGGACCACCGGCCGGGCGCCCCCCTCGGGGCGGAGGTTCCAGGTGTTGCCCTCCTTGGTGAGGTGGTAGTTCTTCATGTCGGCCTCCCGCGCATGGCGAATGCCGAGGCCGAAGATAGGCCTCCCGCGGGCCCGGGCCACGGGGCGGGGCCCCTTTCGCGCAGGCTACCGGGGCCGGGCCAGGCGCGCGCCCAGGAGGGTGCCCGCGGGCAGGGCGATCAGGGTGGCGATCCAGAACCAGACAGGCGGGGGCAGCATGAGGTTGTTGGCCACGCCCGCCAGGGTGAGGAGGGTCGCCAGGGCCAGGGCGGGCCCGTGCAGGGGCCGGGCCAGGCGGGCTGTGAGCCAGCCGCCCGCCAGGCTGCCCAGGCCGCAGGCGGCCGCCACCACGAGGAGCGCGCCCACGGGCGCCGTGGCGAAGATCCGCCGGACCGCCTCCGGGTCCGTGACGCCCTCGGCGGCCTGGGCCAGCTCCGGGTAGAGGACGCGGCCGTTGATGAACTCGAGGAGCATCATCACGGCGCCGGCCCCCGCGAAGCCGAGGACGACGCTGCCAGTGGCCTTGAGGGCGGGGCGCATGGGGCCTCCCGGGGACGGGGATTCAACGGTGGGGATTCAGGGCGCCGGGGGTGCGTCAGGGCCGGGCGGGGAGGAACCGGATGGCCACGCAGAAGACCTTGGTGGGGGTCCGGTGTCCGTACTGGTCTCCCACGGGGATGTCCCCCTGCTCGACATTCCGGAGGATGATCGCGTCGGCGCCGGCCGCGCAGGCCTTCTCCTTCAGGGTGGGGAGGACCGAGGCGAGATCCTTCCTCGAGAACGAGCCGGTGTCGGTGACCGCACTGATGATGGCCAGTTCCTCGAACTTCCGGTCCGTCGGGGATTGGGTGAAGACCTGGATGTCGCAGTCGGCCGGTTTCGCCGGCCCTGCGGTCGGGGCGATCCGGGTGACATCCGTGGTGATGCGGGGGGCGATCGAGCACCCTAGGGTCAGGGCGAGCAGGCCTGCACAGGCCAACGACGCGTTCATGGCGTCCTCCATGGGATGGGTTTCTGGAAGGTGAGGCAGAAGGCGACACTCCTTGTTGCAGAATCGCGTGGCCGGGTCCGGGGGCAGGCCGTTCAACGGGGGTTTCGTGAGCTCAGGCCACCTGGGATCAAATCCGATGCCAGTCCGAGGCGGTGTCCGGCCCGGCGCGGCCCTTTCGCCGGCGTGGTCGCCAGGCGGATCCAGGGAAGGGGGCGCTCCCGCGGGGGCTCAGCCCTTCGCGCGCCTGGGGGCCTTGGCCTTCCCGGCCTGGTTGAGGGCCACGGCGGCGCGGATCAGGGCCTGGAAGGCGGCGGGGTCCACGGACTCGCCCTCCCGGAGGTCGAGGGCGCGGCGGGTGTTCCCCTCCAGGCTCGCATTGAAGAGGCGGGTCGGATCCGGCAGCGTGGCGCCCTGGGCGAAGGTGAGCTTCACCTTGTCCTTGTAGGCCTCACCCGTGCAGACGATCCCGCCGCAGGACCAGACCGGCGTGGCCCACTTCCATTCCTCGACGATCCCCGGATCCGCCGCGAGGATGAGCTGCCGCATCCGGCCCAGCGTCGCCCCCCGCCAGCCCCCCAGCTCCGCGATCCGCTGGGAGATGAGGTCGGAGGGGGAGGGGCCGGGGTTCGCGGCGGATGGGGGCATGGGGTCACCTCGAAGGGGCCAGTTGAATGTCGTGGAAGCTGTTGGAAGATCGCCAGGAAGGTTTTTCTCTGGGGAGATGGGAGATGAGCGGAAGTCAGACTAAATGATCCCCCGCAAGAGGACAGGCGGTGATTGAATCTGAGAAATAAGCCATTAGAGAGCGATTCTTTATAGATGTACTAAAGTGAATCAAGAGCGCAAAATGGTTAATAGTATAAGAATAAAAAGATGTCTGTCGA
>DASVZU010000253.1:0-6071 GCA_036391515.1 Holophagaceae bacterium
TCCCCAATTGCCTGACCTCTGCGTGCCACCACGGAAGCACCCCCGGCTGGGCCAACGCCGACCTGCACGGTGCCCGGGCGAAGTGGGGCGTGGGCACCCCGGGGGGCCGCTTCGCCGCCTGCCAGATCTGCCACGCGAAGGACTTCTCCGGCGGGGCCTCCGCCCAGAGCTGCGCCAGCTGCCACGGAGTGCCCGCGCCCCATCCGGCCAAGCCCTGGCGCGCCTCCGCGGGTTCCCTCCATACCCACACCACCACCGACCCCTCGAACGCCGCCGTCTGTGCCCAGTGCCACTACCCGGGCTCTCCGGTGAACCCCATCGGGCACCCGGCCAACCCGGCGCCGGCGGGGACCACGCCCGGCTGCTTCAACAACACCATGTGCCACGGCAATGTGGGCGCCCCGCACGCCCTGGGCCCCATCTGGACCGATCCCACCAGCAACGCCTTCCACGGCCTCCAGGCGAAGCAGGACCTGAACTACTGCCAGGGCTGCCACGGCACCCCCGGCACCCCCAAGTTCGACGGTGGAAGCGCCAGCACGGCCTGTTCGTCCTGCCACACCGCGGCGGGGGCCCACTCCACCACCTGGTACCAGGCGCCGGTCGCCACCTTCCCCGGCTACGTCCAGTCCCATCGCAACGCCGGGAACTTCACGGCCTGCAACGACTGCCATGACGGCCTCGTGAAGGGCCGCACGGCCCCGCTGCCCGCCGCCCCAAGCTGCTTCTCGGCGACCTACGCCAATTCCGAGCACGCCGCGGTGGGGTGCCATGCGAACGGCCCCGGCGCGGCGCCCCACCCGATCCCCTTCCTCGACGTCAACCACACCACCGTGACCCAGGCCCAGTTCGATGGGAACTGCGCCGCGTGTCATGCCGTGTCCGGCACCTCGCCCATCTCCGCCGCGCCGGCCTGCAGTGTCTGCCACCAGGCGGCCTCGCCCCTGGCAGCCGGAAGCGGCCCCGGCACCTGCCTCTCCTGCCACTCGGGACCGGCGGGCCTCCCCGCGGGACCCACGGGCACTACGTTCCCGAGCCTCGCCGGGGCCCACGCCAAGCACATGGGGCTCCTGACCCAGCTCAGCTGCAACACCTGCCACAACGGCATCGGATCGGGCAGCGTCACGCACTACAACGCCGCCAACGCCCGGGCTGGCCAGCCAACGGGCCCCGCGCCGGTGGCCATCGCCGCCACCTTCAACGCCCAGTCCGGCGCCGCCGCTTTCACCCCGGGCAATCTCACCTGCTCGAACGTGAGCTGCCACGGCGGCCAGACGGCACCCAACTGGCAGACGGGCAGCCTCAGCGGCACCAATGCGGCCACCTGCACCTCCTGCCACCAGGTCCGCACGGGCGCCACCACGAGCCCCCAGTACAACGACGCCACCGGCCGCCACTCGAATCCCGGGGAGCACAACACCGCCTGCTCCACCTGCCACAACATGGCGCTCACCGCCGCCGGGGCCAAGAACCACTTCAAATACCTCGATACCCAGGCCGTCAGCGGCGCGGTGACGGGCACGCCGGCGGACCAGTTCCCCAGCGATACCATCGCCTTCGATCCGGCGGTGGTCACCGGGGCCCGGACCTACACCGTCACCGCCGCCACTCAGGGGAAGGGAGGCTGCGCCCTCACCTGCCACGGGCAGGACCACAGCACCTCCGGGAACACCTGGAACTGAGAAGCCCCGAGCACCCGATCCGCGCCGGGCGGCGCGGGGACCCACCGCCACCTGGGGGATCCCACCCCCCCTCCCAAGGAGCCACCATGGCCAACCTCGACTTTCTCCCCCGGAGGCTCAGCCTTCTCCTCCCGGCGCTGCTGCTGGCGGGCTCCTCCCTCGCCGCCGGCGATCCGGTCAAGGACCTTCCCAAGTTCGACGGCGACATCCAGAAGTACTGGACCAATGCCTGCGCCCGCTGCCATGGCGTGAACGGCAACGGCCGTGACAACAACGGCTCGCCCCTGCCCGACGCGGGCTTCGATTTCACGGACAGCCGCAAGGCCAACCGGAAGAAGGATGCCGACTGGGTGAAGATCACCCTGCAGGGCAAGGACAAGATGCCGGCCTTCAAGGACAAGATGACCGAGGCGGATGCCCAGCGCTTCGTCACCGAGATCCTCCGCAAATTCGCCGCCAGGCACTGAACCGGAGCCCCCATGTCGAAGAAGACCGCCCCCCTGCTCGCATGCGCCCTCCTGGCCGGGGGGGCGCTCCGGGCCGAATCCTCGGACTACCCCCTGGCCATCAACCTCCCCACGGCCGGGCGGATGCAGTACTGGGACATCGGCCTCGCCTTCACCCACCGGTTCGTGACGCCCGTGAAGGACCACGGGAAGGATGTCTACGGCCTGGACGGGTACACCTATCCGGGGCTCGGCTTCGCCTTCGGGATCAAGCCCATCAAGGGGCTGAACATCCTCATCTACCGCACGGCCGACAACAAGACCTTCACCTTCGGCTTCCAGCAGCAGATCCTCGACCGCGATCTCGTCCGCATGGCCTTCCGGGCCGAGCGCTTCGACGAGGTGGTGCCGCAGACCACCACGCCCTTTGGCCGCGTGGGCCTCACCGGGGGCACCTTCCAGCTGCCCACGGAGTTCTTCCTCGGTGACAGCGTGGTTCTCTCCCTGGTGCCCACCTACATCACGCGGACCACCACCACGGACACGATCCTGCCCGTGCCGCCGGGCGCCACACCCAACACCACGCCGAACAAGTCCGGCGTGTTCAACATGGGGGTGGGAATCCGGGGCGAGATCACGGAGAAGTTCAGCGTGGCGGCCGAGTACTACCCGCGTCCTTCCAAGTTCAAGAACGCCGCTCCCGGCGGGCTCACGGACGGCACCACGTACCAGAACGGCTTCGCCGCTGGCGTCTCCTACCGCACCTTCAAGCACAAGTTCACCCTCGTGGGCACCAATACCACCGGCACCACGGCGAACCAGGTGCTCAGCGGGGACTACGGCGGCGGGCCCCGGCCCACCAGCCAGTGGTCCATCGGCTTCAACGTGATCCGCGTGTTCTGAGTCGGGAGATCCATGACGGCCTCGCCCCTGATCGAGCTCATCGCCCGGGAGCACCCGGCCTTCGTCCACGTGCCCCTGGGCCTGGTGATCACCCTGCCCCTGGCCATGCTGGGCTCCTTCTGGTCGCGGAATCCGGAACGCTGGACCCGGACCGCCTTCTTCATCGGGCTGGTGGCCCTGGCCGGCAGCGCGGTGGCCCTCTTCAGCGGCCTGATGTGGGGCCGGCAGATCGCGCTCATCCCCGGGGGCGGGTACTTCCCCGTGGTGGCCAGCGGCAAGCAGGTGCTTCAGCGCATCCTCCAGCTCCACGAGCTGGCGGCCCTGAGTGGGGTCGTCGTGGGCTGCCTCACCGTGTGGCTGCTCTGGCGAGCCTGGCACAAGGACAACCAGGCCGCCCTGGGCGGCGCTCCCCACCGCCGTCACGAGGGGCGCCGGTTCTGGGAGCGCGGCGTGGGCATTCCGGCCCTCGCGGCAGGCTTCATGTGGCTGGGGGCCTGGGGCTTCTGCGGCAAGCTGGGGGGCGTGATGGTCTTCGGGAACGAGGAGACGAACAAGGCCGCTGCCGAGGCCGTGGAGGCCAAGCGCCTGGACGCCGAGGCCGAGGTCCCCGTGCGGGCCCTGGATTTCGCCAGCCTCGAACCGGCAGAGGCGGCCCCCTTCCGCAGCAAGGCCCACGGCAATCGCTGGGGCCGGATCTGGGTCACGGCTTCCGCCATCGACGCCTACAAGGCCGGGAAACCCCTGGAACCCGGTGCCTACGCGGTGATGAGCACCTACGAGGACCAGGGGGGGAAGCCTGGCACGGACACCGGGCCCCTCTATTTCCTGGAGCTCGCCTCGGACGGCAGGCCCAAGCTCGCCTTCTACTGGCCCCGGGTGCCAGAGGCCCAGCGGGCCGGGGTCGGAGGCGAGGACTTCGTCTACTGGCGCAGCCCGGATCCGCACCTGGCTTCCTGCCTGGCCTGCCACGCCGGGGGGATCGCGCAGCCGAAGTGAAGGGGGGGGATCAGCCCTTCCGGCCCAGCATGGTCGCCATCAGGGCCAGGAGGCGGGGCATTTCGAAGGGCTTCGGCAGGAGGCGGGTCCGCGGGTCCTGGGCCAGCTCCTTCTCCACGGCTTCGAGGCCCTGGCCGCTGACGAGGATGAAGGGCACGTCCGATCCCGCGGCCCGGATGCGCTGGAGCAGCTCGTAGCCGGTGCAGTCGGGCATGCGGTGATCGCTGAGGACGAGATCGAAGGCCCCCGCCTGCCAGGCTCGCCAGGCCACGGCCCCATCCTGGACGGGGGTCACCTGGGCGCGGGCCAGGGTGAGGGCATCCGCCAGCATGTCGCGCAGCAGGGCCTCGTCCTCCACCACCAGCACGCGGACTCCGACGAGCCGTGTCTCCGCCCGCAGGCCGGCCTTCCGGATGGGGCCAGAGTCATGCGGGCGGCCGGCAGGGGGCAGGGTGATGCGGAAGCGGGCCCCGCCTTCGGGCGGGTTCTCGGCCTGGATGCGACCCTGGTGGGCCTTCACGATTCCGAAGACCATGGCCAGGCCCAGGCCCGTGCCCTTGCCCAGCTCCTTGGTGGTGAAGAAGGGTTCGAAGATGTGCGGCAGGGCGGTATCGGGGATGCCGGGGCCCGTGTCCTGCACCTCCAGGCAGACTTCCCCGGCGGGGTTCTGCCGCGTGCGCAGCGTGAGGGTGCCCCCCTCGGGCATGGCGTCGCGGGCGTTCACGGCCAGGTTCATGAGGACCTGCTCCAGCTGGACGCCGTCGCCCTGCACCCAGGGAAGGTCCGGGGCCATCTCCAGGGCGAGGCGGATCCGCCCGCCGAGGAGCCGGTCCAGGATGTCGCCGGTTTCCCCGACGAGGGCGTTGAGGTCCAGGCGCTTGAGCTCCGGACGGGACTGGTGGCTGAAGGAGAGGAGGGCCTTGGTGGTCTGGGCGCAGCGCCGGGTGGCCTCCTCGGCGCGGTCCAGGCGGTCCATCACGGAATGGCCTTCCGGGAGCAGCTCGCGGCAGAGGTGGAGCTGCCCCAGGATGGCGGCCAGCTGGTTGTTCACGTCGTGGGCGATGCCGCCGGCGAGGGTGCCCACGGTCTCCATGCGCTGGCTGTGCTCCAGCTGCCGCTGGAGGCGGCCCTGGTCCACGAGGCTGTCCTGGGCCCGACGGAGGGCGCGATCCAGGCTGAGGATCTCGCGGAGATCGGATTTGATGGGGGGCGGCAGGGCGTTCTGGCCCAGGGCTTCGGCCAGGTCGCCCAGGCGGGCCATGGGAGTGGCGACTTGCACGGCGAGACGTCGGATGCGCCAGACGGCGAGTCCCAGGCTCACGAGGGCCAGGGCGACCAGGCTCAGGGCCCGCCGGAGGGCGGGGCCCATGAGATCCTCCTCCGGGATGGCCAGGGCCAGCCGCCACTGGATGCCCGGCAGCCCCTCGAAGGACTGGACCCGCCCCACCAGGGGCGAGCCCTCGAACCGGAAGGCCAGATCCCCACCCTGGGGCAGGGCCCGGAGGAGGTCGTGGTGGAGGGGGAGGAACCCGTCGCTCAGGGGCTGGAGGAAGGCCTGCCGCCGGATCTCCGGGCTGGCGAAGGAGGGCTCCTTCGGGAGAATGAGGGCCCGGTCCTGGTCGTCCACCACCAGACAGCGGCTGTGGGGGGTGGGCTGGGCTTCCCAGACGGACTGGGTCAGGTCGTCCAGGAGGAAGTCGAGGGCCGCCACCCCCCGCAGGTCCGGCCCGGGACCGCGGACCGGAACGCTGTAGGTGATGCCGGGGTCGTGGGTGGTGAAGAACGTATAGGCGGCAGTCCAGGCGCCGGATCCCCCCGCGGCGCCCTTCTGGTACCAGGGCCGGGTGCGGGGGTCGTAGGCCATGGGAGTCCAGGCCTCCTGGCTCAGGATGTGCCCGCCCTCATCAAGGCGCATCCAGCGCACCTCGGCGGAGGTCCCCGCCGGCCGGAGCTCCCGCAGGGACCAGGCGCCCCCCAGTTTCAGGAAGAGCAGGGAGCGCTCGTCGGTCCGGGCCAGGTTCAGGCTCGTGACAGCGCGCTGGGT
>DASVZU010000254.1:0-9835 GCA_036391515.1 Holophagaceae bacterium
GGTGGCGCGACGCGCGACCTTAGATCCTTGCCACGCCTGCGCGGCGAGGCCCCCCGGGGGGGAATGGGAGAAGAAGAGAGCCACGGCTTTGCCGTGGCGAGCTCGGGGGTCCGGGGGTGTGCGCGAAGCGCGGAACCCCCGGAGAGGATTAATCCGCCAGGGTGCTCAGGTCTCCCGGATCCTGTCCCAGGGCCTCGGCCTTGAGGGCGCGGCGGACGATCTTGCCGGAGCGGGTCTTGGGGAGGCTGGCCCGGATCTCGATGTCGGCGGGCGTGGCGATGCCGCCCAGGTCCTCGCGGACGTGATCCTTGAGGCTGGCGATGAGGCCCGGTCCGGTGGCGACGCCAGCCCGCACCACCACGAAGGCTTTGATGGTCTCGCCCTTGATGGGATCGGGGATCCCCACCACGGCGCTCTCGGCCACGGCGGGGTGGCGGATGAGCGAGCCCTCCACGTCGGCGGTGCCGATGCGGTGGCCGGCCACATTCAGCACGTCATCCGCCCGGCCCAGCACCGCCACATAGCCGTCGGCGTCCTTCACGGCGACGTCGCCGGCGCTGTAGCAGCCGGGGATGTCGCGCCAGTAGTCCTCGTAGCGCTTCGGGTCGTTCCAGACGGTGCGGAGCATGTAGGGCAGCGGGAACTTGATGACCAGCAGGCCCCCCTGCCCGTCGGGCACGGGCGTGCCGTCCCGGTTCACCACCGCGAGGCGCACCCCGGGCAGTGGCTTGCCGGCCTTGCCGGGACGGGCCTCGAAGGTGGGCAGGGTGCCGATGACGGGGCCGGCGATCTCCGTCTGCCACCAGTTGTCCACCACCATGCCGTTGCCCTGGCCTACCAGGTGTTGCTGGGCCCAGCGGTGGGCCTCGGGATTCAGCGGCTCGCCGGCGCAGGCCATGAGGCGCAGCTTGGAGAGGTCGAACTTCCCGGGGGCCTCGGCCCCATGGCTCATCCACATGCGTACCGCCGTGGGCGCCGTGAACATCACGTTTACGCCAAACCGCTCGCAGATCTCCCAGGTCACCTCGGGGCTCGGGTAGTCCGGGGCGCCCTCGCGGCAGAGCACCGTGGCGCCGATGCTGAGGGGGCCGTAGACGATGAAGCTGTGGCCCACGATCCAGCCGATGTCCGAGGTGCTCCAGTAGATGTCCCGCTCCTGGATCTGGAAGAAGGCCTTGGCCAGGTAGTTCACGCCCACCAGGTAGCCGCCGGTGGCGTGGACCACGCCCTTGGGCTTCCCGGTCGTCCCGCTGGTGTAGAGGATGAAGAGCGGGTGTTCAGCGTCCACCAACTCGGGCTCGCAGTGGATCTCGCGGCCCTGCTGGATGTCGAAGAAGTCCTTCTCGCGCTCGCTGGCGAAGGTCACGGGCGCGTCGCCTGGCCGGGAGCCTCGGCGGTGGACGATGATGTGATCCACGAAGGCCAGGTCGCGGACGGCCTCGTCCACGATGGGCTTCAGGGCCGTGGCCTTGCCCCGGCGATAGGTGAAGTCGGAGCAGACCACCACCTTGGCCCCGGCATCCTCGATGCGGGACTTGAGGGCCTGCACGCCCATGCCGGCGTACACCACGCTGTGGATGGCGCCGATGCGGGCGCAGGCCAGCATGGAGATGATGCCCTCGGGCGTGAGGGGCATGTAGAGGATGACCCGGTCGCCCTTTTTCACCCCCAGGCGCTTGAGCGTGTTCGCGAAGCGGTTCATCTCGCGGTAGAGGCGGTTGTATGTGTAGGTCCGCTCCTCCCCGTCCTCGCCCACCCAGATGACGGCCGCCTTGTTGCGCCGTTCCCCGTGGACGTGGCGGTCGATGCAGCTCACCGTGGCATTCAGCTTCCCGCCCAGGAACCAGGCATGGTTGGGCGCCTCGAAGCGGAGCGTCTCCGTCCAGGGGGCGGCCCACTCCAGGGCCTTGGCCTTCTCGGCCCAGAAGGCCGCCGGGTCCTCCTCCGCCAGGGCCCGTTCCACCTCGTAGTTGATGGCCGCCTGCTTGGCCAGCCAGCCCCGCATGGGAATCGCCGCCTCGCCCTTCTGGAGGGCCTGGATGGTGGCCTGCTGGGTGATGCTGATGTCCACATCGCTCATGGAGGGCTCCGAGAACGGGGTGCGGTGGAGGGGCTGGGTAGGTTGGGAGGGAAGGTAGCACACGCCCGCCCCCGGGGAACGGAACGATGACCGTCGTCACAGGCACCTCCCCTCCCCGGAGAGTCCCAATCTCGAAGGCGGGAACGGACCGCCGCCTACGCGATCGCCACGGACACCCGATTCACCGCGAGCACGCGGTCCAGGTCCCTCGGATCCAGCCCCACCAGGAAGCCGCGGCTACCGCCGTTGAGGTAGATGCGCTCCAGCCCGAAGATCGTGGCCTCGGCATGGACGGGCATGGCCTTCCGTGTGCCCAGGGGGCTGGTGCCGCCCACGAGGTAGCCGCTGTGCCGGTTGGCCACCTCTGGCCTGCAGGGCTGGACGGCCTTCGCCCCGATCTGGCGGGCCAACTCCTTGGTGCTCACTTCCCGGTCGCCGTGCATGAGGATGATGAGCGGGACCCCGGTCTCGTCCTCCATCACCAGGGTCTTGATGACGGCGTGCTCGGCCACGCCCAGCTCCCGGGCGCTCACCCGGGTGCCGCCATGCTCCTCGTAGCGGTAGAGGTGCTCGGTGTAGGCGATGCCCGCCTGCTTCAGCAGCCGCGTGGCGTTGGTACTCGGTGCCTTGGCCATGTCCGCGCCGTCCTTCCGTGGCAGCATGGTGCCATGGTGTGGGACGTGGTGGTGGCCGGTGGGACCGGCGAGGTGGGCCGGCAGCTCCTGGCCCGGCTGGCGGAGCGCCCCGATCTCCAGGTGCGGGTGCTGGTGCGCCGCCCCGGCCTCCCGGTCTCCGCGCCGAACCTGCGTGAGGAGATCCTCGACTTCGAGAACGAGGGGGCCTGCAACCGGGCTCTGGCCGGCCCCTGCGACCTGCTGCTCATCGCCCTGGGGACCACCCGGGCCCGGGCCGGCAGTGACGAGGCCTTCCTGCGGGTGGACCGCGACCTCCCCCTCCGCCTGATCCGGGCCCTGGCCGCGGCGCACCCGGAGGCCCGCGTGGGCCACGTGAGCAGCGTAGGCGCGGACCGCCCCCGGGGCCTCTACCTGCGGGCCAAGGCCGAGGTGGAGGCCGGGCTCGCGACCACCGGACTGGCCCATGTGATCGCCCGCCCCTCGTTCCTCGTGAGCGACCGCCGGGAGTTCCGCCTGGCTGAGCGGCTGGTGCTGGGCCTGCTCGCGCCGCCCTGGCTGGCCCTGGGGCGGGGCCTCTTCCCGCGCCGGGCGGGCTGGTGGCGCTGGGCGCCCGTCCATGTCCGCGAAGTGGCGGAGGCCCTGCTCGGCGCCGCCCTTGCGCTGGCGCCCGGCCAGCGCCGCATCCTCGAAGGGCCGGACCTGCATCCGGGCCCCGTCGCCACCTGGGGGAAGCCATGAACGAACCGTCCATCGCGCTCGTCACCGGCGCCAGCCGCGGCCTGGGCCGCGAGGTGGCCCTGCGCCTCATGGCCCGGGGCTACACGGTGATCGCCGGCATGCGGAAGCCGGAGCCCCTCATGGATATCGAAGCCGTGACCCTCGACGTGGCGGACGAAGCCTCCGTGCGCGAGGCGGCGGAGGCCGTGCGGGCCCGGCACGGTCGGTTGGACGTGCTGGTGAACAACGCGGGCATCCTGCTGGACGGGCACCTCGGCGTGCTGGAGGTGGATGGCGACACCTTCCGCCGCACGATGGAGGCCAACGTGCTCGGCGCCCTCCGCATGGCCCAGGCCTTCGCGCCCCTGATGCGGAAGGGCGGCCGCATCGTGAACGTGAGCAGCGGCGGCGGCCAGCTCAGCGAGCCCTCCACCTGGGCCCCGGCCTACTGCATCTCCAAGACCGCCCTCAACGCCGTCACCGTGCAGCTGGCCGAGGCCCTGAAGCCCCGCGGCATCGCCGTGAACGCCGTCTGCCCCGGGTGGGTGCGCACGGACATGGGCGGCCCCGAGGCGCCCCGCAGCCTGGGCCAGGGCGCCGCCAGCATCCTGTGGGCCATCACCGAGGCGGGCCCCGAAGTCACCGGCGGCTTCTGGCGGGACGGCAAGCCCGTGCCCTGGTAGGTCCAGCCGTGCTCCGCCTGGCCCTCTGGATCCTCGCCACTTTTTCCGCGCTGTTCCTCCTGGACAGGCTGGGCCTCTGGATGGAGCGCCGGGGCTGGATCTACTGGCGGAGGCGGCGAAGCAAGGGCACCCTGGGCGCCACCCTGCTCGAACTGCAGAAGATCTTCGAATCCGGCAAGCCGAAGCACATCATCGAGGCGAAGCGGGACGGCCGGAAGGATCCGCCCGATCCCGGCGGCGGCAGGCCGTGAAGGTCATTCCCCGAAGGCCCGGAACCGGGTCCCCTCGGGCACGTCGAGGCCGAAGACCTCCCGCAGGGTGGGAATCACCTCCTCCGGCGCCAGCTCGCGGCCCTCGACCGCGCCGGCGCGGATCTCGGCGTAGCTGCGGTTGCGCAGGATCCGACGCACCTCGGGGCCGGGCAGCTGCGCCGTGAGCGTCTTCACGAAGCGCGACTCGGGGTGGGTCCCCGTGAAGTGGTTGGCCATCTCGAAGTCCACGGCGAACCTGGGCTCGGGGACGAAGGCATAGAGGTCGTCCCAGGCGCCCTGGTGGAGGGACTGGAGCACCCGGAGGGGGCCCTCCGGCGCGACGCGGTACGTGCTGGCGAACTGGGCGTGGGCCCCGCCATCCATCCGCACGGGATGGAGCAGGCCCTCGCCCCCGAAGCCCACGTCGCAGAGCCAGTCGGCGCCTTCGAGGGGAACCAGCAACAGCATGTGGGTGCGGGGGAGCACGTCGGTGGTGCCGTAGCGCACGCGGGCCTCGCAGGGCGACGGCTCGAACCCCGCGGCCCGGAGCGCCGCCATGAACAGCGTGTTCTGTTCGAAGCAGTAGCCCCCGCGCCGCCGCCGCACCAGCTTGTCCTGCAGCGAGGCCAGGTCCAGCCGGATGGGCAGGCCCATCTGGATGTCGAGGTTCTCGAAGGGGATCGAAGCGGCGTGCGCCTGGTGTAGGGCACGGAGGGTGGGCAGGTCGGGCCGGAGCTCCCCCGCGAACCCGATGCGCCGGAGGTAGGCGGGAAGATCCAGCTCAGCGGACACGGGTCGCCTCCCAGGCCGCCACGTTGCGCCGGATCTGGGCCGCGTGGGTCTCCAGGTGCTCGGCGTAGTTCCGGAGCCAGTCATCCGTGCCGTAGGCCCCGCTCTGGGTGTGCCGGCCCATGCGCCCCCAGGCCGTGTCCGGCAGCCCGGCCAGCGCGGCATGGGTGTGGGCTCGCACGGCCTCCACCAGGCGCAGGGCCAGCTCAGGGTCGGCTCCGTGATAGTCGAATCGCTGCGCCCAGGCGTTCTCGTCATAGCCGACGATGAGGGGATCCGGTTCGGCCAGCAGCAAGCGGATGCGGATGGCGGCATAGGTCTCCGAGTCCGCGCAGTGGATCACCACCTCCTGGGCGCTCCAGCGCCCTTCGCCAGGGCGCCAGGCGCGGGCCTCCGGCGGAACGTCGAGCCAGGCCTGCCTCAGCAGGGCGGGCCCGGTACGGTAGCGGTCCAGCAGGGCGTTCCGGGCGGCGGCTTCCAGCGGCATGGCACCTCCAGTCCCAGGATGCCGGACCCCCGGGGAAAATAAAGCCTCGTGACGCGAGGCCTTTGTGCTTTCATGGACGTCAGCCCCGGAGGTCCCATGCGCGGTTCGATGGCTTGCCTGGCCCTGGCTCTCGCGGTCCTGCCCGTGGCCGCCGGGGACCGTGTCACAGGCCGGGCCTTCGCCACCCGCTCGGAGGTGGCGGCCCAGCACGGCATGGCCTGCACCAGCCAGCCGCTGGTCACCCAGATCGCCCTGGATGTGCTGAAGCGGGGCGGCTCGGCCGTGGACGCAGCCATCGCCGCCGACGCCGCCCTGGGCCTCATGGAGCCCACGGGCTCGGGTATGGGCGGCGACCTCTTCGCCATCGTGTGGGACGCGAAGACGAAGCGGCTCTACGGCCTCAACGCCAGCGGGCGCTCGCCGAAATCGCTCACCCTCGACCACTTCCAGAAGCTCGGCCTGACCCACATTCCGCCCCACGGTCCCCTGCCCGTCTCCGTGCCCGGGTGCGTGGACGGCTGGTTCGAGCTGCACGGAAGGTTCGGGAAGCTGCCCATGACGGAAGTGCTGGCCCCGGCCATCCGCTACGCCCGGGAGGGCTTCCCGGTCTCCGACCTCATCGCCTACTACTGGGATCGCAGCGTGCCTGCGCTGGGCAAGTACCCCGGATTCCTGGAGACCTTCACGGTGGATGGCAAGCGGGGCCCCCGCAGCGGCGAAGTATTCCGCAACCCGCGCCTCGCCGCCACGCTGGAGACCGTGGCCAAGGGCGGCCGGGACGCCTTCTACAAGGGCGAGATCGCCCGGAAGATCGACGCCTACATGAAGGCCCAGGGCGGCTTCCTGAGCTACGAGGACCTGGCCTCCCACCACTCGGAATGGGTGCAGCCCCTCTCCGTGAACTACCGCGGCTACGACGTGTGGGAGCTACCCCCCAACGGCCAGGGCATCGCGGCCCTGCAGATGCTGAACATCCTCGAGGGCTACGACTTCTCGAAGATCCCCTTCGGCAGCCCCCGCCATGTCCACCTCTTCACCGAGGCCAAGAAGCTGGTCTTCGAGGACCGGGCGAAGTTCTACGCCGATCCCGCCTTCGCCAAGGTGCCCGTGGCTTGGCTGCTCTCCAAGGAGTACGCCGCCCAGCGCCGGGCCCTCATCAACGAGACCCGAGCCTCGCGGCGGCTGGAGGCGGGCCATCCGCCCCTCAAGGAGGGCGACACCATCTACCTCACCACCGCCGACGGCGAGGGCAACATGGTGAGCCTCATCCAGAGCAACTACCGCGGCATGGGCAGCGGCATGACGCCCGGCGACCTGGGCTTCTGCCTCCAGGACCGGGGCGAGCTGTTCACCCTGGAGGAGGGCCAGGCCAACACCTACGCGCCGGGCAAGCGGCCCTTCCACACCATCATCCCGGCCTTCATCACCAAGGACGGCGAGCCCTTCCTCAGCTTCGGGGTCATGGGCGGGGAGTTCCAGCCCATCGGCCACGTGCAGATCGTCATGGACCTCATCGACTTCCACATGGATGCCCAGGAGGCCGGCGACGCCCCGCGCATGAGCCACGACGGCTCGCCCGAGCCCACCGGCGAGAAGGGGAAGCTGCCCGGCACCATCCAGCTGGAGAGCGGCTTCCCCTACGAGACCGTCCGCGCCCTCATGGACATGGGCCACGGCGTGGGCTGGATGCTGGGCGGCTACGGCGGCTACCAGGGCATCCGCTGGGACCCCAAGCAGAAGGTGTATTTCGGCGCCAGCGAGAGCCGGAAGGACGGGCAGGCGGCGGGGTACTAGAGGAACGACGCGGGATCGAGCTTCCAGGTCCCGGGATCTTCGTATTCAAGGATTTCCTCGGAGGCGCGGGCGAGGTCCAGGTCCCGGGGCTGGAGCCTCAGACGCCGGGTGCCGTCGAAGACCACCCGGACGGTGGGCCGCAGGAGGTCCTCTCCCTGTTCCACCACCACCGCAAGCCGTCCGCTGGACAGGCGCACGAGGGAGCCCACGGGGTAGATCCCCAGGGTGCGGATGAACCGCTGGACCAGCTCGGTGTCCAGGTGGCTTCCGCTCCACTCCAGGAGGCGCTTCATCACCAGGGTGGGCTCCTGGCCCTTGCGGTAGACCCGGGTGGAGGTGAGCGCGTCGTACACATCCACGATGGCCGTCATGCGCCCGATCTGGGAGATCTCCCCCCCGGCGAGGCCCAGGGGATAGCCGCCCCCCGCCACCTTCTCGTGATGCTCCCCGGCGATCTGGATGACCATCCCCGAGATGCCCGGCACGCCGGTGAGAATCTCCCGGCTGAGGGCCGCATGGGACTTCATGACGGCGAACTCGTCCTCCGTGAGCTTGCCGGGCTTGTTGAGGATCTCGTTGGGGATCCGCATCTTCCCGATGTCGTGGAGCAGCCCGCCGACCCCCGCCTCCTCGACGGTGGCCGCATCCATGCCCAGCGCGTGGCAGAAGGACATCAGGAGAGCGCAGATGCTGACGGAGTGTTCGAAGGTGTAGGTGTCGGCCGCCTTGATCCGGCCCAGGCTGATGAGCGCCCCGGGGTTGCGGAGCGCCGAGGCGCGCATGGCCTTCACCAGGGGGCGCGCCACCTCCGGATCCATCTGCCGCCCCACGCGCACATCGTTCAGGAGGCCAGTCACCACCCCGGCGGCCTCGCTGAGGATCCGGCGCGCTGCCACAGCCTCCTCCCGCTGGGGGACCCGGGCGGGGGCCAGGGCGGCCCCCTCGGCGGCCGAGCCCCTGAGCTCACGGTCCAGGCCCGCCTCCACCTGGTCGCGGGTAGGGGCCTCGGGCAGATCCTCGCCGTGTTCCGTGTCGATGTAGATGGCTGAGATGCCCTGATCGCGCAGCTTCTGGATCTGGCCTGAGTTCCGCAGGAGGAACTTGGAGCGCAGGAACCCGTGTTCGAGCCACCCGCAGTTGAGGTCGTGGACATACATGCCGGGCCGGAGTTCGGACACCTCGACCCGCTTGATCGCCATCCCAACCCTCCAGCCGTCTGCTTCACGGATCGGCCACGGGGGGAACCTGCTTGAACCGGAATTTCTGGGCAGGAGCTGCACGCACCCCGCCGAAGGCCGGTCCTCCGTCACAACCGACCGGGATGTAGAATGGTCGTTCGGACCGCGCCCGGTGGCGCACCCAGGGGGGTTGACCGTGCTGAAAGCCTATCTCGACCACGTCGCCGAACGCGCCGCCCTGGGGATCCCCCCCCTGCCCCTCAGCGAGGCCCAGACCCACGAGCTGGTGGACCTGCTGATGGCCCCGCCCGCCGGCCAGGAGGCCTTCCTCCTGGAGCTGCTCGTCCACCGCGTGCCTGCCGGCGTGGATGACGCGGCCCGCGTGAAGGCCGGCTTCCTGGATTCCGTGGCCAAGGGCAAGGAGGCCTGCCCTCTGGTGAGCCGGGAGAAGGCCACGGAGCTGCTGGGCACCATGCTGGGCGGCTTCAACGTGAAGCCCCTCATCGACCTGCTGGACGACGCGAAGGTCGGCGCCCTGGCTGCCGAGGGCCTGAAGAAGACCCTCCTCATCTTCGATGCCTTCGCGGATGTGAAGGCCAAGGCCGACAAGGGCAACGCGAACGCCCAGGCGGTGCTGAAGAGCTGGGCCGAGGCCGAGTGGTTCACCAGCCGGCCCGAGGTTCCCCAGAGCCTCACGGTCACGATCTTCAAGGTGTCCGGCGAGACCAACACCGACGACCTGTCCCCGGCCCCCGACGCCTGGAGCCGCCCCGACATCCCGCTGCACGCCCTGGCCATGCTGAAGAACCCCCGCCCCGGCATCGAGCCCGACGAGCCCGGCAAGGTGGGTCCCCTCAAGCAGCTGGAGGCCCTCAAGGCGAAGGGCCACCTCATCGCCTACGTGGGCGACGTGGTGGGCACCGGCTCCTCCCGCAAGTCGGCCACCAACTCCGTGCTGTGGTTCACGGGGGAGGACATCCCCTTCGTGCCCAACAAGCGCTTCGGCGGCGTCTGCCTGGGCTCCAAGATCGCCCCCATCTTCTACAACACCATGGAGGACGCGGGCGCCCTGCCCATCGAACTGGACGTCTCCAGGATGGAGATGGGCGACGTGGTGGAGCTGCGCCCCTACGAGGGCAAGGCCCTGAAGAACGGCCAGGTCGTCGCCGAGTTCAAGGTGAAGTCCGACGTGCTGTTCGACGAGGTCCGCGCCGGCGGCCG
>DASVZU010000255.1:0-4591 GCA_036391515.1 Holophagaceae bacterium
CCAGGCCAGCACGTGGTCCTTCCGGGAGTAGATCACGGAGACGTGATCCACCTTCGCCGCCGCGTCCCCGAACTCGCGGGTCAAGGTGTCGTCCTCGATGGCCGCGGCCAGGGTGAAGAGGTGGCGCACCCGCTTCCCGGGCCCCAGCTGCCGGATGGCCTGCAACATCACCCGGACGCCCAGCGAATGGGAGCCGAACGAGAGGGAAGCCGCCCCGTCGAAGAATTGATCCACGAACCGGCCGAGCAGCGTGCCGCTGGCCTCGGCCTCGCTACCCTCCCAGATGTAGTCGAGGGCGATGGGGATGATGCAGTCGCCCGGCCAGAGGACGCCCACGTAGAGCGGCATGGGGTCGAGCTTCAGGTGGGCCTTCCACTCGTTCAGCTTGGCGGTGCCGTCGGGCCGGTTGTTCTCGAAGCCGTGCGTCATCAGCAGCACGTCCCGGCCTGCCACGGCCTCGACCAGCCTGCCCGGTTCCAGGATGCGCCCATTCCCGTCTGTCACCTTCAGCGTGCCCACGGGCCCGCCATGGGACCAGGCCCGCAGGTCGATGAACCAGGCCTCACCGCTCATGCCTTGCCCTTGACCGCCTGGACGGCCTTGGCGGCGGTACTGATGGCCGAGGCCAGGTCCTTGGCCACCGGCGCAAGCGGCGTGGCGAGCAGACCCGCAATCAGGGCCGCGACATAGAGGGTTCCGCCCCCGGTCACAGTGCCCGAGGTCTGGAGGGACCAGGCCGCGACCTCGGCCAGCACCACCGCGATGACGCAGGCGACGGCCTTGGAGGTGTTGCGGTAACGCTGGTCCGCACGCTGGTAGGCGCGGTCGACCAGGGTGGCCAGCAGCAGGTCGAAGCGCCCGTACACGTTCTGGTGCTCCTGCTCCAGCGGGAGGCCCGACTGGAGCCGGGTCGCCACGACACCCAGCAGGGCCGCGTCCACCCCCGTGGCCTGGGCGAGGTCGGGCGCGGTCGTGGCGTTCAGCCGGAGCTTGACGAGGGACTTGGCCGCGTTCTTCTGGTCGGACAGCGGGGCCCCGTTGAGCCAGCTGGCCCGGAGCGTCTCCCGCATGGCCTCCCGCGTGATGGCGGCCTCCGCCGGGATCCCCTTCTCCGAGGGCGCCACGCGCTGCAGGAACTCGGTGATGAACACGAAGCCGGAACTGGACACCCCGTGGAAGACCTTGGTGGCGTCCACGAGGCCGTAGGCGGCCGTGCCGAGGGCGCCGATGGCCAGGACCGCGGAGGCCAGCTCGCTGGGGGCGTAGGCCATGACATCCTCCTGGGAACACGGGTGAATGGGGCCGGGCTGGATGGGCCCACAATTGGGCGCCAACAACCGGCCGTCAACGTTCTGCCCCCGAACGGGCCGAATTCCGCTCCGAACCGTCCGTACAGGCCCCCCCCAAGGGTCTTCCGACCCGCGCGTGGCCTGAGTTTCCGGGGCCCCCTTCCCGTCCTCGCCGTCGGATCGGGACCTATTCGGCCTTCCCCGCCTTGCCGGAGAGGCAGTCCAGGAAGGCCTCGATGGCATCACAGGTGGCCTGGGCGCCTTCCGCGTTCGTCATGCCGTGTCGGTAGTGGGGACGGAAGGCGCACGTCCGGAGGGGGGTCACGAGGGTCTCGAGGCTGGAGGCCGAGCTGGCGCCCGCCACCAGCTTCCCCATCTGCTTCTCCACCTTCAGCAGCTTCTCCGCAAGCCGCGCGTTCCGCTCCGGAAGGGGCACGGTGTCGATGGCGACCGCGCCGCCCCGCCGAGGCGGTTCCAGGGCCGTCTTTTCGGGTGTCGGCCAGGTTCCGATCGCAATGCCTTCCTTTTTTTGGATCGCTTTTCTCATATGCCCTCCTTGGATGCCTGGCATCCGGGCAAACCACCTCCAGAAGCTAGGGCGGTGACGTACCCCATCAAGTGGTCGCAGGGCTTCACGCTGTTCTGGTTGATCGGTGTTCATCAGCTTCGATCGGTGTGCATCGAGGTTCCCGCTTTGCTCCGCTCCCCTCCGTTCCTCGGCCTTCCTCCGCGTTCTGGGGCTTTTCCCCGGAGCCGAGCCACGCCGCCCGGGTGCCGCTAGGATGGACCCACCCCTCCGGAGGCCAGCCATGCGCAACACCGGGATCATCCTGACGCTGCTGGGGCTGGCGCTGGGGGCGCTGGCGGTGGTGTTCTCCGTGGGCTACCAGCCGGCGCAGGGGTTCCTGGGGAGCCTGCCGGCCATGGAGGTGGTGCTGAAACCGGGGACGCCGGTGGAACGCGCGGACGAGCCCCTCATGGCCGGCACGGCCTTCTACCACTGGGAGGACGCGGAGGGGAAATCCCAGACCAGCGCCCGCCCGCCCCTGCCCAGCACGGAGGTGCGGAAGTTCCGCGTCACCACCCAGAGCGGCAACCGCTGGAGCGATCGCCCCGGCCGCGTCCGCACCGAGCTCCAGGACCGCAAAACGATCTCTCTGCGCACCGCCCTCGCCGCCGCCCTCGTCCTCGCCTTCCTGGGCCTCGGCCTGGCGCTGCTGGGGCGGCGGAAGTAGAGCCGCTACGGCTGCCCCGCGGACAGCCCGTACTCACCTCGCGTCATCTTCACGCCCCACTCGGCCAGGCTGCGGGCCAGGTCGAGGCCCATCCGCTGGGCGTGGGCCCGCACCTCCCGGCCCGCGGCGTCGAGGGCCTCCTGGCTGTCCCAGGTGGCGAGGGTGACGAGGTCGAAGGCCCCTTCCCCGGCCCGCTTCTCCAGCACCACGTGGCCCTGGAAGCCCGGCAGGGTGCGGATGAAGGCCAGGTTCGCCTCCATCCTCGCCAGGAAGGGGGCCCGGGCGGCGTCGGGAACGAGGAAGCCGTCGAGGCGGATGGCCGGGGCGGGGGTGCGGCCGGGATCGAGGGTGAAGGCGGTCATGGGGGCTCCTTGGATCGGGCGGATCGCGCCACGGCCCCATGGTTGTCGCGACGGCTTTCCAGAACTTGTATGAATTCAGGAACTCCGCCCCGCTAGCATGTCCCCCATGCAGGTGCACACCTTCGCCCCCGGCGAGGCCCTCGCCCCCTTCGTCCGCGCCTTCCAGGTCATCGAGACCAACGCGGAGAGCCTGCGGATGCTGCCCCCGGAGCCGGGGCTGGTGCTGGGCTTCCGCTACGCGGGGGCCTCGCGGCTGGTGGAAGGCCCCGCCCGGATCGCCGTGCCCGACCACGTGGTGACGGGCCTGCGGGCCACGGCCCGGCACATGCTCACGGACCGGGGCAGCGGCATCGTGGTGGCCAGGTTCCGCGCGGGGGGCGCCGGGGCCTTCCTGGATCCGCCCCTGCACCGGCTCTACGGGGAGACCGTGGCCCTGGAGGAGCTGCTGGATCCCGGCGAGGTGGCGGCCGCCGCCGCCCGCATCCGCGCCGCCGCGAGCCCCCGGGCGCGGGTGGACGCGCTGGAGGCGTTCCTGCAGGAGCGCCTGGCGCGCCGGGACGGGCGGGGGGACGCCCTCGTGGGCGCGGCCCTGCGGGCCCTCCGCGCCGATCCGGGCGGCACGCGGGTGGGCCCCCTCGCCCGGGACCTGGGCCTGAGCGTGGACGGCCTGGAGAAGCGCTTCCGCCGCAGCGTGGGCGCCTCCCCCAAGCAGTTCGCCGCCATCCTCCGCCTGCGCCGGGTGCTCCGCGCCCACGGCCAGGGCGCCTCCCTCACCCGCCTCGCCCTGGACGCCGGCTACTACGACCAGGCCCAGTTCACCCGCGCCTTCGCCGCCGCCGTGGGCGCCCCGCCCCGGGCCTTCCTCCAGGGATCCGAGTTCTGCCTGTGAGCCGGAACCCGGCCGCCCGGGTGGACGCCCGGGCGGCCTGGGTTGCCCCTGGCGCGAGGCTCAGGGCTCAGGGTCGGATCAGCCCGGACACGCAGTCGGCAAAACCCAGGGGGAGGGGGAGCCGGCCGGGGACGGCCGGATCGTAGCCTTGGCCAGCCACCATGGCCCTGACCTGGATGAGGTAGGCCTTCCCCGCCATCAGGGTCCCGGGCGGAATCTGGACGGAAGTGCCGAACACGGTCATCTGGCTGTTCCACGGGGAGCCGAAGGAAATCCCTCCGGACTGGGTAGGCGCCACTTCCACGACCTGCACCAGGTAGCAGACCGGGGTTCCCAGGGTGGGGGGATCCCAGGCCAGGGTCGGGGTCGTCCCTACCCCACTCTGATCCAGGAAGAAGTCCTGGCCGTTGAGCGTCGCATGCTGGACGGGACTCACCAGGGCCGCCAGGGGCTGGGCTGCGGTCCCGGGGGAGTCGGAGATCACCGTTATGGATGCGCCCGCGCTGCCCTGGACGCCATCGACCGTGAGGGGGAAGCCCAGTGGGGTGAAGGTGACGTAGAGCCGGGACCAGTCGGCCGGGTAGGGATCCCGGAGGCTGAACACCTGGTGGACGGCCTGGGTGGGGACCGGCGCATTGGCGCTTAGCAGGAACGGGTGGCCCCAGAAGGACTGTTCCACATCCGAGTCGACCTTCCGCACCAGGCCCTGGGCGAGCCCCCCGGGCTGGGCCGCCACCCAGAGGATCGGGCCGTAGACCTGCGCGTTGGGCCGGACCTGACTCTGGAACGTCGCCTCGCGGGTGCCGTCCCAATAGA
>DASVZU010000256.1:0-16074 GCA_036391515.1 Holophagaceae bacterium
TGGTGGAGAGAATGGTCAGGGGATGGAGGAGGCTCTCGTAGAGCACGCCCAGGACGATGTACACCGCCAGGATGGCTGCGATGACCAGCAGCGGCATGTTGGAGAGGGAGTCCTTGAAGGCCTGTGCCGTGCCCATGAAGCTGCCGTGGATGCTGCCGGGAAGCCGGATCTCCCGCTCGGCCCGATCGATGGCGTCCACCGCCTGGCTGAGGGCCGTGCCCACCGGAAGGTTGAAGGAGAGGGTGACGGAAGGGGACTGTCCCTGGTGGCTGATGGACAGGGCGGCGTTGTCCCGCGCGAACCGGGCGAAGGCGCTCAGGGGCACAAGATCGCCGGAGGTGGCGCGGACGTAGATGGACTTCAGCCCTTCGGGCGTCTGGGAGAAGGTCGGATCGACTTCCATCACCACGTGGTACTGGTTCAGCTGGGTGTAGGTGGTGGAGACGAAGCGCTGGCCGAAGGCATCATAGAGGGTGGCATCGATGGCCTGGGGCGTGACGCCAAGCCGGGCCGCCGTGGGCCGGTCGATGACCACGGTGGCCTCCAGCCCGCGGTTCTGGAGGTCGGAATTCACGTCCGCCAGCTGAGGCAGGGTGCGGAGCTTCTGGAGCACGCGAGGCGCCCACTCGAAGAGTTCGCGGGCATCATCCCCCTGAAGCGTGTACTGGTACTGGGCGCTGCTGGGGCGCCCGCCGACGCGGAGTTCCTGGACGGGCTGCATGTAGAGGGCGGCGCCGGGGATATGGGAGGTTCGCATCCGCAGGCGGGCGATGATCTGGTCCGGGGTTTCATGTCCCTTCCGCTGCTCCACGGGCTTCAGGGAGCAGAAGAGACGTCCCGTGTTGCCGCCGCTGACGACGCCCGTAACGTTCTCCAGGGCGGGATCCTTTTCGACGAGGGCCACGTACTCCCGCAGCAGGTGTTCCATGCCTTGGAAGGAGATGTCCTGAGAGGCCACGATGGAGCCCATGATCCGGCCGGAATCCTGCTGCGGGAAGAATCCCTTCGGGATGGTGTAGTAGAGGATGCCAGTGGTGGCGAGGGTGCCGAAGAACACGAGCAGGGTGGCGAAGGCATGGCGCAGCACCCAGGCCAGGGAGGCCTCGTAGCGCCGGAGGATCCACTGGAAGGCCCGCTCGCTGGCCTGGAAGAGGCGGCCGTGGCGCTCCTCCCCATGCGCCCGAAGGAGGCGGGAACACATCATGGGCGTGGTGGTGAGGGAGACCAGCATGGACACCACGATGGCCACCGAGAGGGTGACGGCGAACTCCCGGAACAACCGTCCCACCAGCCCGCCCATGAGCAGGATGGGAATGAACACGGCGATGAGGGAGATGCTGATGGAGACGACGGTGAAGCCGATCTCCTTGGCGCCGTGGAGGGCGGCTTCCATGGGCTTCATGCCGCCTTCGAGGTGGCGGGTGATGTTCTCCACCACCACGATGGCGTCGTCCACCACGAACCCTGTGGCCACGGTCAGGGCCATGAGGGACAGGTTGTCGATGGTGTACCCCAGCAGGTACATCACTCCGAAGGTGCCGATGAGGGAGATGGGCACGGCGACGCTCGGAATCAGCGTGGAGCGCGGGCTCCGCAGGAACACGAACACCACCAGGATGACCAGCAGGATGGAGATGAGCAGGGACGTCTGCACTTCGTGGACGGACGCCCGGATGGTGCGGGTCGTGTCGATGAGCACGTCCAGCTTCACCGTGGGTGGGATGGACGCCTCCATCTGCGGCAGGATCTTCCGGACCTGGTCCACGGTCTCCAGCACGTTGGCCCCGGGCTGCCGGAAGATGGGGATGAGCACGGCCGGCGCGCCGTTGGAGAGGCCGAGGTTCTTCACGTTCTCCACGGAATCCGTCACCGAGGCCACATCCCCGAGACGGAGGGCCGCTCCGCGATGGTAGGCAAGGATCAGCGGCCGGTACTCGGCTGCGGACATGAGCTGGTCCGTGGTGCCGATGGACCAGGTCCGATGGGCGTTGGCGAGATCGCCCTTGGGGCGGTTGAGGTTGGCGCTGGCGATGGACTGCCGGACATCCTCGAGGCTGAGGCCGTGGCTGTTGAGGAGGGTGGGATCCACTTCAACGCGCACGGCGGGAAGAGCGCCGCCCCACACGAAGACCTGCCCCACGCCCGGGATCTGGGAAAGCTTCTGCTGGAGGACGGAGGAGGCGAGGTCGTACATCCGTTCCCGGGGCACCAGGTCGGAGGTCAGCGACAGGATGAGGATGGGAGCGTCTGCAGGGTTAACCTTGCGGTACGAGGGATTGCTGGGAAGGTTGGCCGGGAGGTCGCCCCTGGCAGCGTTGATGGCGGCCTGGACGTCCCGGGCCGCGGCGTCGATGTCGCGGTCGAGGTCGAATTGGAGGGTGATGTTGGTCGACCCCAGCGAACTGGTGGAGGTCATCTCCGTCACCCCGGCGATGCGGCTGAACTGCCGCTCCAGGGGCGTGGCCACGGAGGAGGCCATGGTGTCGGGGCTGGCCCCGGGAAGTCCCGCCGACACGTTGATGGTCGGGAAATCCACCTGGGGCAGGGAGGCCACGGGGAGGAACTGATAGGCGATGCCTCCCAGCAGGGCCAGAGCCACCGTGAGCAGGGTGGTGGCGACGGGCCTCCGGATGAACGGCGTCGAGAGCGACATCAGGCCTCTTCCGGCAGGGACAGATCCGCCGCGCGGCTGGCGCTTCGGCCCCGCAGGCGGCGCGCGAGCCGATCGAAGGCGAGGTAGATCACGGGCGTGGTGTAGAGGGTAAGGATCTGGCTGAAGATGAGGCCGCCGACGATGGCGATGCCCAGGGGGCGCCGGAGCTCGGAGCCCACGCCGGTGCCCAGGGCCAGCGGAACGCCGCCCAGGAGGGCTGCCAGGGTGGTCATCACGATGGGGCGGAACCGGAGCAGCGAGGCCTGGTAGATGGCTTCGGTCGGAGGAAGGCCATCCTTCCGCTCCGCGTCGAGGGCGAAGTCGATCATCATGATCGCGTTCTTCTCCACGATTCCGATCAGCAGGATGATGCCGATGAGCGCGATGACGCTGAAATCCGTGCGACAGAGCATCAGCGACAGCAGGGCGCCCACGCCTGCGGAAGGCAGGGTGGACAGGATCGTGATGGGGTGGATGTAGCTTTCGTACAACACGCCGAGCAGGATGTAGACGGTCAGCACCGCCGCGAGGATCAGGAAGGGCGTGTTGGCCAGGGAGGCCCCGAAGGCCTGCGCCGTGCCCTGGAATCCGGCCTGAAGGCTGGCCGGGGGATCGAGGTCCCGTTTCGCCTGCTCGATGGCCTTCACTGCCGCGCCGAGCGAGGTGCCCGGGGCGAGGTTGAAGGAGATCGTGACCGTGGGGAACTGGCCCTGGTGATTGATGGCCAGGGGCGAGGTGCCCACCTCGAGGCGCGTGAAGGCGGCCAGGGGAACGGTGCCGCCGGAGGCGGTGCGGACGTAGATGTTCTGGAGATCCTCCGGATGCCGCTGGAGGCCGGGCGTGGCTTCCAGCACCACGCGGTACTGGTTCAGCTGGGTGAACATCGTGGAGACCTGACGTTGGCCGAAGGCATCGTAGAGGGCGTCATCGAGCATCTGGGGCGTGACGCCCAGGCGGGCGGCCGTGGCGCGGTCCAGGACCAGGCGGGCCTGGAGGCCGGAATTCTGCTGGTCGCTGGCCACATCCTTCAGTTCGGGCTGGGACTTGAGGCGGTCGACGAACCGCGGCGCCCATTCTGCCAGTTCCTTCGGGTCCGCGTCCTCCAGCGTGTACTGGTACTGGGTGCGGCTGACGCGGTCCTCCACCGTGAGGTCCTGCACGGGCTGGAGGAAGAGGCGAATGCCCTGGACCTGGGCCAGCCGGGGCTGGAGGCGCCGGATCACCTCGCTGGCACTGAGGCGGCGCTCCTCGAGAGGCTTGAGGTTGATCTGGATGCGTCCGCTGTTCAGGGTGGTGTTGGTGCCATCCACGCCGATGAACGAGGAAAGGCTCTCCACGGCTGGATCCTGGAGGATCACCTTGGCGAGGGATTGCTGGGCCTCCGCCATGGCCGGGAACGACACGGATTGGGGCGCCTCGGAAATGCCGAGGATCACCCCGGTGTCCTGCACCGGGAAGAAGCCCTTGGGAATGGCGAGGTAGAGAAGGATTGTGGAGGCCAGGGTGGCCGCGGCCACGACCAGCGTGGCCTTCTGGTGCTTCAGCACCCAGCCCAGGGTCCGGCCGTAGAAGGCGATGATCCGCTGGAAGACCCGTTCGGAGGCCTGGTAGAACCGGCCCTGCTCCTCGGGCTTCCGGTGGCGGAGGAGCCGTGCGCACATCATCGGGGTGAGGGTCAGGGACACCACGGCGGAGACGAGAATGGTCACGCTGAGGGTGATGGCGAACTCGCGGAAGAGCCGCCCCACGATGTCGCCCATGAAGAGCAGGGGGATGAGCACGGCGATCAGGGAGACGGTCAAGGACAGGATGGTGAACCCGATCTGCCCGGAGCCCTTCAAGGCCGCCTCCAGCGGCGGAACCCCCTCCTCGATGTACCGCATGATGTTCTCGATCATCACGATGGCGTCGTCCACCACGAAGCCGGTGGAGATGGTCAGGGCCATGAGTGTGAGGTTGTTCAGGCTGTAGCCCAGGAGATACATCACCCCGAACGTGCCCACGAGCGAGAGGGGCACGGCCACGCTGGGGATGAGGGTGGCCGCCAGGGTTCGGAGGAAGAGGAAGATCACCATCACCACCAGGGCGATGGTGAGCATCAGCTCGAATTCCACATCCGCAACGGAGGCCCGGATGGTCGTGGTGCGGTCGGTGAGGATGGAGAGCTGCACCGCGGCGGGAAGGGAGGCCTGGAGCTGGGGGAGCAGCGCCTTCACCCGGTCCACCACGGCGATGATGTTGGCTCCCGGCTGGCGCTGGATGTTGAGGATGACGGCCGGGACCTCGTTCTTCCAGGCTGCCTGTCTGCTGTTCTCCGCGCCATCCACGACGGTGGCCACGTCGGAAAGCCTTATGGGGGCTCCGTTCTTGTACGCGATCACCAGCGGCCGGTACTGGTCGCTGGTGAGGAGCTGGTCGTTGGCTCCGATGGCGTAGGCCTGGCGCCGGCCGTCGAAACTGCCTTTGGCCTGGTTCACATTGCTGAGGCCCACGGCCGTGCGGATGTCCCCGAGGGTGAGCCCGTAGGCCGCAAGCTGGGCCGGATTGGCCTGGATGCGCACCGCGGGCTTCTGACCTCCGCTGATGCTCACCAGGCCGACGCCCGGCAGCTGCGAGATCTTCTGGGCCAGCCGCGTGTCGGCGAAATCCTCCACCTTGGAAAGCGGCAGGGATTTGGAGGTGAGGGCCAGCGTCAGGATCGGCGCGTCGGCGGGGTTGATCTTGCTGTAGATCGGCGGGCTGGGAAGATCTCGCGGCAGGTAGGTGCCCGCGGCGTTCACGGCGGCCTGCACCTGCTGCTCCGCCACGTCGATGTTGAGGTCCAGCACGAACTGCAGCGTGATGATGGAGCTGCCGTTGGAGCTGGTGGAGGACATGCGGTTCAGGCCCGGCAGCTGGCCGAACTGGCGCTCCAGCGGCGCGGTGATGGCCGAGGCCATCACATCCGGGCTGGCGCCGGGGTAGAAGGTCACCACCTGGATGGTGGGGTAGTCCACCTGGGGCAGGGCCGAGACCGGCAGCTGGCGGAAGGCCAGGGCCCCCACCAGCAGCAGGCCCGCCATGAGGAGGGACGTGGCGATGGGCCGGAGGATGAACGGGCGGGAGGGGTTCATGCCGGGCCCCCCGTCAAGGCCTGGCCTTGGCGTTCCCAGGTCCCTCCGGCTTGGCGACGCTCACCTTGCTGCCGGGCCGCAGCTTCTCCAGCCCGTCGGTGACGACCACTTCGCCGGCCCTGAGGCCAGCCTTCAAGGCGGTGTCGTCGCCCTCGGTGGCCTGGATCTCCACGATCCGCATGTCCACGGTACCATCGGCCTTCACCACATAGACGTAGGCGCCCTGCGGGCCCTGCTGCAGGGCAGCCGTGGGCACGAGCACGGCGCCCTTGAGGGTGTCCACGAGGAGGCGCGCGTTCACGAACTGGTTCGGGAAGAGGGCCCCGTCTTCGTTGGAGAACCGCGCCTTGAGGCGGATCGTGCCCGTGGCGGGATCCACCTGGTTGTCGATGGCCAGCAGCTCTCCCCGGGCGAGGCGCTGCTTCAGGTCGCGGTCATAGGCCTCCACCGGGAGATGGGCGTCTTTCCGGCTGCGGGCCAGCACCCGCTGGATGCTGTCGGCGGGGATGGTGAACACCACGTTGATGGGCTTCACGGGGGCGATGACCGCCAGCCCGTTCGCGTCCGAGGCATGCACCATGTTGCCCGTGTCCACCAGGCGCAGGCCCACGCGCCCCGAGATGGGCGCCGTGATGCGGCTGTAGGTCAGGTTCAGCTTCGCGCTCTCCACCTGGGCCTGGTCCGCCTTCAGGGCCGCCTCGTACTGGTTTACCTGGGAAGTCTGGGCATCCAGCTGCTGCTGGGCGAGGATGCCCTGCCGGGCCAGGTCGTGGAATCGCGCCAGGTCCGTCCGGGCGTTCTTCGCGGCCGCCTCGTCCTTGGCGAGCTGCCCCTCGGCCTGCATGAGCTGCACCTGGAAGGGCCGGGGGTCGATCTGCGCGAGCAGGTCTCCCTGCTGGACCTGCTGGCCCTCCGTGAAGGCCACCCGCACGAGCTGGCCGTCGACGCGGCTGCGCACGGTGACGGTGTCGAGGGGCGTGACGGTGCCGAGGCCCGTGAGGGTCAGAGGCATGTCCCCGGTCCGGGCGGTGGCCACGAGCACCGGCACCGGGCGCCCGGCCCCCTTGCCGGCGGGATCGCCGTCCTTCCTTCCGCGGATCATGAACAGGCCCGCGAGCAGCGCCAGCCCGAGGCCGCCGAGCCAGATCCAGCGGCGGCGGGCGGAGGCTGCGCCTTCGGTCGGGAGAGAGGGGACGGTGTCGAAGGAATCCATGGGGCATCCAAGTGGGGAGGGCGCTGCGGGAGGCCCGGGCGGAACGGGCATGCTATCGCATTTTGAGGTATGACACGGACCCTGTCATCCAGGTTGAGAAGGAACGCGCGCCCGGAACCGGCCGGGGATTCAGGCGGCCTTGACGCGCCCGGGTCCCCTGCCGCTGGCGGCGGCGAAGAGGGTCTCCCAGGTCACGAAGGTGGGCATGGGCTTCCAGTCGGGCCAGGCGGCGATGTCGAAGCCGGCGGCGAGGGCCTTCGGGTCCAGTCCGGGGTGGGCCTTCACGTGGGCCTGGACCGCCAGGAGCAGGTCGCGGTAGCGCAGCAGTTCCTTCTTCCCGCACACGGGGCCGTGGCCGGGGATGATCCGGGTGTCCTCGGGAAGCCAGGAGGCCACCCAGGCCACCTGGGCCACGAGGCCATCGAAGCTGCCACCGGACTCGGTGTCGATGAAGGGCAGGATGCCGTTGAAGAAGAGGTCGCCCATGTGGAGGACGCGGGCCGCGGGGATCCCCACCATCACGTCGCCGTCCGTGTGGCCGGGGCCGGCGTGGACGAGGTGGATCTCGGTACCGTCCAGGTGGATGTCCAGGCGGGCCTTCTCGGCCGGATCCTCGGAACCCAGGGCCAGCTCCGGCAGCCCGCCGCGCTTCGCGGGCTCGAGCTTGGCCTGTTCCGTCTCCATGCGCTTCAGCACATTGGCGTGGGCCACGATGGCCGTCACCAGCTTCTCCAGGGCGGGGTTGCCGCCCACGTGATCGGGGTGGGCGTGGGTGTTGATGAGGTACTTGATGGGCTTGTCCGTGACGGAGCGCACGGCGGCCAGGAGCCCCGGCACGAGCCGCTCGAACTGGTCGTCGATGAGCACGGCGTGCTTCGCGGTCACCACCAGGCCGATGTTCCCGCCCTGGCCGAAGATGCAGTAGACGTGATCGGCCAGTTTCTCGATCCGGTGGACCTTGGCCGCATCCTCCGCCGGGGCGGGCAGGCGGTGGCGGGTGTGGGCGGCCAGGGGCAGGGGGGCCAGGGTCGAGAGGGCGAGCAGGGCGGGAAGGGCGCGCATGGGACCTCCGGTCGGGATCGGACGATCCCGGCTACAGATTGCCCACCTTCAGGCGACGCTGGGGCATCCGGCTGGGCCGGGGCAGTTCCCCGGCCAGGTCGTCCATGTTCGTGATCATCTGGGTCAGGCCCCGACGCAGGACGGCCTGCTCCTCGTCGGTGAGCCCGCCCGCCAGCCGGACCCGGATCTCCTCCGAGATCACCTCCAGCTCCCGGGCGGTCCCGCTCCCTTCCGGAGTCAGCCGGATGAGGATCCGGCGCCCGTGGGCGGGATCGGGGTCGCTGTGGAGCAGGCCGCGGTCGCAGAGGGCCTTGACCACCCGGCTCGCGGTGGGGTCGTCCATCCAGACCTCCCGGGCCAGCGCGTGCAGGGACTGGGGCCCCTTCCGGTTGATCACCAGCATCACCCAGTACTGCTGGGGAGTGAGCCCCAGGGGTGCCAGCCGGGCCCAGACCACCTGCTTGACCCGGCGGCGGGTGGCCGCCACCAGGAACCCGAGACTGATCTTGGTGAGGGGGGTGGGGGTCTGTTCTTGCATAAGCAACAAGGTGCGACCCATTGTCGCACCTGTCAACGGGGTTCCCCGGGGAGCGGTCATCCTCCCTGCTTCCAGTAGGCCAGGTCTTTTTCCATGGGGCCGGTTGTGGACACAGGTTCCTTGCGGGACCGGGCCAGGCGCAGGGCCTTCTCCATGAGGGTCTGGGCCTGGGGGCGCTGGCCGGCCTCGTGGAGCAGGCGTGCCTTGACGGCGAGGTTCGTGGGGTTCTCCTGGAGGGCCAGGGACCGGTCCACCCAGGCGATGGCCTGGCTGAGGGGCACGGTCTGCTGGAGGCCGTACTCCGCGGCCTCGGCGTAGACCCGCCAGTCGCCGGGGCGCTGGGCGAAGAGCCGCTTCATCCGCGCGGCCACGATGCCCTCGACATCCACCTCCACCAGGAAGCTCACCCGCACCCGCTCCCAGAGCAGCTGCACGTAGGCCGTGGAATCGCTCGTGGGGTCCAGGGCGAAGGTGAGCCACTCGGTCTGGGGGCAGGTGCGGGGCATCACGTCGATGCGCAGGACGTCCTGCCGGGGGTCATAGGCGAAGGCGCCCCACTGCCTGGCCTGGCGGTTGAGGATCACGGTCCAGGCCCCGGACCGGGGGATCATGAAGAGGGAGTAGGTGCCGGCCTTCACCTCGTGACCCTGGATCCGCACGGCATCGCTGAAGCGGATGGTGGTGGCCTCGTTGGCCCCGGCGCGCCACACCTGGTTGTAGGGCACGAGGCTCCCCCAGATGGGGCGGCCCCGCACAGCCGGACGGTGGTAGTCGATGGCGATCACCGTGGTGCCGATGGTCTGCTGGACGCTGGCCCAGGGGCTGCGCTGGGGGAAGACGTAGTCGTCCGAGGGACCGGCCGGCAGGGGCGGGGCCGCCGCACGGGCGGCCAGGACGCCGAGGGACAGGACCAGCGCGGGGAGAGACAGGCGCATCGGGGCTCCGGGTTTTTCCGATCATAGCGGAAGCCCGGAGCCCCTTCGGCGCGCCCCCGCCCTACTTGCCCCGGATTCCGGGCCGGGCGCGCTGGCCCGAAGGCCTGCCCCCGCCGGGCCGGCCGCTGGGCCGTCCACCCTGGCGTCCGTTCTCGATGGGCTGGGCGGGGATGCTGGGATCCGGCGCGAAGCCGGCGATCTCGGCCTTGGGCAGCGGCTTGCGGAGCAGCTTCTCGATGTCGCGCAGCAGCTTGTGCTCGTCCACGCAGACCAGGGAGGTGGCCTCCCCCTCGGCGCCGGCCCGGCCCGTGCGGCCGATGCGGTGGATGTAGTCCTCGGGCACCTGGGGCAGCTCGTAGTTCACCACGTGGGGCAGCTGGTCGATGTCCAGGCCGCGGGCGGCGATGTCCGTGGCCACCAGCACCCGCACGGAGCCCTTCTTGAACTCCTCGAGGGCCTTGATGCGCTGGGGCTGGCTCTTGTTGCCGTGGATGGCCATCGAGCTGATGCCGTCCTTGTCGAGCTGCTCGGAGAGCCGGTTGGCGCCGTGCTTGGTGCGGGTGAAGACCAGCACCTGCTCCAGGCCCCGGCTCTGGATGAGGTGGGCGAGCAGGGCCCGCTTGCGCTCGCGGTCCACGGGGTGGACGATCTGCCGTACCAGCTCCGCGGCGGTGTTGCGGGGGGTGACCTCCACCAGGGCGGGGTCCTTCAGGAAGGCGCTCGCCAGCTGCTTGATCTCGTCCGTGAAGGTGGCCGAGAAGAGCAGGGTCTGCCGCCGGGTGGGCAGGAGGGCGATGATCTTGCGGATGTCGCGGATGAAGCCCATGTCCAGCATCCGGTCAGCCTCGTCCAGGACCACGATCTCCAGCTGGCTGAAGTTGAGGTTGCCCTGCTGCTGGTGATCCAGCAGGCGGCCCGGGGTGGCCACCAGGATCTCGACGCCGGCGCGGAGGGCCTTGGTCTGGGGGTTGATGTTCACGCCGCCGAAGATGGTGGTCGAACGCAGTGGGATGTGGCGGCCGTAGGTGCGGACGCTCTCCTCCACCTGCATGGCCAGTTCGCGGGTGGGCGTGAGGATGAGGGCGCGGATGGGATGGCGCGCCGGCGAGGCCGAGGTGCTGGCGTGGTGCGCCAGCCGCTGCAGCATGGGCAGGGTGAATCCGGCCGTCTTGCCGGTGCCGGTCTGGGCGCGGCCCATGAGGTCGCGGCCCTCCAGCACGATGGGAATGGCCTGGGCCTGGATGGGGGTGGGGGTCTCGTAGCCCTGCTCGCGTACGGCGCGCAGGAGCTCGGGCATCAGCCCGAGGGAATCGAAGGACATCAGGTGCTCCTGGTGGGGCCCGCCCGCAAAATCAGGGTTTCGGGGGCCCGGTCAGGGCATGAAGGGGACTTTCGGACTGAAAAGAGGCGGAGACCGGGGGTCGCCTGCGATCACGAAGGGGATAGTTTATCGGAATTATCAGGAATTTGGGGGAAACCTTCAGCCATCCAGCCCGAAGAAGCTCCGGATGCCCGCCAGGATGCGGCCGTGCTCGTCGCGCAGCCGGCGCTCGCGCTCGTCGGCGTCGAGGCGCTCCTGGAGGGCCAGCAGTTCCACCTGCCGCCGGGCGAGCACGCCCGAGATGGCCCCGGCGATCGCGGGGCGCTCGGCGAGGATCTGCTGGAAATCCCCCTTCTCGATGCGGAAGCACTCCACCTCGCCCAGGGCCGCCACGGTGGTGGAGCGGCGGGCCCCCGTCATCACGCCCATCTCCCCGAAGAAGTCCGGGGCCCGGAGGGTGCCGACCACCCGGGCCTCGCCGCCTTCGGACTGGAGGCGGACCTCGACCTCCCCCTTCACCAGGACGTAGAGCCAGTGGGCCTCGGCTCCCTGGCGGGTGATCACCTCGCCCGCCGTGAAGGGGGCGGGCCGGATGCGCGGGGCGATGCGGGCCTTCTCCTCCGGCGTCAGGGCCTCGAAGAGGGAGATGCTCTCCAGGGCCGCCAGGCGGCGGTCCACCTCGCGGGCCTCCTTGCGGCGGGCGTGCTCGGGATCGTCCTGGGAGAGGAACACCGAGGCCGCCGGCACGGCGAGGGGGATGCCGGCCCGCTTGAGGGCCGCGTGGATGCGCTGGCGCACCAGGGAGCTGGTGGGGTCGTCCTTGGCCAGGTCCGTCAGCCAGTAGCGCACCGCGTAGTAGGCGAAGCTGTCGCGGGTGTCCCGGGCGAAGTCGTAGCAGATGCAGTGGGGTTTCGGATCCGCGGCCACATTGGGGACCGGCGCCTCCTGCAGGGCCCGGTCCACCGCAGCGATCACCTCGCCCGGGGGGAAGCGGAAGTCCACGTTGAAATACACCCACATGCGGTGCTGGGTGGGCTGGCCCTCCCGCTTGCCGAGGATCTGGATGCTCCCCGCCAGCAATGCGGCGTTGGGCACGATGAGGGTGTCCCAGTCCCGGGTCTCCAGCACCGTGTGGCGCCAGTGGATGGCGGTGACCCGGCCCTGCTTCCCGTTCTCGAGCTGGAGCCAATCGCCCACGCGCACGGAATCGTCGAGCTGGAGGGCCACGCCGCCCAGGATGTTGCCCAGGGTGGCCTGCAGGGACAGCCCGATGACGCCGGTGACCACCGCGGAGGTGGCCAGCAGGCTCGAGGGGTTCATGCCCGAGGCCCGGAGCGTGCCGAGGATGGCCAGGAGGTAGGCGAGCCCCAGGCTCAGGTCCGCCACGATCTCGGCCACCCCCAGCCCCAGGCGGGGCAGGGCCAGGTCGAAGAGCAGCAGCCCCGCCAGGTTGATGAGCGTGAGGTCGCGCAGGAGGCCGGCCGCGGCGAAGGTGTCCCGGGCTCGCGCTTCCAGGCCCGCGGCGGAGAGGCCCAGGCCCAATGCCAGGGCTGCCAGCCAGAGGGCGAAGGGGATCAGGGCCCGGCGCACCTTCCGCCGCCGGAGGGGCGCGAAGCGCCCCAGGAGGAAGGCCGTTGCCACGAGGCCGAAGGCCAGGGCCGCCAGGTGCAGCCCGAGGCGCGGCGGAAGACCGGGGAGGGGGGACATGCCCCGAGGATACCCCGGTCTCCCGCCTGGGAACGGTTACCGGGCGCCGGCCCTGGCGAGGGCCTGCTCCAGGTCGGCCTGGATGTCGGCGTAGTCCTCGATGCCCACGGAGAGGCGCACGAGGCCGTCGGTGATGCCCGCGGCCAGGCGGTCCTCCCGGGCCATGCCGGCGTGGGTCATGGAGGCGGGATGGCTGATGAGGGTCTCCACGCCGCCCAGCGACACGGCCAGGCCCGCCAGCTTGACGTTGTCCATGAGGATGCGGCCGGCCTCGAGGCCGCCCTTCAGCTCGAAGGCGATCATGGAGCCGAAGCCCGTCATCTGACGCTTCGCCAGCTCGTGCTGGGGGTGGCTGGGCAGGCCGATGTAGCGCACCCAGGCCACGGCGGGATGGCCCTCCAGCCACTGGGCCAGGGGGGCGGCATTCTGCTCGGCCCGCTCCACGCGGAGGGCCAGGGTCTTCAGGCCGCGGCTCACCAGGTAGGCCTGGTGGGGATCCATGTTGGTTCCCAGGTTGATCATCATGCTGCGGATCTGCTTGTGGAGGGCCTCGGCCTTCGCGATGACGATGCCGCCCACCACGTCCGCGTGGCCATTGATGAACTTGGTGATGGAGTGCAGCACCACGTCCGCGCCCAGGTCCAGGGGCTTCTGCAGGTGGGGGCTGGCGAAGGTGTTGTCCACCACCAGGACGGCGCCGTTCGCATGGGCGATCTCCGCGGCGGCGGCGATGTCCGTCACGGCCATGGCCGGGTTGGAGGGCGATTCGACGTAGACCATCTTGGTAGTGGGCTTCATGGCCCCACGGATGCTCTCGGGGTCAGTGGTGTCCAGGTAGGTGGACGTCACGCCGAACCGGCTCAGGTGCTTCTCCATGAGGCCGCGGCTGGGGCCGTACACGGAGTCGGTGCTCACCACGTGGTCGCCCGAGCTCAGCAGGGCCAGGTACACCGTGCTCACGGCCCCCATGCCGCTGGCCATGGCGGTGGCGCCGAAGCCGTTCTCCAGCTGGGCGACGTTCTGCTCCAGGGCGGTGACGGTGGGATTGCCGATGCGGGTGTAGATGTAGCCGTCGGCCCGGCCCGCGAAGCGGTCGGCGCCCTCCTGGGCGTTCCGGAAGGCGAAGGTGCTCGTCTGGTAGATGGGCGTGACCACGCTGCCGTGTTCGTCGTGGGGGATGCCGGCGTGCACCAGCTTGGTGTTGAAGCCGCTCTGGCGGGTGTCCATGAAGTCTCCTAGAGGTTCCTGAGTTGCGTGGCGAGGTCGGCCAGGGGCCAGGTCTCCTGCTCCCCGGTGGCCATGTGCTTGACGGTGATGGTGCCGCTGTCCAGCTCGCCGTCACCCAGGATGAGGACGGTCCGGACGCCGGTGCGGTTGGCGGTGGTCATCGCCTTCTTCAGGGCGATGCCGCGGGTTTCGAGCTGCACCGCCGCGCCCGCGGCCCAGAGGCTGCGAGCCAGCCGCATGGCCTCGGCCGTGGCACGGTCGCCCAGGGGGATGAGCAGGGCGGGGGGCCGGTGGGGCGCCTCCCCCCGGAGGGTCTGGCAGACCATGGCCAGGCGGTCCAGCCCGATGGCCCAGCCGAAGGCGGGCACGTCGGGGCCGCCCAGGTGCTTCACCAGCAGGTCGTAGCGCCCGCCCCCGAGGATGGCGCTCTGGGCGCCGATGTCGCCGCTGAGGACTTCGAAGGCCGTCTTCGTGTAGTAGTCCAGGCCGCGGACGAGGCGGGGGTCCTCGGTGAACGGCACGCCCAGGTCCCGGAGGATCTCCTTCAGCCGGGCATGGTGCTTCCGGGAGGCCTCGTCGAGGTACTCGGAGATGAGGGGGTGCCCCTCCAGGGCCTTCTGGCAGGTGGGCACCTTGCAGTCCAGCACCCGCAGGGGGTTCTCCTCGATGCGGCGGTGGCAGTCGCCGCAGAACTGGGCCTCCCGCTCGGCGAAGAAGGCCCGGAAGGCGGCCTGGAAGGCGGGCCGGCTCTCCGGAGTGCCGACGGAATTCAGGCTGAAGCTGAGCTTCTCCAGGCCCAGCTCCCGCAGGAAGTCGTAGAGCATCACCAGGCTCTCGGCATCGCTCTCGGGGCTGGCTACGCCGAAGCTCTCGGCGCCGATCTGCCAGAACTGCCGGTAGCGGCCCGTCTGCATGCGCTCGTACCGGAACTGGGGGCCGATGTAGTAGAGGAGCTGGGGATCGCTGGTCTGCAGCAGCTTGTGCTCGACCATGGCCCGCACCACGCCGGCCGTGTTCTCCGGGCGCATCACCACGTGGCGGCCGCCCTTGTCCACGAAGTCGTACATCTCCTTCTTCACGATGTCGGAGCTGTCGCCCACGGAGCGCTTGAAGACCTCCAGCTCCTCCAGGATGGGGGTGCGGATCTCTCGGTAGCCATGGCGCTCGAAGCTGCGCCGGGCGGTTTCCTCGATATGCTGGAACCAGCGGAGCTCCGCTCCGAACAGATCCCGCATGCCTTTCACCGACTGGGCCATGATCCGACTCCCGAGCATCCTGCTCGCCACCATCAGCCTACTGGCTTGGGCCGAGACCCCCAAGCCGGTCCCCCGTCCGGCCGGGCCCCAACTGAAGATCATGCTGGACCCGGGCCACGGCGGCGACGACCGGGGCGCCCACGGCCCCAAGGGCCTGGCGGAGAAGGCGGCCGCCCTGGAGATTGCCCAGGCCGTGGCCGCCAAGCTGGAGGCGGCGGGCTTCCAGGTGGACTTCACCCGGGACGACGACACCTTCATCCCCCTGTGGGACCGGGCGAAGAAGGCCAACGAGGAGGGTGCCGATCTCTTCGTCAGCCTCCACCTCAACGCCGCCCGGGCCCGGGCCGCCCGGGGCTCGGAGGTCTACTTCCTGAGCCTGGGCCAGGGGGACGACGACGAGCTGGCCGCGGCTGAGAATGCGGGAGCCGGCATGGGGCCAGCCGGATCCAGCCCGGACAATGTAGTGGCCAGCATCCTCGACGACCTGGCCCAGAAGGCCTACCTCCAGGATTCCGAGCGCCTGGCCGTGGCCATCCAGAACCAGCTCAACCGCCTGGCGGGCATCAAGGAGCGGGGCGTCAAGCAGGCCCCCTTCATCGTCCTCCGGGGCGCCGCCATGCCCGCCGTCCTGGTGGAGACCGCCTTCATCTCCAATCCCAAGGAAGAGCGGAAGCTCAAGGATCCCCTCTTCGTGGCCAAAGTCGGCGACGCGATCGCCCAGGGCATCCGCCGCTATTTCGCCGAGGGCAACGGCACGGTGCGGCGGAAGGCCGTGGAGGGACCGAGGTAGCCCGGCTTGGGCGGAACCAGGATCGCCGCCATCATGGAGGGCCGAGGTACCCGTAGCTCAGGTGGGAGGCTCCGCCTCCGCGATCGAGCGGAGCGAGGAGCGGGAGGACAGCGCGGGGCGCTGTCCGTCAGGTGGGAGGCTCCGCCTCCGCGATCGAGCGGAGCGAGGAGCGGGAGGACAGGGCGGGGCGCTGTCCGTCAGGTGGGAGGCTCCGCCTCCGCGATCGAGCGGAGCGAGGAGCGGGAGGACAGCGCGGGGC
>DASVZU010000257.1:0-3706 GCA_036391515.1 Holophagaceae bacterium
GGGACAGAAGGCCGGTGCCTGAGTCCTCCGGCCGGTCAGGCGCGGAGGGAGAATCCCACCTTCAGCAGCCGGCAGGCCCTCGCCGCAGCCGCCTCCAGGAGCGGGGCCCCGCCCGCCAGGCAGGCATCCAGGCTCAGGGGCTCCGGGGGGAGGGCCATGAGCGCGTCGATGCCGTGGGCCAGCACGGCCTCTGCGCCCTCCCCCAGCCCGCCGGAGAGGCAGACCACGGGCACCCCGTGCCGCTTCGCCACGGCGGCCACGCCCACCGGGGCCTTGCCCATGGCCGTCTGGGCATCCGTGCGCCCCTCGCCTGTGAAGACGAGATCCGCGCCCCGGACCATGTCCTCGAAGCCCACGGCCTCCAGCACGATCTCGACTCCGGGCCGGAGCCGGGCGGGCGAGAAGAAGAGCAGGCCGGCGCCGAGCCCCCCGGCCGCCCCGGCACCGGGGGCCTCCGCCACGTCGCGGCCCGTGTCCCGGCGGGCGATCCGTGCGAAGACCTCCAGGGCCGCGTCCAGTTCCCGGACGGCCTCGGGCGTGGCGCCCTTCTGGGGGCCGTACACCGCCGAGGCGCCCCGCGGCCCGCAGAGCGGGTTGTCCACGTCGCAGGCGACGAGGAGCTCCGTCTCCGCCAGGCGGGGATCCAGCCCCCGTAGGTCGATGCGCGCCAGTCGCGCGAGGGCCGCGCCGCCTTCCGCCAGATCGCCCCCCGCCTCGTCCAGGAACCGCACGCCCAGGGCCCTCGCCAATCCCGTCCCGCCGTCATTCGTGGCGCTGCCTCCGATGCCGAGGAGGAGGCGCCGGAATCCCGCGTCGAGGGCCGCCAGCACCAGCTCCCCGGTCCCGAAGGTGCTCGCGAGACCGGGATCCCGCCTCCCCTCAGGTACCAGGGTGAGGCCCGAGGCGGCGGCCATCTCGATCACGGCGGTCCGGCCATCCCCCAGCAGGCCCCAGGTCGCCTCGACCCGCTCCCCCAGGGGGCCGTGGACGACCGTCCGCCGCAGGCTCCCGCCCGTGGCCGCCACCAGGGCCTCCACCGTCCCCTCGCCGCCATCGGCGATGGGGAGCTCGACCACCTCGGCCTCCGGGAACACCGCCCGGATGCCCCGGGCCATGGCCCGCGCCGCTCCCACTGCGGAGAGGCTGCCCTTGAAGGAATCCGGGGCCACGACGATGCGCATGTGTCACTCCCCGGCCGGGGGCGGCCTCAGTGGACGGTGATCCTGAATACCTGGCGGCTGCGGTCCTCCTCGGCACCATCGTCCACGGAATGGAAGGAGCGGGTCTCGCGCGAGGCCACGAGGATCCGGTCCCCCACATGCTGGTAGCGGGTCAGGACCGTGGTGCTGCCGAGGTAGCGGCCGAACATGCGGCTGGTCTTGCCGTCGTAGCTGACGGTCGATTCGGTGGCCACGGGGAGCCCGTCCCCGTCCAGCCAGAGCTTCAGGCGCGCCTCGCTGTGCTGCAGGTGGTATTCCTCCGACCAGGCCAGGCGGGGGGTGAACCGGTAGACCTGGAGCCGCAGCCGGCGGCCCTCCAGGGTGTCCGGCCTCTCTTCCAGGAACGTGGCGCTACCGACGAGCCCGCGCAGGATCCCCGCCTGGTCGAGCAGGTGCCGGAGCCGGCCGGGATCCAGTTCCTTCACCGCGTCGCGGCTGGGGGTGGGCAGGGCGTGGTCGCGATCATGGGCCTGGGCCTCGGCATCCAGGGCCCCGAACAGCCGGCCTGGCCAGGTGATGCGGAGGCCATCGGGGTCCTCCTCAGCCTCCACGGCCACTTCGGCCTGCCCGGTCACGGTCCGCTTCTTGAGGGTGTGCTGGTCCCAGGAGGCCAGGTCCACCGTAGCCCGGAGGGGCGTCTTCGCCGGCAGGGCGGCCAGCGCCTCCAGGGGGCCGGGCGCTGGGGGCTGGGCCGCGCCGGCAGCCAGGAACACCGCGGAGCCGAGGACGGTGCGGATGGAGCGTGTCGGGACCAAGGCCTCTCCAGCGGGATCTAGGATGATAGCCCGCGCCGCCGGACCGCTCTACTCCGGGGCGGCATCCCGCTCCGGCCCCCGCGCCAGCAGCGCCTCCAGTCGCGCCAGCCGCTCCAGGACCAGCTCGGTCTCTTCCGCGTCGCGCATCATGGCCTTGTGCTCCTGCTCCGCCCGGAGCCTGGAGCGGCGGGACTCCAGGTTCTGGCCGATGAGCACGAGGGGCAGGAAGCAGAGCTGGGTGACCTTGGTGATCCCGTTGAGGAGCGGGAAGTTCGGCAGGGGATCGAAGTGCAGCGAGGCCGGCCCGAAGACGTTCCACAGCACCCAGCCTGAGGTGGCGAAGGCCAGGGCGCCGAAGAAGCGGGGCTCCCCCGTGTGCCGGGCCAGCCATACCGCCAGGCGGTCGAGCCGGCTGAGGCGCCGGTGGTGCATGGCCTCGGCGGATTCGATGGGGTACTTGTCGCGGATCCGCTTCAGGTGCTCCTGGTGGGTGGTCATGGGGACTCCGGCGTGGGCTCCCGCCATCATAGGGCCCCCTTCCGCCGGGACGCCGCCCCCCGTAGGCTGGATGGGCCCATGCGGACCCGCCTCCTGATGTGCCTGTGCCTGACCTGCGCCCTGCGGGCGGGGGATCCGCCCATCGAGGTCAACCCCAACCGGCCCACCTTCGCCAACCCGGCCCTCACCACCCAGAGCGGCGTGGCCGAGCTGGAGTGGGGCGGCCAGCAGAGCGAGCTGCGGGACGGCAGCTCCACCTTCGGGACCCCCACCCTGCTGAAGCTGGGCCTGGTGAAGGACCTGGAGATCCGCCTGGCCACGCCCGGCTACCTCCGCCTGGCCGCCCCCGGTACGGAGACCGTCTCCGGCCCCGGGGACACGAACCTGGGCGTGCAGTGGTGCTACCGGCATGACGGCCCCCTCGGCCTCGATCTGGCGGTGCAGGTGAACCACACCTTCCCCACCGCCAGCGCCGCGAAGGGCCTGGGGAGCGGGGCCCCCAGCGACGGGCTGATCCTGCTCTTCAGCCGGGACATGGGGCCCTACCACCTGGACGTGAACCTGCTGGAGACGTGGATGGGCCGCACCCCGGACAGCGGAGGTGGCCGCGTCCGCCAGCCCGCCGCCACCGCCTCCCTCAGCCGGACCCTCTCGGAGACCTGGTCCCTGACCGGCGAGATGTATGCCATCGGAGGCACGGAGCTGAACCCGCGCGTCGTCTCCAGCCTGTGGGCCCTGGGCTACAAGGTCTCCCCGCGCCTGGTGCTGGATGCGGGCGTGGACGTGGGTCTCACGCAGGGTGCGCAGAGGGTGTCCCTCTTCGCCGGGCTCACGGTGGGCCTGGCGCGGTTCCGCCCGGAGCCTTGAGGCCTGCTACGGGGCCAGGGTGATGTCGCCGGCCCAGGTGGCGATGCGCAGGGTGTAGGCGCCCTTCCCCTGCCACTCGAAGCTCCGGAAGAGCCCGCCCTTCTCCCCGCCGAAGGCCCGGGCGTGGATGTCCCCGGCCCACACGGAGGCCCTCACCGGGCCGTAGGCCTCGGGATGGGGCACCGACACCCGGAGATCCCCGGCCCGGGTGAACAGGTCCTTGTTCCCCTCGATGGGACCGACCTTCAGGTCGCCGGCGGTGAGGCGCACACGCAGGTCGCAGCGGGCCGGGACCTCCACCCGGACATGGAAGTTCTGGTGGGGGGTATGGGAACTGGCTTCAGACGAAGTTTCAGCCGCTGGGAG
>DASVZU010000258.1:0-9295 GCA_036391515.1 Holophagaceae bacterium
CCTCCGGGACCGGGGCGAGCAGGAGGCGGAGGCCTTCCGGAAGGAGGCCGAGCTGAAGGCCAAGGAGCAGGCCCTCCAGGCCCGGCAGGAGGCGGAGAAGCTGCTTGCCGAGCGTCTGGCCAGCCAGGAGAAGCAGGAGCAGCGGCTCCACTCGAAGGAGGCGAGCCTCCAGGCCAAGGAGGAGGGCCTCGACAAGAAGCTGCAGCAGGTGGACCAGAAGGCCAAGGATCTGGAGACCCTCACCGAGAAGCGCAAGGCCGACCTGGAGAAGCTGGAAGCCCAGCAGGCCGAGGCGAAGCAGCTGGTGGAGGCCCAGGCCCGGCGGCTGGAAGAGATCGCCGGCCTCACCCGGGAGGACGCCAAGCGGGAGCTGACCGCCCAGCTGGAGTACGCCGCCAAGATGGATGCCGCCAAGCTGGTGCGTCGCATCGAGGAGGAGGCCCAGGAGGAGGCCATGAAGAAGGCCCGCTGGACCATCGGCGCGGCCATCCAGCGCGTGGCCTCGGACGTGGTGGCCGAGCAGGCCGTCAGCTCCGTCCAGCTGCCCAGCGACGACCTGAAGGGCCGCATCATCGGCCGCGAGGGCCGCAACATCCGGGCCCTGGAGAAGGCCACGGGCTGCGACCTCATCGTGGATGACACGCCGGAGAGCATCGTGGTCTCCAGCTTCGATCCCATCCGCCGCGAGGTGGCCCGCCAGGCCATCCTCAAGCTGCTGGCCGATGGCCGCATCCACCCCGCCCGCATCGAGGAGGTGGTGGAGAAGGTGAAGGTGGACATGGACCAGCACCTGAAGGAGATCGGCGAGGCCGCCTGCATCGAGCTGGGCTTCCCCGACGTCCACCCCAAGCTGCACAAGCTCGTGGGCCGCCTGAACTACCGCACCTCGTACGGCCAGAACGTCCTGGAGCACACCAAGGAGGTGGCCCGCATCGCCGAGTACATGGCAGGCGAGATGGGGGCCAATGCCAAGGTGGCCCGTCGGGCCGGCCTCTTCCATGACATCGGCAAGGCCATCGACCGCGAGGTGGAGGGCACCCACATCGAGATCGGCATGCAGCTCATGCAGCGCTACGGCGAGAAGGAGGAGGTCATCCACGCCATGAGCTGCCACCACGGGGATTTCGAACCCCGCACGGTGGAGGCCATGCTCATCACTGCCGCCGACGCCCTCAGCGCGGCCCGGCCCGGCGCGCGCCGCGAGATGCTGGAAACCTACGTCAAGCGCCTGGAGAAGCTGGAGGAGATCGCCAACAGCTACAAGGGCGTGCAGAAGAGCTTCGCCATGCAGGCGGGCCGCGAGATCCGCATCCTGGTAGACGCCGGCGCCGTGAACGACGACCAGGCCTACTGGATCGCCAAGGACGTTTCCCGGCGCATCGAAAGCGAGATGCAGTACCCCGGCCAGATCAAGGTGACCGTCATGAGGGAGCTGCGGGCCGTGGAGATCGCCCGCTGAGTCGCAGGCTCTGCTAGAGTTCCCGGCAGGACTCCTGGAAGGATCATTGGAAGCGCCGCGCCCGAATCCAGCCCCGTCCCGCCTGCCCGCGAACGGGGAGGCGGAGGCGAGCCACAGGAGCGACCTGGACGAGCGCCTCCGGCAGAGCGAGGGATTGCAGCGCCACCTTGCGGAGGGCATCTACGCCCTGAGCCTGGTGCGGGGGCCGGAGGAGGCCTACCAGGTGCTCATGGACCGTGCCGCCACCATCCTCCCCGTGCCCCACTGGTGCATCGGCAAGGTCCTGGAGCGGGCGGAAGGGCCGCGGGTGGAGCTGGCTGGATGGACCTCCAGCCTCTGGAGCCGGTTCGGGGGGGTGCTCCGTGGGCTCAGCATCCCCGTGTCGGATGGGGCATTCGCCCGGGAGGTCTACGGCTACCGCCAGATGAGCTTCGTGGCCGAGACCGGGGCGGAACCGGGACGGGTCGAACCAGGACTGGTCGCTGCTTTCGGCATCCGCAGCCTGCTGGGGCTTCCCCTGGTCTTCGAGGGGCAGGTTGGCGGCGTGCTGTATGCGGTGGCCCTCGAAGGCGAGGCCTCCCTGTCGCCCTCCGAGGACCAGCTGTCGGTGTTGCAGAGCCTGGCCCGCATCGCGGCCCTGGCCCTGGAGCGCCTGCGGGCCCAGGCGGCCCTGGAGGAATCCGCCAGCCTGGCCCAGGATCTGGCCCAGGGAGTGCGGGACCTGGCTGAGGCCCACGACGAGGCGACGCTCGTGGCCGCCCTGTTCCATTGGGCCGGGCGCATCGCCCCGGTCCCCAACTGGTGGCTGAATCGCTTCGACCCCGTGAGCCGGACCAGCACGACCCTCCATTGGACGCCTGGCCTGGAGGCCTTCGGCAGCCCGGAGGCCATTCGCGAACCCGTGCCGGTGCGGGCTGGCTCGCTCATGGAGGCCCTGCACTTCGGACACCAGAGCCTCAACCTCCCCCGCTGCGAGGGGCATGCCGAGATCCCGGACCTCGGAGCCTGGCCGTACCGCACGCTCCTGGGGGTTCCCCTGGCCCACCAGGGGGAGATCGTGGGCACCCTCTTCGGGGGTTCCTTCGGGGAACAGGGCCATGTGATCGTCTCGGACAAGCGGTTCGAGGCGCTGGAGAGCCTGGCGGGTGCGGCGGGGCTCGTGCTGAATCGCCTCAAGGCGCGGGGTGACCTCGAGGCGGAGGAGGCCCGGTTTCGCCAGCTCTTCGAGCAGGCGCCGGATGCGCACCTGCTCCTGCGGGATGGGCGGTTCGTGGCCGTCAACGCCGCGGCCGTCCGGCTCTTCGGCCTGTCCCGGGAGCAGCTGATGGGCCGTGCCCCCTGGGAACTCAGCCCTGAGTTTCAGCCCTCCGGCGAACGAAGCCGGGACGCGGCCCAGAGGCTCATCGAGGGTGCGGTCCAGGGGCCCTCCCAGCGGTTCGAATGGCACCACCTGGGGAGCGACGGCCACGAATTCCCCTGCGAGGTGAGCCTCACGCTGATGTCGCGGGAGGAGGGGCCCATCGTCCAGGCCATCGTGCGGGACATTGGCGCCCAGAAGCGGGCCGAGGCCGATCGTACCGCCCTGGAACGGCAGCTGTTCCAGGCCCAGAAGATGGAGAGCCTGGGCGTGCTGGCCGGCGGCATCGCCCACGACTTCAACAACCTGCTGATGGGCGTGCTGGGCCATGCGGGCCTGGCCCTGGAGCAGCTGAACCCGCTGCATCCGGCCCGGCGGAACCTGGAGGCCATCCAGAAGGCCGGCCAGCGGGCCGCGGACCTCACCCGGCAGATGCTCGCCTATTCGGGCCGCGGCCAGTTCGTGGTACGGAACCTCGACCTGACGATGCAGGTGGAGGAGATGGTCCACCTGCTGGAGGTGAGCCTGCCGAAGACGGTGGTCCTCAAGCTGGACCTCCGCCGCGGGCTGCCGGCCATCTCCGCGGACGCGGCCCAGATCCAGCAGGTGATCATGAACCTGGTGATCAACGCGGCGGAGGCCATCGGCGAGACCTCCGGGCTGATCACCCTGGCCACGGGGGCCCAGCACCTCGACGCCGCCATGATCCGGGCCCTGCTGGTGGGCCAGGACGTGGCCCCGGGCACCTACGTCTACCTGGAAGTCTCGGACACGGGTTGCGGGATGGATCCGGAGACCATCGGACGGATCTTCGAGCCCTTCTTCACCACCAAGTTCACGGGCAGGGGGCTCGGGCTCTCCGCGATCATGGGCATCGTGCGCGGCCACAAGGGGGCCCTCAAGGTCTACTCGGAAGTAGGGCGGGGCACCACGTTCAAGGTGCTCTTCCCCTCCCAGGGAGCCGCCCAGGAGCCCGCCAGCCCCGGCCCAGGCGATGTGGCCTGGCGGGGGGCCGGCCTGGTGCTGGTGGTGGATGACGACGAGACGGTGCGATCCGTGGCCCGGCAGACCCTGGAGCTGAAGGGCTTCGAGGTGCTCGAGGCAGAGGACGGCCTGGTTGCCCTGGAACTCCTTCAGCGCCGCGGGACGGACATCGCCCTCGTGCTGCTGGACATGACCATGCCCCATCTCGGGGGCGAGGCCACCTTCCGCGAGATGCGCCAGCGTCAGCCCGAGATCCGGGTGATCCTGAGTTCGGGCTACAACGAGCAGGAGGCCATGAGCCGTTTCATGGGCAAGGGGCTGAAGGGCTTCCTGCAGAAACCCTACGGGCCGAGGGAACTCCTCGCCAAGGTCCAGTCGGTGCTGGGGGGCTGAGCGTGCGCACCGTCCTCCTGCTCGTCCTCAGCAACGTTTTTATGACCTTCGCCTGGTACGGGCACCTGAAGCACCGGGACTGGCCCGTATGGCTGGCCGTGCTGTCGGGATGGGGGATCGCGTTCTTTGAATACTGCCTGGCCGTGCCTGCCAACCGGATCGGCTACGGGCGCTTCACGCTGCCCCAGCTGAAGGTGATCCAGGAGGTGGTGACGCTGGCGGTGTTCGGGGCCTTCACGACGCTCTGGATGCGCGAACGGCTGCACCTGAACCACCTGTGGGCGGCGCTGTGCCTGGTGGGGGCGGTGTTCTTCACTTTCCGGAAGTAGGCTCGGATCACGGCTCGAGGTGGATGAGGCCACGGCGCAGGGCCACGACGGCCGCCTCCGTGCGGTCCTTCACCTGGAGCTTCCGCAGCAGGTTGTTCACGTGGATCTTGATGGTGGGTTCGGCGAGGTGGAGCGCCTCGGCGATCTCGCGGTTCCGCAGGCCCTTGGCCAGGAGGGCGAGCACATCCAGTTCACGCGCGGTGAGGCGCTCGGATTCCATGGCCTCCACCAGGCGGGCCGCAGTGGCGGGCGGCAGGTAGCGCTGGCCGGCGGCCACGGCGCGCACGGCCTCGATGAGGGTGGCCCGCCGGACGTTCTTCAGGAGATAGCCCCTGGCCCCCGCCTCCAGGGCTCGCTGGATGTCCGCGTCCCCGTCGAAGGTGGTGAGCACCAGCACCCGGGCTTCGGGGTCCTCCCGCCGGATGGCGGTGATGGCCTCCACCCCGCTCTGGCCGGGAAGCTGGAGGTCCATGATGGTCACGGTGGGCCGCAGCTCCCGCCACCGCGCCACGGCCTCCCGGCCCTCCCCGGCCTCGCCCACGACCTCCAGATCGGGCTCCCCCTGGTGGAGGATGGCCACGAGGCCGTCCCGCACCACTGGGTGGTCATCGACGATGAGGAGGCGGATGGGATCGGGATCGGGGGTCATGGACGCCACCTCCGGAGGGGCAGGGTGATGGTGATGCGGGCGCCGGCGCCGGGACGGCTCTCCACATCGAGGCGGCCCTTCAGTCTCCGCAGGGTCTCACGGATGCTCCGCATGCCGTAGCCTGCGGACTGGATCTTGGGGTCGAACCCCCGGCCGTCGTCCTGGATGCTGAGTCGGACCCGGCGGCCCTCCCAGGCCAGGAGCACCTGGATGGCGCGGGCCCGGCCGTGGCGGAGGGCGTTTGTCAGGGTCTCCTGGGCCATGCGCAGGAGCTCTTCCTCCATGGATTCGCTCAGGGAACGGGGCCGGCCGGTCTGGGCCAGGTCCACCCGGATGTCCGTGCCCACCAGGAGCCGGTCCGCCAGGAGTCGGATGGCCCCCAGGAGATCGGTACCCTCGGGCTTCCGGGGGCGCAGGGCCATGACCGACCTCCGGGCCTCCTGGAGGCTGTCCGAAGCCAGCTGCCGGGCGTGTTCCAGGCGCGTGAGCACCGGCTTGGGATCCCCCTGGAGCCGGCCCAGCAGGGCCTCCGCCGCTTCCATCTGGAGCAGCACGCCTGTGAAGCCCTGGGCCAGGTGGTCATGGATCTCCCGGGCCATGCGATTGCGCTCCGCCAGCACGGCGGAACGGGCTTCCAGCTGCTGGAGCCGGAGGCGATGGAGCCATCCTGCGAAGGCGAGGACCACCAGTCCGCAGAACGCCCAGAAGACGGGGCGCTGGTAGAAGTAGGGCTCGAGCGTCAGGTCGAGGCCCATCTGTCTCGGTGCCGTGTCCTCCTCAGGATTCCAGGCCTCCAGGAGGAAGCGGTAGTGGCCGGGCGGGAGGTTCGAGTAGACGGCGAAGCGCCGGTGGCCCACCTCGTTCCAGCTCTGGTCGAAACCGACGAGGCGGTAGCGGAAGCGGATCCGTTCGCCGGCCGTGAGGCAGGCCGCCGTGTAGTGGATTTCCAGGCGATGGACGCCCGGCGGGAGGGCCAGGCCGGAAGTGAGGGGCAGGGCTCGTTCGTCGCTGAGGATCTGCTCGAGCCGCACCTGCAGGCGCGGCGGGGCCGGGGGGCGGAGGCGGGCATCGAGGACGGCCAGTCCCCGGCCAGTGGGAAGGCAGAGATCTCCCTCCTGGGTCCGCCAGGCCGACGGCTGAGGCCCCTGGTTCATCTCCCGGCTGGGGAGGCCATCCCGCTGGTCGAAGCTGACCAGGGGGACGGGACCGGGCCGGTCCAGGGTGGCCAGGAGGGCGGCCTTGTCCACCCGGACCACCCCCTGCCGGGTCGTCACCCAGAGCCGGCCGTCCGCGTCCTCGAGGATGGCGTGGATGGCCATGCGCAGGGGTTCGGGGAGGGCCGCGAAATGCCGGATGGCCCCATCGCGGTAGAGGCGAAGGCCGTCCTGGGTGCCGACCCAGAGATCCCCGGTCTCGTCGAGCCGCAGGGAGAACACCGACAGGCTGTCGAGGCCTTCGGCACCACCCAGCCAGCGCACCCGGCCCTTCTCCATCCGGCCCAGGCCCCGGCTTCGGCTCGCGAGGTAGAGGGGGTCCCGTCCCCCGCCCGCCATGGCCACCACGCCCTGCTCCGCGGGGAAGAGCAACTCTGGGCCGCCGCCGGGTTCCAGCCGGCGCAGGCCCTGGCGGACCGTGCTGACCCACAGGGCCCCGCCGGGATCCTCATAGAGTGCCAGTACGGCATCCCCCAGGGACGGGCCTGCCCGGCGCGCCTTGCCCCCGTCGAGGATGAGGAGGTCCCCGTCCGGGGTGCCCACCCAGACTCCACCGGCCCGTCGGGGCCAGAGGGCGGATCCGCCGCTGCGTTCCAGGAGTGCGCCTGCGGACACCTGTGCCAATCGTCCCCCCTGGAGGGTGGCGAGGCGGTGGTCCCCCAGCAGGCACCAGACCGTCCCTGCGCCATCCTGGCAGACCATCCGGACGGGGGCCTGCGGATCGCTGCCCGGGCCGGTGACCGGCCGGAAGGGAACCTCGGAGATCAGGTGGAGGCCCCGGTTTTCGGTGCCGACCCACAGGGCGCCCGAGCTGTCTTCCAGGAGGGAAAGCACCGCCCAGGGTCCTGTGGCCTCCCAGGGGGGACGCTCCAGATCCCCCCCTGGCGAGTGCCGGAAGAGACCCGCCCGGTCCGTCCCGATCCAGAGGCTGCCTTCGCGGTCCGCGAGGAGGGTCAGGATGGCGGCCGGGGGGAGGGCCCTGGCCCAGGTCGGGGGCTCCAGGCGGCCCTGATGGAGGGTGAGGAGACCACCGGAGCGGGTGCCGACCCAGACTTTGCCATCGGGTGTCACATCGAGGGCACTGATCTCGCCCGGCGCGAGAGCGCTCAGGACCAGCCGGCCCCCGTGGAGCCGCCAGAGTCCCGAGTCGGCACTCCCCACCCAGAGGGTGCCATCCGGCCCCTGCGCCAGGGCCCGGATCTGGAGGTGGGCCGCATCACAGGGCACCGGTTGGAACCGGGCCCCCTCCAGGCGGAGGAGGGACCCCACCTCCGGGGCGGCCCAGAGGACGCCTTCCCGATCCCTGAAGAGCCGGCGGATGGGGGTGTCTGGCAGGCCCTGGTCGGGACCGAAATGGGAGAAGCCCCCCCCCTGGAAGCGGAAGAGGCCGGGCTGGGAGGTGCCGATCCAGAGGGCCCCGTCCGCGGTATCCGCGAGGCAGCGGACCCCGGTGTTGGTGAAGGCCGGGGCATTCACCCTGGAGAAGGGGACGAAGCGGGCCCCGTCGAAGCGGACCAGTCCCTCGTCCGTGCCGATCCAGAGGAAGCCGTCCCGGGACTCCAGCAGCGCGGTGGCCGTGTCCTGGAGCAGGCCGTTCTCCGTGTTCCAGAAACGGTGGGCGCAGGCCGGGAGGGGACGGGCGGGGTCCAGGGCCAGGGCCGGGGAGCCGGCAAGGCCTAGGGCCAGGAGGAGGAACCACCCCTTCCCGCGCCCGCGGGCCCCGCAGGCCCGGACACCTTTCGCCAGCGTGGCCATGAATGGGGAAGCGTAGGCCATCGCTGGGCCCGGATCAACGGACGATCCACTAGATCGAAAGGATGAATCGGTTGGTTCTTTTCCGGATATGGTCATTCCGCCCTTTCCAGACGATCGTGTCTGGACAGCCACTGATGGTTTGGGGAAAGGCCCGATCAGGGCATCGGCTGCATTCCGGGGGTTTTGGCCATTAAATAGAAATAGCGTCTCATTTTCTCAATAAAAGGTTACAGGGATGTTCGGTTCCGCCCCCTTGTTTGATTGAGGTCGGTGGCTAAGATGGGACACACAGCTTTGTGCATTTATTACATACAGGTCGGATATTGATCTTAGCCTTGGCATCGGATTGTTGTTTTTTCCTTGCCTTTCATTAGGGTGACGCATGAGCCACACGCAGACTTGGACCAGGGGCCTCCTCGGCGGACTCTGCGGCGCCGTCCTTCTGGGGGTCCTGTCCCTGACCGGCTGCGGGCATGGCGCCACCGGGACCGTGGCGGAATTCTACGGGCACTACCACCCGGTGAACTGGATCAACGACCACCAGGCGGCCGCGGCGTCCTCGACGGCCACCTGCAAGACCTGCCATGAGATCAGCCTCATCAAGGCCGGCAGCGGCATCCCCAATTGCCTGACCTCTGCGTGCCACCACGGAAGCACCCCCGGCTGGGCCAACGCCGACCTGCACGGTGCCCGGGCGAAGTGGGGCGTGGGCACCCCGGGGGGCAGCTTCGCCGCCTGCCAGATCTGCCACGCGAAGGACTTCTCCGGCGGGGCTTCGGCCCAGAGCTGCGCCAGCTGCCACGGGGTGCCCGCGCCCCATCCCGCCAAGCCCTGGCGCGCCTCCGCGGGTTCCCTCCATACCCACACCACGACCGACCCGTCGAATGCCGCCGTCTGTGCCCAGTGCCATTACCCCGGCTCCCCGGTGAACCCCATCGGGCACCCGGCCAACCCGGCGCCGGCAGGGACCACGCCCGGGTGCTTCAACAACACCATGTGCCACGGCAATGCGGGTGCCCCGCATGCCCTGGGGCCCATCTGGACCGATCCCACCAGCAACGCCTTCCACGGCCTCCAGGCGAAGCAGGACCTGAACTACTGCCAGGGCTGCCACGGTACCCCCGGCACCCCCAAGTTCGACGGCGGAAGCGCCAG
>DASVZU010000259.1:0-7836 GCA_036391515.1 Holophagaceae bacterium
GGGGCAGGGGATGCAGGTCGAAGGGCGGGACGCCCTCCGCGAGGTCCGGCAGGCGTTCCAGGATCCAGCGGGGCCGGGTGCCGAAGGCCAGGACAGGCAGGGGGGCGGTCCGGCCCGCGGCCGCCCGGGTCAGTTCGTCGGCCAGGCGGTCGAGGTTGGCCCGGCTCCGCAGCTCCCGGTCCGAGGGGGCCCGGAAGCGCTCGCCGTCGTTCGTGGGGCAGGCAGGCCAGGCGTTGCTGAGGGCCGCTCCCTGCAGCCGGGGGAAGAGGCCTCGGGCCTTCAGGCGGGCCCCGTCCCAGTCCGCCCAGGCCGCCGCGGGCACCTCCGCCAGGCCGGCCGCGGCCAGGGCCCGGTAGACGGCGGTCCCGGCCCCATCGCCCCAGAAGGGGATGCCGGACTGGTCGGCGCCCCGGGGGCCCGGCGCCTCGCCGAAGAGCATCACCCGGACGGGGCCGGCGGCCGGGAACAGGGCGGGGACGGGCTGGCCGAGGATGCGGGGCATGGGACTCCTGTGAACCGTATATTGGGCCATCGCGCCCGGGACGAGGTATCCCATCCGCAGGGCGCCGGGGACCTGGAGGCGGCCATGGCGGTTTCGGCCCGGACCCGATCGAGACTACCGGCCGCGGCCCTGCTCCTCGCCCTGGCCTGCGGGGGCGGCGGAGCATCCGTGACCCTTCCGCCCTTCTGGGTCTGGGGCAAGGTGGTGGCCGGCGACTTCGACGGCGACGGCCGCACCGATGTGGCGGTGGCGGCCATCCGGGTGGACGGCGGCGCGCACTGGAGCCAGGTGCAGGTCTTCCTGGGCCGTGCCGGCGGCGGGTTCGACGGGCCGACGGCCTACCCCGTGGCCCTGGACCCCTGGGGCCTGTGCCTGGGGGACCTGGACGGGGATGGCCGGCCCGACCTCGTGGCCACGATCCCGGCCTCCACGCCGCCCCAGCCGAACGTGATCGGGGACAGCGGCGGCCTGTCCATCCTCCGCCAGGACGGGAACCACCCCGGCCGCTTCCTTCCGGCGGTCTGGGTGCGGAGTGGCGGGGCCGCCGAGGCTGCGGCCGTGTTGGACGTGACGGGCGACGGCCTCGCGGACGTGGTGGTGGCGGACGGCGTGTTCGCGAACAGCCGCCTCCTAGTGCTGGCGCAGGCCCCGGCCCAGCCGGGCGCCCTGCTGGCGCCGGTCTCCGTGCCCGTGGGGACGGGCCACGGCTTCCGGGATCTCGCCGTGGCCGACGTGGACGGGGATGGCCGGCCGGACCTGGTGCTGGCGGGCTACGATTGCGTGGCGGTGCTCCTGCAGCAGGCGGGCGGCGGGTTCGCCGCGCCGATATTCCTGGCGGCGGGCCTTCACGTGGAGGGCGTGGCCGCGGCGGACCTGGACGGCGATGGGCGGGTGGACCTCGTGGCCGCCAACGCGGGGAATGCGCCGGACGGCACCCGGGGCGGCGCCTCGGTGACGGTGTTCCTCCAGCACCTGCCGGGCCAGTTCACGGCCACGCTGATTCCCGTGCCCGATGGGGCCCGGCAGGTGGTCGTGGGCGATCTGGATGGGGACGGCCGGCCCGACCTCGCCGTGCTGTCCCTCGTCTACCAGTCCCTGTCCACGCCCACGCGGGTGACGGTGCTGCGCCAGTCGGCGACCCAGCCGGGAGCGTTCGTCCCGGGCGGGAGCTATGACGGGACGCTCTCCTCGAACTTCCTTGCGCTGGCTGATGTGGATGGGGACGGCCGCACCGACATCCTCCTCAACGAGGGGCCCAGCGTGATGCTCCAGACCGCCACGGCCGGCGTCTTCGCGCCGCCGCGGCCCCTGCGCTGACCGGTCGTCAGCCTCAGGCCGGCTGGCCCGCCTTGAACAGGGCCGACACGGCCTTGAAGGCGGGATGGTCCTTGTGGCGGGCCCACTCGAAGGCCACGGACTCGTGGCTGGTGAGGGTGGCCCCGGCGGCGGCCATGCGGTCCAGGGCATGGCGGCGGTACTCCTCGCCCCGGCCGCTCACGGCGTCCCAGCAGACGTGCACCTCGTGACCCGCCTCCAGGAGCTCCAGCACGGTCTGCAGGACGCAGACGTGGGCCTCGATGCCGGCCACGACGATCTGCCGCTGCTCCGGCCGCAGGCCTGGCCGGGCCTTCCGGAGCAGGGCTTCGAAGCCGCTGTCGCCGCAGCAGCCGAAGGCCGTCTTCTCGAGGAAGAAGGTCGGCGTGGCCAGGCTGTCGAAGGCGGCGCGAAGGCCCGGTTCCGTGGGCCCGAGGCCCTTGGGGTACTGCTCCGTGAGCACCACCGGGACCGAGAACAGGTCCGCCAGCTTCAGCAGGCGGTGCGCCGTCTCCAGCGTCCGCTCCGGGCGGTGGACCATCTGGACGAGCTTCCCCTGGAAATCGACGACGACGAGGATGCTGCGGGCGGAATCGAGCAGGGGCATGGCGTCCTCCAGGCCGGCGGAAGAGGGTATCGCACTCAGGGCCGAGGGGAAGCCGCGGGCAGGGCGTGCCGCCAGTCCCGGCCCACCAGCAGGACCTGGGGCTGGCCGCGCCGCATGAACACGACGCGGTCCCACAGGAGCCCCGGATAGATCCGCACGGGGCCCCCCTCGAAGGCGAGGCTCCGGGCCCGGAACCAGCGGTGGTGGACGAGGTGCCAGGCCCCCTCCGCCTCCACCAGGAAGGCGCGGTGGAAGCGGGGCACCCGCTTCACCTTCCGCGCGAAGCAGGGCAGGGCCCGCCGGGCGCCGGACGGGGACCGCTCCAGGGCCTTCAGGTCCACCCAGTCCGGGATCTCCCCGGCGCCCTCCTGCCCGGTCAGGGCGCGCAGGGCCCCGCGGAAGCCGGTGAGCACGAAGACCAGGGCCCGCAGCAGCAGGGGCAGCAGGAGGGCGATGGCCAGGAGGACCAGCCCGAGCACGGGGAGAGCGAGGGCCGGATGGCGGTAGGCGAGGGCCAGCAGCCCGATCACGCCGAGATCCTCCGCCACGCTGAGGAGGCTGTGGCTGGCGGGTTCCGGCGTCGTATGGGCCAGGAGCCGCACGCCCATCTTGCTCCCGTGGGCGCCCAGGGCGAGGGTGCCGCCCGCCAGCACGGCCAGCGTCCTGGCGACGGGATCCAGGTTCCCCGCGGCGCCCAGGGCCAGCAGGGCGCCGCCCACGGGGCGGATGAACGTATGGATCCCGTCCCAGATCGGCGTGACGAAGGGAATCTTGTCCGCGGCGAATTCCAGCAGGAAGAGGACGCCCGCCACCGCCAGCACCGCAGGATGGCCGAGGATGGCCAGGTCCGGCGGCAGGCCGTGGACCCAGCCGAGGCGCTGCCCTCCGCCCACCAGGAGCACGGTGAGGTAGAGGTTGACGCCCGAGACGGTGGAGAGGCCCAGGATGGCCGCCAGGGTCTGGGTGGGGCCCATCAAGGCAGGTTCCGCTTCAGGTGGCGGGCCCAGATGAGGTGCTGCATGATGGCTCCCTCCGGAAGCGCCGGTGCGCGGCCACCCTACTCCCGGCCCCGCCGTGGGTCAACCGGGTGTCAGAGGCCCCGCCGATCCGCTAGACCTGCACCACGCCGCCGTCCAGGTTGAGGCACTGGCCCACCTGCATGGTGTTGGCGGGATCCAGCAGCCAGGCGATGCCGTGGGCGATCTCCTCAGGACGGAAGAACCGCTTCACGGGGACGGCGTCCTCGGCCTGGGCCCGGAACTCCGCCTCGCTCTGGCCGGTGACGGCGGCGATCTGCCGGATGCCGGTCTGGGCCATGTCCGTGTCGACCCAGCCGGGCGCCACGGCGTTCACCACGATGCCCCGGCCGATCAGTTCCAGGGCCAGGGCCTTGGCCAGGCCGTGGACGCCGTGCTTGGCGGCGCAGTAGGCGCCGTAGCCCGGCACGCCGAAGCGCCCCAGCACGCTGGAGACCAGCACGATGCGGCCGCCGGGACCCATGCGGGGGAGGAAGGCCCGCACGGTGTTCCAGGGCCCCGTGAGGTCCGCGGCCAGGATCTCGTCGAAGAAGGCATCCGTGGGGTTCCCCGCGCTGTTGACGTCCTGGTCCACGGGCGTCATGCCCGAGATGCCCGCGGCGGCGATGAGGCCGTGCAGGGGGCCCAGTTCCCGGGCGATGGCCGCCAGGCGGGTGCGATCGGTCACATCTGCGGCGAAGGCGACGGCTGTGCCGCCGGCCCGGCGGACGGCTTCGGCGGTTTCCTCCAGTGCCGGTTCGTTCCGACCGAGGAGCAGCAGATGCGCCTGCTCGGAAGCGGCCAGGTGGAGGGCGCAGGCCCGGCCCAGCCCCCGGGAGGCGCCGGTAATGAGAATGCTGCGGGTCATGGGGCCTCCTTCTGGGATCGAGACGCTGGCACCGGGGCGGCGGCTGCCTATCTTTTTAATTCTGCAGGAGAAGATCGTGGCATGGGATGCCCGAAATGAACGGCGTGGAGCCAGGAAGGTGCCGCAGGAGGAGTGCCGGGGAGGGCTCTGGTCCATGACGGATGGACATCGGCTGCCCAATCTCCTGGATGCGGTTCCGCTCGCGCTGGGCGATCCGGAACATCCGGCCCGCCTGCGCGCCACCGACCTTGAGGATCCCGAGGGCTTCCGCACCCGCCTGAACGCCTGGCTGTTGCGGCAGCGCTAGCCAGCTAACCGCAGAGCACCGTCCCGCCATTCACGTTGAGCACTTCGCCCGTGATGGCGTCGGCCCAGGCGCTGAGGAGGAAGGCCACGGGACCGGCCAGGTCCTCCGCTGCGGGGATGCGACCGAGCGGGAAGATGGCCTCGATGCGCCGGCGCTGGTCCGCATCGGCCCGGAGCGCGGCGGCGCTCATGTCCGTATCAACCCAGCCCGGCGCCACGGCGTTCACGCGAATGCGGTCCGGCCCCAGCTCTGGCGCGAGGGACTTCACGAGGGAGATGACGGCGCCCTTGCTGGCGGCGTAGGCCCCGTGGCGGGCCTCACCCCGCTGGCCGGCGGTGCTGCTGAGCAGGACGATGGAGCCGCCGCCGCTGCGCCGAAGGGCGGGGATGATCTCGGCGTTCCAGCGGAAGAGGCCGGTGACGTTGGTCTCCAGGATGTCCTGGAGTACGCCCTCGTCCTCCAGGTCGGCGGGCGTGGCGGCCCAGATGCCGGCGTTGCCCACGAAGGCGTCCAGGCCGCCCCAGGCTGCCTCTACGGCGGCGACGGCCACCTGGGCATCTTCCCGCCGGCGCTGGTCGGCGCGGATGGCCAGAGCCTCCCGGCCCTGGGCCTTCAGTTCGGCCTGGAGGTCGAGGGCCGTCTGCTCGGCGCTGAGGTAGGTGAAGGCCACGCGGGCGCCGAGGCCGCCCAGCAGCCGCACGGTGGCGGCGCCGATGCCCCGGCTGCCGCCGGTGACGAGGATGCGCTTGGAGGCGAGGTTCAGCGGCATGGCGAAGGCTCCTGGCTGCGCAGCACGCAGCGGTCATGAAGGCGGGGGATGAGGTCCCCCAGCCGGGATTCGGGAACGAGGAAGGCGATAGAAACGGTGCTGCTGCCCGTGAGCAGGCCGCCCACGGGCTCGTGGCCGAGGGCGGCCAGGTGGCGCAGGGCGGCCACGGGATCGGCCCGGAGACCTTCGCCCACGAGGGCCACCACCGCCCAACCAGATTCCCGCTCGGTGCCGGCGGCCTCGAAGGCGGCCAGCGCCTCGGCGGCGGCCGGCGTATCCGGGCGCACGGCCAGCAGGGTGCCCGCGGGGCTGGAGACGAGGCCGAATCTCAAGGCCCCGGCCTCTTCCAGGCGGCGGGCGGCGTCCAGGGGCGGCTCCAGGCCCGCCGCCGCCGGGAAGCGGAGGAGGCTGAGCCCCTCCTTGTAGGCCACGGAGGTGACCTCGCCGGGCTCGCGCGCGGGGGGCACGGGCAGGATCTCCGTGCGGGAGGCGCCGGGGCGCAGGGTGTTGGCCACCACGAGGCGGAAGCCCGCCCGCCCGCCGGGTGCCAGGGAATCGGCGTGGAGCACCTTGGCGCCGAAGGCGCTGAGGGCCTCGGCCTCGCCCAGGCTCATGCGGGGAATGGGCCGGGCCTCGCGCACGAGGCTGGGATCGGCGGTGAGGACCCCGTCGACGTCGGTCCAGATCTGGACCTCCACCGCGCCCAGGGCTTCGCCCAGCAGCGTGGCGCTGGTGTCCGAGCCGCCGCGGCCCAGGGTGGTGGTGGCGCCGTCGGGGGCGGCTCCCAGGAAGCCCTGGGTCACCCAGCGGGCGCCCTCCGCCAGGGCCTCGCGCCAGGGCACGGCAGCGGCCCGGAGGGCCGGCAGGTTCACCCGCGCCTTGCCGAAGCGGGCATCCGTGCGCATCACCTCCCGCACGTCGCGGAAGGCTGCGCCGAAGCAGGCAGCGGCCAGGTGGGCCGAGAGGGTCTCGCCAGCGGCCAGGGCCGCGTCGCGGCCCCGGGCGGTGGCCTCTCCCAGGAGCGCCATGCCGGTCACGAGCTGGTCGAGCCGGGCCAGGAGGGGGCCCCAGGCGGGGCGCACGGCGTCGGCCATTCCCAGCTCCGTAGCCACGGCGGCATGGTGGTCGCGAAGGGCGGCGAGCTGCGTCTGGGCCGAGGGCAGGTCGCCCCGGCCCGCCGCGGCTACGGCCTCCAGGATGCGGTCCGTGGTGCCCTTCAGGGCCGACACCACGACGAGACCGCCCGCGGGCAGTTCCTCGCGCACGATGGCGGCGGCCCGGCGCAGGGCCTCGGCGCTGCCCACGGAGCTGCCGCCGAACTTCAGGACGCGCAGGCTCATGGCGCCACCTCCGCGAGGAGCCGGTCCAACCACGCGGTTACCTGGCCCCACTCCATGAGGAAAGCGTCGTGGCCGTGGGGCGTGTGCAGCCAGTCCAGGCGGACCTCGGCGCCGGCCGACCGGGCGGATTCGGCCAGCTCCTGGACGAGCGCGGGGACGAAAAGCTGGTCGGAGTCGATGCCCAGGAGATGGAGCGGGGCTCCCAGGCTCCGCAGGGCGGGGACGAGGCCGCCGCGGCTGCGCCCCAGGTCGTGGGCGTCCCAGGCCTTCAGCAGGGCGAGGTAGCTCTCCCGGGTGAAGCGGCCGGCCAGGGCGCGGCCATGGTGGTCCAGCCAGGCCTGGATGCCGCCCTCCGCGAAGCGGGCATTGAGGCTCTCCGGCGTGCGGAAGGTGAGCATGGCCGCGTGGCGGGCCAGGGCGATGGCCGAGTCGTCGGGGATCGAGGGCTCCGCCAGGATGCGGCGCTGGACGTGGTTCTGGGCCAGGAGCCAGGGGTCGCTGCGCCCGCCCGCGCCGATGACGCCGAGGCGGCCGAGCCGGCCCGGCAGGCGCAGGGCCAGCTCCAGGATCACCATGCCGCCCAGGCTGCCGCCGATGGCCGCGTCGAAGCGGAGGTCCTCCGCCTCGATCCAGGCCGCCAGGGCCTCGGCCATGTCGCGGGGGGTGAGCTCAGGGAAGGCCTCGTCCTCCCGCGGTCCCGTGGAGCCGTAGCAGGAACCGGGAAGGTTCGGCGCCCACACGGTGGCGCGATCGGCGGCCAGGGGCGCATCTTGCGTGAAGAGGGGTCCCCACCAGCCCTTGGGGCCGTCGGGGAAGACGCCGCCCGTGAGGGCGTGGATGAGCAGCACCCGGATGGGCCCATGGCCGATGCGGCGCCAGGCGATCTCCCCGGACAGGGACAACCCGTTCTCGAGGCGGATGGGTGGAAGAGGGGTGGCGGTGGCGGTCACGGGCGTCCTCCGAGGGCCTGCTCCAGATCCTCGATGAGATCGTCCAGGTGTTCCAGCCCCACGGAGAGTCGGATGAGGTCGTCGCCGACGCCCGTGGCCAGCCGCTCGGCGGCGCTGAGCTGCTGGTGAGTGGTGCTGGCGGGGTGGATGACGAGGCTCTTGG
>DASVZU010000260.1:0-4662 GCA_036391515.1 Holophagaceae bacterium
GGCAGGGGGAAGATGAGCGACGCGGCGGCGTGGTGGGCGATGTGTCCGGTCATGACGTGGTGCCGCTGGTGGATGTGGCCGTAGAACACCGTCACGTACCGGAAGGGCTGGAGCAGGGCCAGGGCGTCGGCGCCGTCGAGCGTGGCCCAGTCCCAGTCGGGGTAGAGGTCGAAGAGGGGGCGGTGGGCGAAGACCACGAGGGGCTGGCCATGATCGAGCCGCGCCAGGTCCTCCGCCAGCCACGTGAGCTGGGCCGTCCCGAGCTTCGAGCCCGGGGCGGAAACGTTGTCCAGGGCGATGAAGTGGAAGCCCCCGTGGTCGAAGGTGTAGTGGGTGGGGCCGAAGAGCTCGCGGAAGGCCTCGCCCTGGTCCGCGCCGGCATCGTGCTCACCGGGCAGGAAGTAGCGCCGCTTCACGGTGAGGCCCGCCACCAGTTCCTTGAACCGGGCCATGCGGGCCCGCCGCTCCTTCGGATCGTCCGTGTCGTGGGTGAGGTCCCCCGTGAAGACGACGAAGTCCGGCGGATGGGCCAGGCGGTTCACGGCCTCGATGGCCCGGGGCAGGGTGCCGGCCGCCTCCGGGTTGGCCGGCCCGTGGTAGCCCCAGTGGGTGTCGCTCAGCTGGACGAAGTGGAAGTCCGACGGGGCCGGCTTCCGGGGGGCCAGGCTCCCCAGTGGCGCGGCGAACCCGCTCAGGCGGGAGGCGACGGCCACCCCTCCCAGGCCCAGCAGTGCGAGGAAGTCCTTGCGTTCCATGGACGAGGACATGGCGGCTCCTTCGGGGGCCGGGAGAGGGCCCTCCACGGACAGATACACCGCGGGCCGGGGAATGGATGTCGATCCCGGACTGGTCCCGGTGAGTCGTAGGCCGGAGGTTCTGTCAGGATCCGGGAATGGCCTCCGTCCCCGTTCCTGTCCTGCTGCCCGAGGGCGCCGCCCGCCTGGCCCTCGGCACCATGCGGCTACCGGGCTGGGGCCTGGATGCCGGGGGACTGGCGGCCTTCCTGGCCCGGACGGCGGACCTGGGCGTGGCGGTGCTCGACACGGCGGACATCTACGGGGGCGGGGCCGTGGAGCCGGCCCTGGGGGCGGCCTTCCGTGCCGCGCCGGGCCTGCGGGAGCGCTTCCGGATCGTGGGGAAGTGCGGCATCCGGCTGGTCTCGGACACGTCGCCGCGGGTGGCGGTGAAGCACTACGACACCTCCCGCGCCCATGTGCGGGCCGCCGTGGAGGGCTCGCTGCGGGCGCTGGGGACGGATCACCTGGACCTGCTCCTCCTCCACCGGCCCGATCCGCTCATGGATCCCGACGAGCTGGCGGCCACCCTCGGGGAACTCGTGGCCGAAGGGAAGGTGCTGGCCCTGGGCGTGTCCAACTTCCGCCCGGTCCAGGCGGACCTGCTGGCTTCGCGCCTGCCCCTGGCGGCGCACCAGCTGGAGGCGTCGCTGTGGCATCCGGAACTCCTGCTGGACGGCACGGTGGACCATGCGCAGGTCCACCGGATGGCGGTCATGGCCTGGTCGCCCCTGGGCGGGGGCCAGGTGCCCTCGGCAGCCCTGGGTGCGGCCCTGGCGGAACAGAGCGCGGCCCTGGGGCTCACGCCTGCCCAGGTGGCCCTGGCCTGGCTGGCGCGCCACCCCTCGGGCCTCCTGCCCGTGCTCGGCACGGGACGCCTCGACCGGCTCCGGGAGGCCGTCGCCGCGATGGCCTGCATCCTCGACCGGGAGGCCTGGTTCGGGCTGCTGGAGGCGGCCTGCGGGAAGCCGGTGGCCTAGTCGCTCTGCATGCGGTCCCAGTGGTCTTCCCACTCCAGGTCGGTCCACCACTCGGCCTCCAGGCCCTCGCAGGTGGTGCCGAAGGAGGCGCAGTTGACGCAGCCGTCGCCGCGGGGGGCCTGGGGATCGGCCTGGGGCGGGTAGGTTTCGAGCAGGGCCAGGCCGGCCTCCCGGGCCGCGCGCTCGACGTCCGTCATGGGGCGCGAGGGCAGCTCGCGGACATGGGCCCGGCGCAGGCGCTCCTCGCCCTCGGGGAAGAGGACGGAGTTCTCGGCGTCGATGTGGCGCCAGAGGGACCAGCTGTAGTCCACGGCCAGCGCCTGCAGGCGGGTGCGATCCGGTTCGGTGGCCAGGGGGCCGTCCAGCAGGCCTGCCAGGGCCTCCAGCAGGGATCCCATGCGCCGGTGCTCGCCGGTGATGGCCGCCACGGGGCCGCGGTCCCCGGGCAGTTCGGCCTTCTCCACGAGGGCCCGGAAGAGGACGGCCTCCTCCTTGTCGTGGTGGAAGGTGCCCGCGAAGTGGCGGAAGAAGGCCAGGAACCGCGCCCCGTCGGCGGGATCGCCACCGCCCGAGAGCCGGGCGGACACGAAGGCCCGCAGCGATCCCAGCACCCGGTCGATGAGCTCGTGCTCGCGGCGGAGGTCGTCGAGGAGCTGCATGGTCACACCCGGGCGGTGGCGCCCTCCACCCGCATGCCCAGGGCCGCCAGCAGCCAGTGGTCATGGTTGCCGCCGGGATTCGGGGTGGTGAGGAGCTTCTCGCCGGTGAAGATGCTGTTGGCGCCCGCGAAGAAGCAGAGGGCCTGCAGCTCGTCGCTCATCTGGGTGCGCCCGGCGCTGAGGCGGATGCGGCTCTTCGGGAAGAGGATGCGGGCCGTGGCGATCATGCGCACCAGCTCCAGGGGCGGCAGGGGCGGGACGCCGGCCAGGGGCGTGCCGTCCACGGCCACGAACTGGTTGATGGGGATGCTCTCCGGGGCGGGCTCCAGTTCCGTGAGTTCCTGGAGGAAGTGGATGCGCTGGTCGATGGTCTCGCCCATGCCCACGATGCCGCCGGAGCAGACCTCCAGGCCCGCGGCGCGCACGGCGGCGATGGTGTCCAGCCGCTCGTCGAACTTCCGCGTGTGGATGATGGTCTCGTAGAAGTCCCGGCTGCTGTCGATGTTGTGGTTGTAGACCTGGCAGCCGGCCTCCTTCAGGCGCTTCGCCTGGCCCTCGTCCAGCATCCCGAGGGTGACGCAGACCTCCATGCCCATGCCGGACACGCCGCGCACCATGTCGAGCACGGCGTCGAAGTTGGCGTCGTCCTTCACCTCCCGCCAGGCGGCGCCCATGCAGTAGCGCGTGCTGCCGTTCGCCTTGGCCTCGGCGGCCCCGGCCAGCACCTTCTCCACGTCCTTGAGGGGCTCCACCTTCAGGGCGGTGTTGTAGCGGGCGCTCTGGGGGCAGTAGGCGCAGTCCTCGGGGCAGGCCCCGGTCTTGATGGAATCCAGGGTGCAGAACTGGATCTCCTCCGCGTTCCAGTGGGCCCGGTGGGCCGTGGCTGCGCGGTAGAGCAGCTCGGGGACCGGCAGGTCGTGGATGGCGCGGATCTCGGCGGGGGACAGGGGCATGGGCGTTCCCGAAAACCTCCATTGTATCGGAGAAAACGATCAATCCTGGGGCCCGTCCAGATCCAGGCGGTAGCCCACATTGGGTTCGGTGAGGAAGTGCCGGGGCCGCGTGGGATCGGCCTCCAGCTTCTTCCGCAGCATGGCCATGTAGATGCGGAGGTAGTGCGTATGGCCCTCGGCACCGGGCCCCCAGACCTCGGCGAGGAGCTGGGCGTGGGTGGCGACCTTGCCATTGCGCCGCGCGAGGGCCTCCAGCAGGCGGTACTCCAGGGCCGTCAGGCGCATCGGGCGGCCATCCAGGCTGACGTCGCGGCGCGCGAGGTCGACCCGCAGGCTGCCGCTCACGACGACGGGATCGCCCGCATCCGTCTGGAGCGTCCGGCGCAGGGCCACGCGCAGGCGTGCGAGGAGTTCCGCCGCGCCGAAGGGCTTGGCCAGGTAGTCGTCGGCCCCCTCGTCGAGGGCCCGGACCTTGTCCCGCTCCTGGGCCCGGGCGCTGAGGATCACCACGGGCCTGCGGCACCAGGTCCGCAGCTCCCGCAGCACCGCCATGCCGTCGAGGTCCGGAAGGCCCAGGTCCAGCAGCACGAGGTCCGGGTTGTGGCTGCGGGCCATGACCAGGCCCTCGGCCCCCGTGGCTGCTGTGATCACCTGGTAGCCCTGGCTGGTGAGGGTGGGCACCAGGAAGCGCCGGAGCGCGGCCTCGTCCTCCACGATGAGGATGCGGGGCTGGTTCACGCGGGCTCTCCCGGCGGGGGAGGGGGTGGCTCGGGCACGGGGAGCCGGAGGCGGAACACGGTGCCGCCGCCGGGCCGGTCCCCGGCGGTGATGCTTCCCCCGTGGGCCTGCGCGATGGCCCGGCAGATGGCGAGGCCGAGGCCGATGCCGCCAGGTCCGGCCTCCGGAAGGCGGAAGAACTTGTCGAAGATCCGCTCCTGGTAGGCCTCGGGAATGCCGGGGCCGCGGTCCGCCACCTCCAGGCACACCTGTCCGGGCTCGGCCCAGGCCCGCAGATCCGTGACGCCCGCGGGCGCGTGGCGCCGGGCATTGGTGAGCAGGTTGAGAAGGGCCTGCTCCATGAGCGCGGCATCCAGGGAGACCAGGGGCAGGTCGGGGGCGAGGTCGACCTGCACCGGCGCCCGGTCGCCATGGCGCTCCAGGCGCCCCAGGGCCGAGCCCACCACTTCCTCCAGCGGCTGCCACTCCCGCTGGATGGGCAGGGTCCCGCCCTCCAGCCGAGTGAGGTCGAGGATGTTGCCGAGGAGGTGCGCCAGCC
>DASVZU010000261.1:0-2083 GCA_036391515.1 Holophagaceae bacterium
CACGAACTGGTCCCGCTACTCGGCCTACGTGGGCGACATCTTCGGTTCGCTGCTGGCCATCGAGGCCACGGCGGCCTTCTTCCTGGAGTCCACCTTCATCGCCGTGTGGTTCTTCGGCTGGGAGAAGCTCTCGAAGAAGGCGCATGCCACCACGATCTGGCTGGTGGCCATCGCCTCCAACATCTCGGCCTTCTGGATCCTCGTGGCCAACGCCTGGATGCAGCACCCCACGGGCTTCGTGCTGCGCAACGGCCGCGCCGAGCTGGCGGACTTCGTGGCCGTCATCACCCAGAAGTTCGCCATCCTGGAGTTCATCCACACCCTGGGCGGCGCCTACCTCACGGCCGGCTTCTTCGTGCTGGGCATCTCCGCCTGGCACCTCGTCCGCAAGCAGGAGACGGCATTCTTCCGGAAGTCCTTCCGCGTGGCGGCGGTGTGGACGCTGGTCTTTGCGCTCTTCGAGATCGCCCAGGGCCACATGAACGCCGAGATCCTCAGCACCGCCCAGCCCACCAAGCTGGCGGCCATGGAGGCGCACTGGGAGACGGGCCGCAACGTGCCCATGAACCTCATCGCCTGGCCTGACGCCGCCCATGAGCGCAACGCCGTGCAGGGCCTCTCCGTGCCCAGCGGCCTCAGCCTGCTGGCCACCTACTCCACCGGGGGCGAGGTGAAGGGCCTGAAGGACTACCCCGCCGCCGAGCGTCCGCCCGTGCTGCCGGTCTTCCTCAGCTTCCGCGCCATGGTGGGCCTGGCCTTCCTCTTCCTGGGCGTGGGCCTCTGGGCCTTCCTCAAGCGCCACACGATCTCCGAGACGTCGCGGTTCCTGAAGGTGCTGCCCTGGCTGATCCCGCTGCCCTACCTGGCCAACGAGCTGGGCTGGACCATCGCGGAGCTGGGCCGCCAGCCCTGGATCGTCTACGGCCTCATGAAGACCTCCGACGCGGTATCGCCCCTGGCCCCGTCCCAGGTGGGCACGTCCCTCGTGGCCTTCTTCCTGGTCTACGCGCTGCTGGGCGCCGTGGACTTCTACCTGCTGTTCACGTTCGCCCGCAAGGGCCCCGAGGCCGCGCCCGCGGCGGCGAAGTAGGAGGCGACGATGCTGGAAACCATCTGGTTCGTGATCTGGGGCGTGGCCTGGGCCGTCTACTTCATGCTCGACGGCTTCGACCTGGGCCTGGGCACCCTGTTCCCCTTCCTCGCGAAGGACGAGACCGACAAGCGGATCCTCGTGAATGCCATGGGCCCCTTCTGGGACGGCAACGAGGTGTGGCTCATCACCGCGGGAGGCGTGACCTTCGCGGCCTTCCCCCGGGCCTACGCCATCATGTTCTCCGGGCTCTACACCCCGCTCATGCTGCTGCTCTTCGCCCTGATCCTGCGGGGCGTGGCCTTCGAGTTCCGGGGCAAGGTGGACAGCCCGGCCTGGCGCGCCACCTGGGACGCCTGCCTGGTGGCGGGCTCCTTCCTGCCGGCGCTGCTGCTGGGCGTGGCCTTCGCCAACATCTTCAAGGGCCTGCCCCTGGACGCCGCGGGCCTCTTCCACGGCAACCTCTTCACCCTGCTGAACCCCTACGGCCTGGTGGGCGGCGTGCTCTTCGTGCTGATCTTCGCCGTGCACGGGGCCCTGTGGCTGGCCACCCGCACGGAGGGCGAGCTGCAGGCCCGGGCCGGGCGCACCGCCACCTCGCTCTGGCTGGTGGAGGCCGTGGCCGCCGTGCTGTTCCTCGGCATGACCTGGTTCAGCACGCGGCTCTGGCAGAACGTCCTGGCGAAGCCCGTCCTCCTGGCGCTGCCGCTGCTGGCGGTGGTGGGCCTGCTGCTGACCCGCGTGTTCGCGGCGAAGGGCGCCTGGTGGAAGGCCTGGTTCGCGTCGTCGGCTCTCATCCTCGGCGCCGTGCTCTTCGGCGTGGCGGGCCTGTTCCCCAGCCTGCTGCCCTCCAGCCTCGATCCCGCGGCCAGCGTGACGGCCTTCAACGCCGCCTCCAGCCCGCTGACGCTGAAGATCATGCTGGGCGTGGTGCTCTGCTTCCTGCCCGTGGTCATCGGCTACCAGCTATGGGTGTACCTGACGTTCCGCGAC
>DASVZU010000262.1:0-14426 GCA_036391515.1 Holophagaceae bacterium
TCATCCAAGCCCTCGCAGCCATGCTGGTTCTCCCATGGCTGGATTCTAGCCCCCGGTTTGCTAGACTGGATGGCCCGGAGAGATGGCCGAGCGGTTGAAGGCGCCTGACTCGAAATCAGGTTTGGGGGTGACCTCAACGGGGGTTCGAATCCCTCTCTCTCCGCCAACGGAAGCCCCGTCACCACCAGGTTTCGGGGCTTTCTCTCGTCGGGGGGTCGGGCCCTTGGCGCCCTGTTTGCGGGACAGGCGCTCACCTTTTCCTGAAGGTCTTCTGGAGTCTGCTGATGCGGCGCCACTTCTCCTCGCGCTCACGCCAGAGGTGCTCGTCGCTGCAGGCGGCCTCAAAGGCAACTTCCCGGCGCAGGCGTAGGTAGTGGCCGTAGCGGTCCGGATCGAGGAAACCTTCCGCGAGGGCGGCCCGCACGGCACATCCTGGCTCAACACCATGGGTGCAGTCGCGGAAGCGGCAACCGTCGGCCATGGCCGTGATGTCGGAAAACGCGGTGTCCAGATCGGAGCCCTCGGCGGTGAGGCCCACCTCGCGAATGCCCGGCGTATCAATGAGGCAGCCGCCTACCGGCAGCAGGAAGAGTTCCCGCAGCGAGGTGGTATGGCGTCCCCGGCCATCGGTGGCGCGGACCGCCTGGGTGCGCCGCAGCCCGCTTCCCATCAGGGTGTTGAGGAGGGTGGACTTCCCCGCCCCCGAGGAGCCCACCATCACGCCGGTGTGGCCCTCGGCAAGGTGACAGCGGAGGTCTCCCAGGCCTTCGCCGCTCCACGCCGAGATCGCCAGGACCGGCACACCGGGGGCGCTTCCTTCGATCCGGGCGACGTGGTCCTGCCAGCGCGGGTTGAGATCGCGCTTGGTGAGTACCACCACCGGTCGGGCGCCGCTGCCCCAGGCCAGGGCGAGCAGCCGCTCCATGCGCGCCGGGTTGAAGTTGCGGTCCAGCCCCATGACCAGCAGGACCACCTCGAGGTTGGCCGCGAGGCACTGGGGGCGATGGCCGGGCCCGGTCCCCTGCCGCATGAGCGAGGCCCCGCGCGGGAGCAGGTCGATCACGGAAGCATGCGACGGCCCAGGATTCGGCTGGAGGAGGATCCAGTCTCCGGCACAGAGCCTCAGATCCGCGCCTTGGAGGCGCTTTCGGAGGCGGCCCGTGGGCACGCCCCAGGATTCACCCCCGGGGGTCCGGGCGAGAACGAGGCCGCGGGTCGCAGCCACGATGCGTCCCGGCTCACAGCCAGGAGAGGTGGTGGCCTGGAAGGCCTCGCTGCGTGTCGCAGACCAGCCATAGGGCACGAGAGCGTCGAACGTGGGCAGGCCGGAGCCTGCGGGAGCATGCGCATGAGACGTCATGGTGGATTTCCTGGATGAAGGACCGCTCAAGCCCCTCCTGGGGGCGCTTCTGAGTGGGTGGGGGCCGGAGCCTAGGCTTCGGCCCTGGAAACTCCAACCGTCTCCAGGTTCATCCAGGTTGTCGTGTGCTGATGGCGCATCCAGACTCCGCCACCAGGATGGGAGGCCGCCACTCTGATGGCAAGTCCCTCCCCGTGGAACGCGCTGAAGGCCGGCGGGGGGAAGGTGAAGACGCAGGCGTCAGGGTGATCGACGAGTTGGTAAGCGTATTGGACGGATAGTGCCGGGACGTCGGGTCCGGCCGGTCCCGGTATGTCCCGGTTCAGGCCCGCACCCGCCGCTGGGCTACGACCCATACCGCCCCGCCGCAGGCGCTGAACGCGGCGCCCACGGCCGCCACGCCCGGCCAGCCGAAGCGGCTGTAGGCGGCGGCGGAGGCCAGGGAGCCGGCGGCGCCGCCCAGGAAGTAGCTGGTCATGTAGGCGGCGGTGAGGCGGTTCCGGGCCTCGGGGCGGAGACGGTAGATGGCGGCCTGGTTGCTGATGTGAACACCCTGGACCGCCAGGTCCAGCAGCAGCACGCCGAGGACGAAGGCCGCGAGGGAGTGGCGCACGAGGGCCAGGGGCAGCCAGGAGACCAGCAGGAGCAGCAGGCCCCCGCCGGTGGCCCGGGCACCCTCCCCGCGGTCCGCGAGGCGGCCGGCGCCGGAGGCGGCCAGGGCCCCGGCGGCCCCGGCGAGGCCGAAGAGGCCGATGGTGGCCGGGGGCATGAGGTGGGGCGGCGCCGCCAGCGGGAAGGCCATGGAGGTCCAGAACACGCTGAAGGTGCCGAAGGCCGCGGCGCCGATGAGCGCGCGGACGCGCAGCACCGGTTCCTCGCGGAAGAGCGCGAAGATCGAGCGGAGGAGCCCCGCGTAGGTCAGATCCACCGGATCGTGGTGCCGGGGCAGCGCCCGCCGGAGCACGAAGGTGGCCGCGACCATCGCGCCCGCCCCGACGAAATAGACCGCTCGCCAGCTCCCAAGCGAGGCCAGCGCCCCGGCCACGGTGCGGGCGAAGAGGATCCCCAGCAGCAGCCCGCTCATGACCGTGCCCACCACCCGGCCCCGCCGCTCCGGGGCCGCCAGGGTGGCGGCGAAGGGCACCAGGATCTGGGCCACCACCGAGAAGAGTCCCGTCAGGGCCGTGCCCAGCAGCACCACGCCCAGGGTGGGCGCCAGGGCGGTGGTGAGCAGGCCCGCCGCCGAGAGCAGCGACATGACCACGATCAGCCCGCGGCGCTCGAGCAGATCCCCCAGCGGGACGAGGAACAGCAGGCCGGCTGCATAGCCCAGCTGAGCGGTGGTCACGATGACGCCCGCGTGGGCCGGCGAGAGGGAGAGGGCCTTCGCCACGGTGGGCAGGAGGGGCTGGGCGAAGTAGTTGCTCGCCACCGCCAGCCCGGTGGCGGCGGCCATGATGAGGACGAGCGGCGCGGTGAGTTCCCGGGAGCCCGCGGCGGATTCCATGTCGATGTGCCCCTCCACCGCCCTGGCGGCCAGGGCCATTCTCACGCGATTCCGGGAACGCCCGCGCCGCTTCCTGCCATCGCCCTGCGCCTACCAGACGGCGGGGCGCGAATGCTAGAGTCGCCGGGGAGGCCGGCTTGGAGACGACGCATCCGCATCCGCCCGCGCCCGGCGAGGTCCTGGAGGTCGCGAAGGGGGTCCGCTGGGCCCGCATGCCCCTGCCCTTCGCCCTGGACCACGTGAATGTCTGGCTGCTGGAGGATGGGGAGGGTTGGACCGCCGTGGACACGGGCCTGGCCTGGGAGCCCACCCGGACGGCGTGGGAGCGGCTCCTGGCGTCCCATCCCCTGGAGCGCCTGGTGGTCACCCACCTCCATCCGGACCACCTGGGCCTGGCGGCCTGGCTGCAGGACCGGACCGGCGCCCCCGTCTGGATGACCCAGGCGGAGTACGCCACCGCCCACCTCTGGCTGCACGAGGTGGCCGGCTTCGCCCCGGAGGCCCTCTACGCCTCCCTGCGGGCCCACGGCCTGGAGGGCCCCCGCATCGAGGCCCTGGAGCGGCGCGGCAACACCTACCGGTCCGGCGCCCCGGCCCTGCCCCCCACCTTCCGTCCCATCTTCGACGGCGAGCGCCTGCTCATCGGCCAGGGGCACTGGCGGGTCGTCAGCGGACACGGACACTCCCCGGACCACGCCAGCCTCCACGGCGAGGAATCGCGCGTGCTCATCTCCGGGGACATGCTCCTCCCGCGCATCACCACGAACATCAGCGCGTACGTCGTGGCCCCCGAGGCCGACACCCTGGGCCTCTACCTCGCCTCCCTGGACCGCCTGGAGGCGCTTCCGGAGGATCTCCTGGTGCTGCCCTCGCACGGCCTGCCCTTCCGCGGCCTCCGCAAGCGGATCGGCCAGCTCCGGGCCCACCACGCCCACCGCTGCGGGCTGCTGCGGGCGGCCTGCACCGCGGGCCCCCGGAGCGCAGCCTCCCTTCTTCCGGTCCTCTTCGAGCGGGAGATCGCGGATCCCTTCCAGACCCTCTTCGCCATGGGCGAGTGCATCGCCCACCTCACCCACCTGGAGCACGAGGGCAGCCTCGCCCGCACCCGGGAGGACGGCGTGTTCCGCTTCGCCACCCGGGCCGGAGTCAGTTGATCCGGCGGTCCCGGTTCCCCCAGGCCCGGTCCCGCAGGAGGAACTTCTGGATCTTGCCCGTGGAGGTCTTCGGCAAGCTGCCGAACTCGATCTGCCGGGGCACCTTGAAGGTGGCGAGCCGGGCGCGGCAGTGGGCGATGAGCTCCTCTGCCGAGAGGGCGGCACCGGGCTTCAGGGTGACGAAGGCCTTGGGCACCTCGCCCCACTTCTCATCCGGCACGGCGATGACCGCGCACTCGAGCACCGCCGGGTGGGAGACCACGGCCTGCTCCACCTCGATGGTGGAGATGTTCTCCCCGCCGGAGATGATGATGTCCTTCTTGCGGTCCCGCAGCTCGACGGATCCGTCGGGGTGCATCACGCCCAGGTCCCCGGAATGGAACCAGCCGCCGGCGAAGGCCTTACCGGTGGATTCCTCGTCCTCGAAGTAGCCGGTCATCACCACGTTCCCGCGCATGACCACCTCCCCGAGGGTGGCGCCGTCGCGGGGAACGTCCTGCATGGCATCGTCCACGACGCGGACCTCGCCGGCGCAGACGTTGGCCATGCCCTGCCGCGCCTTGAGGCGAGCCTGGTCCCCGGCCGGCAGGGCCGCCTGGCCCGGGGCGGGCACGTTGATGGTGAAGGGGCCGTAGACTTCCGTGAGGCCGTAGACGTGGTCGAGCTGAAAGTTCAGCTCGGCCATGCGGGCGATGAGGGTGGGCGAGGGCGGCGCCCCGGCCGTGAACAGGCGCACGGGGCGGTCCAGGCGGCGCGCGGCGGCATCCGTCGCGAGCATGGTGCACACCGTGGGCGCGGCGCAGAAGTGGGTGACGCCGCCCGAAAAAAGGCTCCACACCGGGCCGGGCTCGATCCTCGGGATGCAGACGCTCTCCGCGCCCACCGCCGCCAGGCCCCAGGTGAAGCACCAGCCGTTGCAGTGGAACATGGGCAGCGTCCACAGGTAGCGTGACTCTGGCTGGAGCCGGTGGTCGATCACCATGGCCAGGGCGTTCAGGTAGGCGCCCCGGTGGTGGTAGACCACGCCCTTGGGCCGGCCGGTGGTGCCGGAGGTGTAGTTGATGCTGATGGGCTCGTCCTCGTGTGCCAGCCAGGATTCCAGCGGCGCCTCGGAGCCCCGCGCCAGCATCGCCTCGAAGTCGGGGCCCAGGACGATCCGGCGCACCGTGGGCGGCACGGCGGCAAGGAGGGGCAGCAGCTCGGGCGAGACGAACACCATCGTGGCCCCGCTGTGGCCCACGATGTAGGCGATCTCCTCGGGGTTCAGCCGCGTGTTGATGGCCACCAGCACCCCGCCCGCCATGGGCACGGCGAAGTGGGCGAGCAGGAGGGGCTCCGAGTTGAAGGCCAGGAAGGCGATGCGGTCGCCCTTGCGCAGCTCGTCGGCCCGCAGGGCGGACGCCAGCCGCCGGGCCCGGGCCCGGAACTCGCGCCAGGTGTACCGGGCCTCCCCGTCCGAGGCCGCGATGCGCTCCGCGAACACCTCGCCGGCCCGCTCCAGCAGATGGATGGGGGACAGCTCCTGGCGGAAGACGCGGGTCCCATCGGGGGGCTGCGGGTCGCTCATGGCGGTACCTTTCATCCGGAAGGGACCCGGTCCCGGCCGGGGCGGGCATGGAAGCTGGAAGGGCGAGGGGCTGGCGCCCATGGTGCCAGATTCCCGACCTCTTGGGGGAGAAAGGCCGGAGGCCCTCCTCATCCCTTCCGGCGCACCAGCAGCAGGGTCCGGTCATCCGCGAGGGGCGCGCCGCCCGTGTGCCGCGCCACCGCCGCGCGAGCCTCCTGGCCAAGCGCCTCCAGGCCTGCACTTGCATGGGCCCTCAGCACGGCCTCCAGGCCCTCCGGCCCGAACTCCCGGCCCGCGGGATCCAGGGCCTCGCTGAGGCCATCGGTGTAGAGGCACAGCAGCTCCCCGGGCTCCATGGTCCGCTCGTCCCGCCCGTAGGGGCGGCCCGCGAACATGGCCAGGGGGAACCCCTGGGTGCCGAGATCCTCGGACCGGCCACCGGGCCGGAGGAGCAGGCCCGGATTGTGCCCGGCATTGGTGAACGTGATCCGGCCGGAGGTGGGGTCGAGGAGGACGAGGAAGGCCGTGATGAAGCGGTTGGGCGCGGTCTTCCGACTGAGGGCCAGGGAGAGCCGCAGGGCCAGTTCCGCGGGGTCCGCGCAGGTCTCCGACCAGGCCTGCAGGTACGCCTGGAAGGTAGCCATGAGGAGGCCCGGGCCGAGCCCCTTGCCGGAGACATCCGCGAGGGCCAGCCAGAGCTTCCCGCCCGGTCCTGGCCAGTGGCCATACAGATCACCCGAGACCTGGCGGCAGGCCTCGTTGGCGCCGAACAGCTCGAAGCCCGCCACCTCCGGCATCCGGTCCGGCAGGATCCGCATCTGGATCTGACGGGCGATGGCCAGCTCCTTTTCCAGGTCCCGCTTGGCGGCCACCTCCTCCGCCAGCCGCACGGCCCGGATCTTCGCGGCCGCCAGGTGTCCCAGGCAGGCCACCAGCTGGAGGTCCGCCTCGTTGAAGGGCGCCCGTCTGGCATCTGCGTCCAGGTAGACGAGCCCAGCGACCTCCGCTTCGCATTCGAGGGGCACCGTCATGAGGGTGGTCGCCCCGCTCTGGATGAAGGAGGGCGACTGCCCCAGCTTCGGATCGCGCAGGGGGTCGTTCACCAGCATGGCCTCGTGCCGTTCGAGCGCGGCCTCCACGAGGGTGCGGGAGAGCGCCACCTGGAAGTCCCGGCCGTGGCTCGAGGAGCGCGCGGCCACCTGGCAGAGCCGGCCCTTCGCGTCCTTCAGGAGCACGGCCCCGCGGCCGGGCCGCAGGAAGGCGAAGAGCCGGTCGAGCAGGGCCCATACCATGAGGTCCAGGGATTCGTCCCGCAGCAGGTCCAGGCTCAGCTCGTGAACGATGGCCAGGGCCTCCCGCCCGTGCGCCTCTCCCGGGGCCGGAGCGGCCCCGCTGCGGAGGTCCCGGAGGCGGTCCACCCGCACGGCGTAGGCGGATCCCGGAGAGAGGGGCGTCTCCTCGATCTGCACGGGCACCGGCGCTTCCGCCTCGAGGCGGACCCGAACCTTGCCCAGCCGGATCTCGTCCCCGGCCGCCACGACCTGGGGCCCCTGGATCCGCAGACCGTTCACCCGGGAGCCGTTGCGGGAACCCAGATCGAGGAGCACCGCCCTCCCGCCGTGACACTCGATCGCCGCATGGCTGCGGGAGATGCTCGGATCGGGAATCACGATGTCGTTGCCCGAACCGCGTCCCAGGGTGAGGCGCACGTCTCCCCGGACCGCCACGGGGTCCTGTCCCGGCACATGGATCCACAGCGCATGCATGGTCCGGCTCATCCAGAAACCGGTCCCGAGTGTCGGTTCCACCGCCCCCGGCGGCAAGCAGGGAGCAGATAATGACGGTTTCCCCGGAGGTCCCATGCGCTTCGTGTTCGAGCAGCTCCGACTGGGCGGGGACCGCAACTTCGCCTACCTGCTGGGCGATCGCGAGGCGGGCGAGGGCCTGCTGGTGGATCCCTCCTTCGACCCTGCCGCAGCGGTGGCGAGGGCCCGGGCCCAGGGCCTTCGGATCAGGGCCATCCTCAACACCCACGGCCACGCGGACCACGCCAACGGAAACGCCGGGGCCCAGGCCCTCACGGAAGCCCCGGTGCTGGGCGGTCCGGGGCATCCAGGTCCCCTGGACCGCGTGGTCCGGGACGGAGACCGCCTCCCGTTCGGAGCCTTCGTACTGAAGGCCTGGCACGTGCCCGGCCACTGCCCGGACCACCTGGCCTTCCTGGTGGAGGGCCAGGCCGCGGGCCTCACGGGCGACCTGCTCTTCGTGGGCAAGGTGGGCGGCACGATGGGCGACGCCGACGCCCGCACGGAGTGGGACAGCCTCCAGCGCCTCCTGCGGGAGTGGCCGCCGGAGACGACGGTGTGGCCCGGCCACGACTACGGCGCGCGGCCCAGCTCGACCATGGCCTGGGAGCGGGCCTCCAACCCCTTCCTCCAGTGCCCTGACGTGGCTGCCTTCATCTCCCTCAAGGCCGAGTGGCCCGCTTTCAAGGCCCGGCACGGCCTGCGCTGATCAGCCCTTCGGACGCGGCCGCCTCGGACCGGGGGCCGAGTGGCGGCCAGTGGCTTCGTCCACCGCGTCGATCCAGCCGGCGCGGGCCTCCGGAAAGGCGTCGGCGTAGGGCACGTAGGGCTTGATATCCAACACCGGCGTGCCGTCCAGCAGATCCACGCCCCGCAGGCGGAGGGTGCAGCCCTCGACGGCCACCAGCTCCACCGCCGAGAGGCCGAGGGCGTTGGGCCGGTGGGGCGAGCGGGTGGCGAGGACGCCGCGCTTCGCCCGCGGACCCCGCGGGGGCTGCACCAGGGGTGCCCAGCCCTCGCTGCGGTGGAAGGCGAAGATCAGCCACACCCGCTCGAAGCCCGCCAGGTCCCGCAGGGCCTCCTTCGGGATCGACGGATCCAGCTCCAGCGTGGCCTCCGCCGGCTCGCCCGCCTCGGTCCCGGCCACCACGGGGGCCTGGTGGGGCGCATCGATGCGGTTCCGGTAGGGCGAGCGCACCACGCCGATGGGCTGGTAGGTGAAGGGCTCCGTCACGGGATCAGGCCGTGGGGCGGGCGAGCTTGCCCTGCATGATGGCCAGCACCTCGGTGTCCACGCCGGCCATGCCCCGCTGGGCCAGGCGTCCCAGGTTGGCCAGGGAGGCCTCCCCGTCCTCGCCCACGATCCCATCCGTGGCCGGGATGCCGAAGCCCGCCAGGGCCAGGGTGGCGGAGCGGAAGGCCGCGTCGGCGCCGGTCATGGTCTTCATGGCGCAGCCGATCTTGGCGCCGTCGCAGATCATGCCGGCCAGGTTGCCCACCATGTTGTGGATGGCCAGGTCCACCTGGTCGGGACGGCCGCCCTCCAGCATCACCAGCCCCGAGGCGATGCCGATGCCCGCGGCGTTGGCGGCCCCGCAGATGGAGGACAGCGTGCCCAGGCGATGGGTGGTGGTGGAGGTCATGAGGCAGGCGAAGGCCAGGGCCTCGTCGATGCGTTCCTGCGGGTGGCCCTTCTCCCGGCCCCAGAGGGTGACCGGCACGGCGACCGTGATGCCCTTGTTCCCCGAGCCCGCCAGGGAGACCACGCCGAGGGGCTCCCCGGACATGCGGGCGTAGACGCCGGCGCTCACGAGCCGCGAGAAGCGCGTGAGGGGGTCGTGGCCCTCCGGGGGCACGAAGCCCTCGGGCATGAGGGCCACGCCATGCAGGGCCATGGCCAGGTTGCGCTCGGCGCCCTCCCGCAGCCGGGCCCGGTCCGCGTCCGTGAGCTCCCGGGCGAAGGCCATGAGGTCGCGGAGGCTCATGGCGGCCAGGGCCTCGCGCAGGGCGGAGGAGGACTCGCCGGCGCCCGCCTCGGAGCCACCCACCCGGCGGCCGTCGGCCTCCAGCAGGGCCAGGTGGGTGTGGTCCCGGGCCAGCACAGCCCGGCCGGTGCCCCGCGCCCGCGCCACCGTGCAGTCGATGTGGAGATCCAGGCGTTCCGCATCCACCTCCACCTGGAGCCGGCCCCCTTCGATGAGGCCACCGGCCTCGGCCAGCAGGTCCGGCGTGACGGCCTCGAAGCAGCGCAGCCCCAGGCCCCCGTCGGGCAGCTGCGTCCCCAGGGCGAGGGCCCAGAGGATGCCGGTCTTCCGGCCGGAGTTGGGAATGCCCACGGCGTGGCAGTTCTTGTAGGTGCGGGCGTCCACCACCAGCCGCACGGCCTGGACGGGCCCCTCCCCCTGCGCTGCGGCCAGCTGGGCCGCGTAGGCCACGGCCGCGGGCTCGGTACAGCCCAGGGCGGGCTTCCATTCGGCGTCGAGGTACTCGGAGATTCGCATGGGGCCTCTCGGCGCCGATCTGGCGCACCCGCCATGGTACCCGGGCGGGGCCCTTGCCCGGGCCCCCCGGACACGGGAGGATGGCGGGGGAGCGTTCGTGGACCCGAGGGATCAGGCAGGCGAGGCAGGCGGCTGGCGCTACGCGCTGCGGGCCCTGAAGTTCCGGAACTACCGCCTGTTCTTCGGAGGCCAGAGCCTCTCGCTCATCGGCACCTGGATGACGCGCATCGCCATGTCCTGGCTGGTGTACCGCCTCACCGGATCGGCCTTCCTCCTGGGCCTGGCGGGCTTCGCGAGCCAGATCCCCACCTTCGTCCTGGGCCCCTTCGCCGGCGTGTGGGTGGACCGCCTGGACCGCCACCGGGTGCTGGTGGTCACCCAGGTGCTCTCCATGCTCCAGTCCTTCGCCCTGGCGGCCCTGGCCCTGCCCCACCGCATCACCGTGGCCGAGATCCTCTGGCTCAGCGTGTTCCAGGGCGTCGTGAACGCCTTCGACATGCCGGCCCGGCAGGCCTTCCTGCACCAGATGGTGGAGCGCCGCGAGGACCTGCCCAACGCCATCGCCCTGAACTCCTCCATGGTGAACGGATCGCGCCTCATCGGACCGTCTCTCGCCGGCCTCGTCATCGCGGGTTTCGGCGAGGGCTGGTGCTTCTTCATCGACGGTGTCAGCTACATGGCGGTGATCGCCTCCCTCCTGCTCATGGAGGTGCGGGTGCCCCAGGTGCGCCGGGCCGCGGAGAGCGTGACGGCCGAGCTGCGCGAGGGCTGGCGCTACGTCGCCGGCTCTGCGCCGGTGCGGAACATCCTGCTGCTCCTGGCCCTCGTCAGCTTCGTGGGCATGCCCTACACCGTGCTCATGCCCGTCTTCGCCACCCGCGTCCTGGGCGGCGGCGCCCACACCCTGGGCTTCCTCATGGGCGCGTCGGGGCTGGGGGCCCTGGGCAGCGCCGCCTGGCTGGCCTCGCGGAAGAGCGTGCGGGGCCTGCTGCGCGTGATTCCCACCGTGGCCGCCGTCTTCGGGGCCGGCATCATCGCCTTCGGCTTCTCCCGCTGGTTGCCCCTCTCCCTGGCGCTCCTGCTCTTCACGGGCTTCGGGATGATGCAGCAGATGGCCGCCAGCAACACCATCCTCCAGACCGTGGCCGACGAGGACAAGCGCGGCCGGGTGATGAGCTACTACGCCATGGCCTTCCAGGGGACCATGCCCTTCGGAAGCCTTATCGCCGGCTGGGCCGCCGACCGCATCGGCGCGCCCGCCACCCTGGCCATTGGCGGCGGCCTGTGCCTGGCCGGCGCCGCATGGTTCGTCTCCAGGCTCGGCGAAGTCCGGCGCGCCCTGCGCCCCGTCTACACCCGCCTCGGCATCATCCCGCCCCCGAAGCCGTGACCGACCCGCCAGGGAAAGCAGGAACGCAGAGGACACAGAGAACCACAGAAGGCACAGAGAAATTCCAGGAACGCAGGCCTGGATCCGCTTCTCAGTCTCCTGCTTTCCTCTGTGTCCTCCTTGGTCCTCTGCCTCTTCTGTGTTCCGCTTTTCGTCCCTGGCGGACCTGGTCAGTCCTTGTGCCAGTTCGGCAGGCGGCCCGGGGTCCAGGGGGCGCCGGCAGCATCGAGGGCGTCCTCCAGGCCCTTCACGTCCTGCTCGAGGAAGGCCTTGGCGCGGGGCAGCCAGGCGGCGAAGGCGTCGGCGGCCAGGTCGTAGTCCTTCTGCTGGCTGGCGGTGGGCGCCGTGGTGACGGTCCAGGTGCCCTGCACCACGTTGCCCAGGCGCTCCTCGATGGCGGGCACCGCAGGCTCCTGGTACCTGGCCAGCACCCGGTCGCCGCTCAGCTCGGCCTGCAGGGACTGGAGGCGGGCCGCCAGGGCGGCTGCACGGTCCAGGAAGGCCGGCGGGACCGTCGGGGTCTCAAGGGCGGCCTTCTGGAGGTGCTCGACGCGGGCTTTCGTCTCATCCATCAGGCGGACGGCCCCGAGCACGGCCCGCTGCAGGCGGGCCACCCGGCCGTGGAAGGCCTGGAGGGCGGCGGCGTCCGCAGCGGACAGGGCCCCGGCGCCCAGCGGCACGGCCTGGAAGGTCTGGGCCTCGCCCAGGGGCGTGGTGCGGCCCTGCGCGCGGAGCGCCAGGGACACGGTGTAGGCGCCGGGGGCCACGAGGGGTCCCTTCGGCAGCCGGTCCCAGGGGGCGCCGGCCTCGGCCTTCCTCAGGCTCACGGGATCCGGCGCGGGGAAGCGCAGGTCCCAGGCCACGCGGTGCATGCCGGCCTTGGCGGGGCCGGTGATGCGACGCACGGGCTGGCCGGCGGCGTCCGTGACGGTGAGGATCACCTCCGGTGGGGCGTCCAGGGCCTCGGCCCGCAGGGCATCCCAGGCGGGTCGGACAGGATCCTTCTCCGGCTTCTCCGCCGCGTGCCGGGCCTCCTTGAGGCCCTTGGCGTCGTCCTTCAGGTAGTAGGTGAACATGGCGCCGAAGGGGGGATTGGGCGCCGCGAAGAAGGCATCGCCCTGGAAGCCCGTGTCGCGGGCGCCCAGGGGCTGGGCGGGGATGTAGAGGTCCGCCCTGCGCACCGGAAACAGCACGCCGGGCTTCGCCAGCAGCTCCGGCGTAGCCAGGCGCAGGGGCGTGAGGTCATCCAGGACGGCGAAGCCGCGGCCGAAGGTGGCGGCCACCAGGTCGTCCTCGCGGGCCTGGATGGCGAGGTCCTTCACCGCGATGGTGGGCAGGCCGCCTTTGAGCTGGGTCCAGTGGGCGCCGTCCACGGTGAAGAAGATCCCGAACTCCGTGCCCGCGAAGAGCAGGCCCCTCCGCGCGGGGTCCTCCGCCAACGCGTAGACCGTGCCCCGGACGGGGAGGTCGCCGGCGATGGATTCGAAGGTGCGGCCCCGGTCGCGGCTGCGCAGGACGTAGGGCCTGAAGTCGCCGTTCTTGTGGTTGTCGAAGGCCAGGTACACCACCTCGGGATCGTGGCGCGAGGCCTCGATGCGCGAGACGTAGGCCATGTCGGGCACGCCCGGGAAGGCCGCCACCTTGCGCCAGGATCCGCCACCGTCCTCGCTCACCTGCAGCAGGCCGTCGTCCGTCCCCGCGAAGAGGAGCCCCTCCTTCAGGGGCGATTCGGCCAGGGCCACGATGTTGCCGAAGGCGCTGGTGGAGGTGTTCTTCCCCACGGCATCGATGCTCCACAGGCGGCCCATGACAGGCAGCCTGTCGCGGTCCAGTTGGCGGGTGAGGTCGGGGCTCACGGCCTTCCAGGACTCCCCGCGGTCGTCGCTGCGGAAGAGCTTCTGGGCGGCGAAGTACACGCGCCGGTGGTCGTGGGGGCTGATGAGCAGGGGCGCGTCCCAGTTCCAGCGGAGCGACGCCTCGCCGGGGGCCGGCGTGGGCTGGATGTCCAGGCGCTCGCCGGTCTTCCGGCTGAAGCGCACCAGGCCGCCGTACTGGGCCTCGGCATAGATGGTGTCGGGATCCACGGGATCCACCTGGGAGTAGAAGCCGTCACCGCCCTGGGTCACGAACCAGTCGGCATTGGTGATGCCCTGGCTGTTCACGGTGCGGCTGGGCCCGCCCAGGCTGTAGTTGTCCTGGGTGCCGCCGTAGACGTGGTAGAAGGGCTTCGCATTGTCCGTGGTGACCCGGTAGAACTGCGCGATGGGCAGGTTGGCCATGAAGACCCAGGTCGCCCCCCGGTCACGGCTCTCGTACACGCCGCCGTCGCAACCGGCGAGGAGGTGGTCGGCGTTCGCGGGATCGATCCACAGGGCGTGGTTGTCCACATGCTTGTGCTTCTCGCCCACGCGCCGCCAGGTCTTCCCGCCGTCGTCGGAGACCTGCATCCAGGTGTCCATGGCATAGATCCGGCCGGGATCGGAGGGATCCACGAACAGCTCCTGGTAGTACTGGGCGCTGCCGGAGACGTTGCTGCTGCGCTTCTCCCAGCTGCCGCCCCCGTCGGTGGACCGGAAGAACCCGCCGGCGCCATTGGCGGCCTCCACCGTGGCGTAGACCAGGCCGGGACGGCCCGGGGCCACGGCCAGCCCGATGCGGCCGAGGTCCTCCTTGGGCAGGCCCGCCGTGAGCTTTTTCCAGCTCTGGCCGCCGTCCGTGGACTTGTAGATGGCGCCCTCGGGGCCGCCCTCCACGATGGTCCAGACATGCCGGCGCCGCTGGTAGGCCGCGGCGTAGAGCACGTCGGGGTTCCCGGGATCCATCACCACGTCGGTGACGCCGGTGTTCTCCGAGATCGTCAGCACGGCCTTCCAGGTCTTCCCGCCATCCGTGGTCTTGTAGAGGCCCCGGTCGCCTCCGGCGCGCCAGAGCGGCCCCTGGGAGGCCACGTACACCACCTTAGAGTCCCGGGGATCCACGAGGATCTTCGCGAGGTGCTCGGAATCCTTCAGGCCCACGTTCTCCCAGTGCTTCCCGCCGTCCGTGGACTTGTACAGCCCGTCGCCATAGCTCACGGAGCGCTGGCTGTTGTTCTCGCCTGTGCCCACCCACACGGTGAGGGGATCCTTCGGGTCGAGGGTCA
>DASVZU010000263.1:0-10230 GCA_036391515.1 Holophagaceae bacterium
GCGCAGCACCGTGGCGTAGTGAGGTGCCAGCTCCGCCTTCCAGTCGGCGAGGTGGGCCCAGGAGGGGGCGGCGAAGAAGGGATCCTTGGGCACGGGCAGGGTGTTGGCATAGACCAGGGAGCCGCCGCCCACGCCCACGCCGGAGAGGGCCGTGACGTGGCCCAGGAAGGTCATCTTGAAGAGGCCGCGGAACCCCACCTGGGGCAGCCAGAAGAACCGCTTCAGGTTCCAGTTGGTCTTCGGGAAGTCGCCGGCCCGCAGGCGGCGTCCCTTCTCCAGCATCAGCACCCGGTGGCCCTTCTCGGCCAGGCGGAGGGCGCTCACGCTCCCCCCGAAGCCGGATCCGACGATGAGGTAGTCCCACTCCATGGCTGGCTCCCGTCCCGCTTGCCGATAGTCTGAAGTCATGCGCTGGCTCGCGATCGATCATGGCACGAAGAAGCTCGGCCTCGCCTTCTCGGACGAGCTGGAGATCCTGGCCTCGCCCTTCGAGGTCTGGCCCCAGGAGGGGGACCGCACCCTCGACCGGCTGGCGCGGCTCTGCCGGGAGGAGGGCGTCCAGGGCCTCTGCCTGGGCCTGCCCCGCCACAAGGATGGCGCCGAGAGCGCCACGGCCCCGGCGGCCCGGGCCTTCGGCGAGGCCCTGGCGACCCGGACGGGCCTGCCCCTGCGCTTCGTGAACGAGCACCTCACCAGCGCCGAGGCCGAGCGCCTGCTCCGCGAGCGGGGCGTGAAGCCCGAGAAGCGGAAGCTCCTGCTGGATGCCGCCGCGGCGGCCGTGATCCTGGGGGAGCTGCTGGCGGAGCGCCGGTCGCGGGGCGTTCCGGCCAGCCGCCTCGATTGACCTGTCACGCTCCGGCCGGCGCCGCCATCGGAGGAATGTCCCTATTGGAGGTTCCATGCGACGCCTGCTCCTGCTGGCCCTGGCCATGCTCTGCTTCCTGCCCGCCTTCGCGGGCACCAAGGTCTTCACGCCCGACACCACCCACTCGGTGATCGGGTTCAAGGCCGCCACCCTCCTCTTCAAGGTGGAGGGCCGCTTCGACCGCTACCAGATCGCCATCCAGGGCGACCCGGACGCCCTGGGGTCGGTGAAGGTGGACGTGGCCATCGACGCCGCCTCCATCGACACCCAGAACGGCACCCGGGACAACCACCTCCGCAGCGCCGACTTCTTCGACGTGAAGCGCTTCCCCACGATCCGCTTCACCTCGTCGAAGGCCTGGCGCCAGGACGGCAAGGTGATGGTGGCGGGCACCCTGGAGATGCACGGCGTGAGGAAGGACCTCACCCTGGCCTTCGAACCCGCCTCCGGGAAGAACGGCGCGGGGGTGGACACCTGGTCCTACGAGGCCACCTTCCAGCTCAAGCGGAGCGACTTCGGCATCGGCGCCGACAGCGTGGCCGCCAAGATCAGCCTGAAGGATCCCGTGCAGGTGGACCTGATGCTGGTGGGCTTCTTCCACGACGCGAAGTAGGCCCTCCCGGACTACGATGGAGCCCCGCCGGGCGGCGGGGCTTTCATCGGAGGCGATCATGCGCGTGGCGTTCCTGGGGCTGGGGCGGATGGGGTCGGCGATGGCCCGCCGACTGGTGGCGGACCACGATCTGACGGTCTTCAACCGCGACCGGGCGAAGGCGGACCCCTTCAGGACCCAGGGCGCCCGGGTGGCGGAGTCGGTGCGGGAGGCCGTGGCCGGCGCGGAACTCGTGGTGACCATGCTGGCGGACGATGCGGCGGAGGAGGGGCTGGCCTTCGGCTCCGGCGGACTGCTGGCCTCGCTGGCGCCGGGCACCGTCCATGTCGCCATGAGCACCATCGGCATGGCCACCTCGGATCGCCTGGCCGCCGCCCACGCCGAGGCTGGGCAGGGCTATGTGGCCGCGCCGGTCTTCGGCCGCCCTCCCGCCGCTGAGTCCGGCCAGCTGTGGATCCTGGCGGCTGGTCCCGGGACCCAGGTGGCCCGCTGCCAGCCGGTGTTCTCCAAGCTGGGACAGGGCGTCTTCCCCCTGGGCGAGAAGGCCTCCACGGCCCACGCCCTGAAGCTGGCGGGCAACACGCTCCTGGTGACGGTGCTGGAGGCCCTCAGCGAGGCTTTTGCCTACGGAGAGAAGGCGGGTGTCGCGCCGGAAACCACCCTCAAGGTGCTGAACACGGCCCTGCTCAAGTCGCCTCTGGCGGAGGCCTACGGTGGCGCCGTGGTGCGGGGCGCCTTCGAGCCCGCGGGCTTCGCCCTGCGCCTGGGCCTCAAGGACGTGAGCCTGGCCCTGGATGCCGCCCGGATCCTCCAGGCGCCCCTGCCCCTTGCCGGCGTCCTGCGGGACCGCCTCCAGGAGGCCACGGCGAAGGGCTACGGCGACCAGGATCTGGCGGCGCTGTCCCGCATCAGCCGGGAGGAGGCGGGGCTGAAGGCATAGACACCCAGCGTATGTTGTGAATTTCAATCTTTATTTTCATATTTCAAGTCATAGGTTGCGGCCTTTCTTGACTCATGCGTAATAAGCGACGATAAGGGGGGAGAACCCCTTGCAGGAGTCTTGCGGTGTTCCCTCCTGGACCCGTCACGCATTCGGAACCGCCCGTGCCTTCCGCGGGGCCACTGGCCGGGATCGGCGGTGAGTAGCGTGGACCGCCGAGGCCGAGACTCGGAAGGCGACCCGGTCGGTCTGCTGGCCAGGATGAGCCGGCTGGCCAAGATCGGGGGATGGAGCTTCGACCCCCGTACGGGCGAGGGGGAGTGGACGGAGGAGGTCGCCCGCATCCATGACCTCGATCCCACTGTGGCGACCACGAAAGAACTGGGGCTGAGCTTCTACACGCCGGAATCGAGGCCCCGCATCGAGCAGGCGGTGCGGGAGGCCATCGAGGCGGCGCGGCCCTACGACCTGGAACTCGAGCTCGTGAGCGCGAGGGGCGTGCCCAAGTGGGTGCGCACCCAGGGGCAGCCGATCGTCGAGGGCGGCCAGGTGGTGCGGATCCAGGGCACCTTCCAGGACATCACAGCCCAGAAGCGGATGGAGCTGGCGCTGCGCGCAAGCCAGGACCGCCTGCGGCTCTTCATCGAGCACGCCCCGGCGGCGCTCGCCATGTTCGACCGGGACATGCGCTACCTGGCGGTGAGCCGGCGCTGGCTGGCCGACTATGGCCTGTCGGGCCAGGATGTCCTGGGGCGCTCCCACTACGAGGTCTTCCCCGAGATCACCGAGGCCTGGAAGGCCGTGCACCAGCGGGGTCTGGCAGGGGAGGTGGTGATCGCGGAGGAGGATCACTTCGCCCGGCGGGATGGCTCGGTGCAGTGGCTCCGCTGGGAAGTCCGGCCCTGGCACGAGGCGGAGAATGAGGTCGGAGGCATCGTCATCTTCGCGGAGGACATCACCTCGCGGGTCCAGACACTGCACGACCTCCAGGAGAGCGAGGCGGCCCTGCGTGCCTCCGAGCACCTCTTCGCCACGGCCTTCGCGCAGAACCCCGCCGCCATCGCCCTGACCCGCCTGGCGGACGGAGTGTTCCTGGATGTGAACGCGACCTGGGAGGCCCTCAGCGGCTACCGCCGCGAGGAGGCTCTCGGGCGCTCTGCCCGCGAGATGAGGATCTGGCCCACCGCGGAATCATCGAGCCGCTTCGTCCAGGAGCTGACGCGGAAAGGGGTGATCCGGGACTGGGAGCAGACCTTCCTGCGGAAGAGGGGCGAACCCTATGTGGCCCGGCTGGCCGCCCAGGTGCTGACGTTCCGGGGGGAGCCGCACATCCTGTCGACGCTCGTCGACATCACCGAGCAGAAGCAGGCCCAGGAGGAGATCCAGCGCCTGAACGCCGACCTGGAGCGGCGGGTGGAGGTGAGGACCGCTGAGCTGCGGGCGGCGAATGGGGAGCTGGAGGCCTTCGCGTATGCGGTCTCCCACGACCTGCGGGCTCCCCTGCGGGCGATGAGCGGCTTCAGCCTGGCCCTCGAGGAGGACTTTGGCGCGGCCCTGCCCGAGGAGGCACGGGGCTATCTTGCCCAGATCATGGCCGGCAGCCAGCGCATGGCGGACCTCATCGACGGGCTGCTGGCGCTGTCGAGGACGACCCGCGGGGATCTGAAGCGCGAGCCGGTGGACTTGGCGATCCTGGCAGAGGAGGTCCGCCAGCAGCTCGAGCGGCAGGAGCCGGACCGCCAGGTCCGGTGGCAGTTCCAGCCTGGCCTCCGTGCCAGCGGCGACTCCCGCATGCTCCGGATCGTGATGGCCAACCTGCTGGGGAACGCCTGGAAGTACACCGGAGGGCGGCCGGACCCGGTGATCGCCGTCGAGGCGGCGGACCTGGACGGCCAGCCCTGCTTCCGGGTTTCCGACAACGGCGCGGGCTTCGACATGGCCCATGCGGCCAAGCTCTTCCAGCCATTCCAGCGGCTGCACCGGCAGGACGAGTTCCCGGGCCTCGGCATCGGCCTGGCCACGGTCCAGCGGATCATCCACCGCCACGGGGGGCGGATCTCCGCCAAGGCTGAACCCGGCCGCGGGGCTGTCTTCTGCTTCAGCCTCCCACCCGCTTCCGAGGAGACGCGCCCATGAACAGCCGAGGCATCCTGCTGGTCGAGGACAACGCCCAGGATGAGCTGCTCACCCTCCGGTCTCTGCGGAAGGTGAACCTGGCCAATGCGGTGACCGTGGTGCGGGATGGCCAGCAGGCCCTGGACTTCCTCTTCCGGGAGGGGGAGTTCGGAGATTCGCCCGGAGGGCCCCTCCCGGCGGTGGTGATGCTGGACCTGGGGCTGCCCCGGGTGGGCGGGCTGGACGTGCTGGCCCGGCTCCGTGCGGACGAACGGACGCGCCTCCTGCCCATCGTCATCCTCACCTCCTCGGACGAGGAGCAGGATCGGCTGCGCAGCTACCTTGGCGGGGCCAACAGCTTCGTCCGGAAGCCCGTGGACTTCGCGGAGTTCGCGGAGACCGTGGCGCGGCTGGGCGTGTACTGGATGGCCGTGAATGAAGCCCCCCTGGAGGGAGGCCAGCCGTGACGGGCCCCCTGCGGCTCCTGGTCATCGAGGACTCCGAGGCCGACTTCCTGCTCGTGCAGCGGAGCCTGAAGCAGCACGGCGTGGACGCCCAGTTCCACCGCGTCCAGAGCTATCCCGAGCTCTCGCGGGCCCTGGAGGACCGGGGCTGGGACGCGATCCTCTCCGATCACAACCTGCCTGGGATGGACTTCCGGACCATCCTCGGCCTCATCCGGAACGAGGCGCCGGACCTGCCCGTGATTCTCGTCTCGGGGAGCATCGGCGAGGAGGAGGCCATGGAACTCCTCCGCCGGGGCTTGTCGGATTTCGTCCTGAAGGATCGGCCCACGCGGCTGGCGGGCGCCCTCCGGCACAGCCTGGAGACGGCCCGGGTGCGGAAGGCCCAGCGGATCGCCGAGGCGGCCCTCCAGGAGAGCGAGGCCCGGTTCGCCACCATCTTCCGGTCGAGCCCTCTGGCCATCGGCCTGAGCCGGATGGCCGACGGGAAGCTGGCCGAGGTGAACGACGCCTTCCTGGGGATCGTCGGGCGCACGCGGGAGGAGGTGATCGGCCAGACCACCGTCGGGCTGGACATCTTCGAGCACCCGGAGGACCGGGCCCGGATGATCCAGTGGGTTCAGGAGAACGGCCGCATCCAGAACTTCCAGTTCCAGAACCGGTCGCCCGACGGAAGACTGCGGGATTTTCTCCTCTCTGGGGAGCGGATCCAGCTGGGCGGCGAGCTGTACATGCTGGGCATGGTCTCCGACATTACCCCGCTCAAGACCACCGAGCGGGCGCTCCAGGCCAGCGAGATGCGCTACCGTAGGCTCTTCGAGGGCATGTCCGAGGCCTTCGCCCATTGCCGGTTGATCCTCGAGGAAGGCCAGGCGCGGGACTGGGAATACCTGGCGGTGAACCCCGCCTATGGCCGGATCACCGGCCTCGGGGATGTCACTGGGCGCCGGATGCGTGAGGTGCTGCCTTCCCTCCCGGTGGAGGCCCCGGAAGTCGTGGCCTCCCTCCAGAGGGTGGCCGAGAGCCGGATCCCGACCAAGTTCGAGGCCTTCATCCGCCCCCTCGCTCGATGGCTGTCGGTGTCGGCCTACTGTCCCGTCCCCGGCGAGTTCGTCGTCATGCTCGAGGACATCACCGACCGTAAGCTGGCCGAGCAGGCGCTCCAAGCCAGCGAGGCCCGGTTCCTGGCGGTCTTCCAGGCCTCGCCGGTGGGGATCATGCTCAGCAACCTGGCGGATGGGAGCATCATCGACGCCAACCCCGCCTTCCTGGGGCTCATCGGATGCCCCCTGGAGGAGGCGCTCGGCCGGTCCACCCTCGAGCTGGGGCTGTGGGTCCAGCCGGACCAGCGGCAGGAGGCGCTCCGGCTGATCCGGGAGGCAGGCCGGGTCCAGGCCATGGATGTCGAGCTCCAGAACCGATCGGGAGATACGGCCTCCGTGATCTGGTCCACCGAGCTCGTGCAACTGGGAGGCGAGCCGGTGCTGGTGAACCTGGTCCAGGACCAGACCGCCCGGCGCCGGGTCGAGGAGGAGCACCGACGGCTCGAGGCCGAGGTGGCGCACGCCCAGAAGCTGGAATCCCTGGGGGCCCTGGCGGGCGGCATCTCCCACGACATGAACAACGTCCTGGCAGCCATCATGGCGCTGGGATCCATGCTCCGGGAGAAGCACCAGGACGATCCCGGCCTGGCCAAGGCCATGGATACCCTGCTCCATGCGGCGGGTCGGGGGCGGGACCTGGTCAAGGGGCTCACCAATTTCGCCCGCAAGGACATCCTCGAGCCCCAGCCCATGAATCTCAATGAGGTGGTGCGCAAGGATGCGGCCCTCCTCCACCGGACGACCCTGCAGAAGGTGGCGGTGGAACTGGTGCTGGCGGACGGGCTCCCGAACGTGAAGGGGGACCCGAGCGCCATCTCCAACGCGCTGATGAACCTCTGCGTCAATGCCCTGGATGCCATGCCCGGCGGCGGGCGGCTCACCCTCGCCACCCGGCGCGGGCCCGGCGGCACGGTGGAGCTCCTGGTGGAGGACACGGGCGAGGGGATGCCCCCCGAGGTGGCCCAGCGGGCCATGGAACCCTTCTTCACCACCAAGCCCGTCGGGAAGGGGACGGGCCTCGGGCTGGCGCTGGTGTACGGCGTCATGAAATCCCACGGCGGTCGGGTGGAGATCCGCAGCGCGCCCGGCGAGGGCACCGGGATCACCCTCTCCTTCCCGGAGCTGACCACCGATGGCCTGCCTCCGGCCCTGGAGGAGGAACCCACCCGCGCCGGGACGGGACGGCGGTTCCGGATCCTCCTCGTGGATGACGACGACCTCATCCGGAACACGGTGCCGGAGATGCTCGAGTCCCTCGGGCACGAGGTGGTGGCCGTGCCGGGCGGCCTTCAGGCCCTCGAGCTCCTCCAGTCCGGCAGCGAGCCGGATCTCGTGATCCTGGACCTCAGCATGCCCGGCATGGACGGGGAGGGGACCCTCGAGCGCCTCCGGCTGCTGAAGCCGGAACTGCCGGTCCTCCTCGCCACGGGCTACCGGGACGAGCGGAGCGGGAGGATCTTCGACCAGTTCGACCGGGTGGACCTGATCATGAAGCCCTTCAGTCTCATGGACCTGCGATTGAAGCTCGGGCAGATCGGCTAGCCCAGCCGCACGATCCGCTCGCAGCGGGCGGCGAGGTCGGGGTTGTGGGTCACCAGCAGGGTGGTGGGGCGGAGCTCGGTGTGGAGGCGCAGCAGGAAGCCGAACACCTCCTCCGCGGTGGCGGGATCGAGGTTCCCGGTGGGTTCGTCCAGCAGCCAGAGGGCGGGCTTCCGCACCAGGGCGCGGGCCAGGCCGGCCCGGGCGGCCTCGCCGCCGGAGAGCTGGCCGGGCAGGCGCTCTCCCAGGGCGCCCAGGCCCACGGTGGCCAGCAGCTGGTCGATCCAGGCCTCGTCCCCGTTGCCCAGGCTGCCGTCGATGAGGAGGGGCATGCGCAGGTTCTCGCGCACGGTGAACTCGGGCAGCAGGTGGGGCTGCTGGAAGGCCAGGCCCACGCTCTTCCGGCGGTAGAGGGCCCGGGCCTCGGCGCCTTCGGGCACAGGGCCGCCGTCCACCCGGATGGCGCCGGATTCCCAGTGGTCCAGGCCCGCGATGCAGTTCAGGAGGGTGGTCTTGCCCACGCCGGAGACGCCCACCACCGCGCAGATCGTCCCGGCCGCCACCTCGAGATGGAAGCCGTCGAACACGGGATGGGCGTTGCCCGGGTAGGTCTTGTGCAGGCCGGCGATGGAGAGGGGCTGGCCGATCATTCCGACCTCAGGGCGTCGACGGGGTCCAGGGCCGCGGCCTTCTTGGCGGGGTAGCGGGCGGCGAGCCAGGACACGAGGAGGGGGAAGACCGCCACGAGGACCACATCGCCCACCTTGAGGCGGAAGGGCATGTAGGTGATGAAGTCGTAGACGGCGGCGGGCAGCTTGATGAGCTTCCAGTGGTCGGCGGCCAGGCAGAGGGGCACGCTGGTGGCGAGACCCCAGAGGGTGCCCACGGCCCCGATGCGCAGGCCCTGGAGCTCGAAGAGCCGCTGGATCTGCCGGGGGGTGGCGCCCAGGGCCAGCAGCACGCCCAGGTCGCGGCGCTTCTCCGTCACCAGCAGCACCAGGGAGGCCACCACGTTGAAGGCGGCCACCAGGACGATGAGGCCGAACACGGCGGCGAAGGCCCACTTCTCCACGGTGAGGGCGGCGAAGAGGGGCTTGTTGGTCTCCCGCAGGTCCGTGGCCAGGTAGGCGGGGCCGAGGGTGTCGAGCACCCGGCCCTTCACCTCGCCGATGGCGTCGATGCTGCGGGCGCGGACCTCGATCATCTCCGCCCGGTTCTCCGCCCTGGCGATGCGGGCGCCGTCCGCCAGGGTGATGATGGCCCAGCCCTTGTCGTACTCGGAGGAGTGGCTCTGGAAGGTGCCGGCCATGCGGAAGGCGGCCAGCTTGGGCTGCTGCCCGCCCAGGCCCAGCTCCAGGCGGAAGAAGGCCACGGCCACGGGGTCGCCCAGGCGGGCGCCCAGCTTCTGGGCCAGCTCCTTCCCTAGCAGGATGTCCCCGTCCTTCAGGCCCTCCACGCGGCCGGGCTTCACGGAGTCGAAGATGCTGGAGGTGCTGTGGGCGGTGGCCGCGTCCACCGCCTTCACGACCACCGGCTCCGGCGGGGCGCTGGTGCCGGGCAGGCGCAGCAGGCCCTTCTCGATGCGGATGGGCGAGGCGGCCTTCACGCCCGGAACGGCGCGGATGGCCTTCAGCGTGGCCTCCGTGTCCGGGATGTCGCCGGAGATGTGGAAGACCGTGAAGTGGGCCGTGGCGCTGAAGAGGGTGGCCTGGATCTCTTCGCGGAAGCCGTTCATCACGGCGAGGGTCACCACCATGGCGAAGACGCCCAGGGCCGTGCCTCCGCGGGCGAAGCGCACCATGATGCGGACGAAGGCCCCCTTCCGGTGGGTCTTCAGGTAGCGCTCGGCGACGGTGCGTTCGAACAGGGCCATGGCACCAGGGTAGCCGGTCCCGCGGGCCCCCCTACGCCAGCCCCAGGTGCGCCTCGATCATCCGCGCCAGGTCCGCATCGAGCTCGTAGGGTTTCACGAGGATCTGGGCCACGCCGGTCTCCTGGGCGCCGAGCACGAGATCGGTGTCCACGATGGCCTCGGCCAGGATGACGGGGGGGTGATCGTCGCCGGGACGATGGTGGAGGAGGGAGGCCAGCGCCAGTCCCTTCAGCTCCGCCACGCCGCCGTCCACCAGGACGAGGTGGACGCCGCCGGAGCCCTCCAGGGCCTCCAGCAGCTCCGTGAGGGTGGCGGCCTGCAGCACCCGGCCGTAACCGTCCTCCGCCAGGAAGCCTGCAAGGCGGTCGCGGTCGGGCCCCTCCGGCATGGCCAGCAGCACCCCGCGGGCCCGCTTCTTGACCCGCAGCAAGGCCTGGCTCCGGTCCGGGGCCTCAGGCGCGGCCTCCGGCGCCGGGATGGGCGCGGGCTCGACCGCCGCGGCTGGCGCCGGGCGCGCGGGTTCCGGGACCGGTTCCGGGGCGGGCTCGGGCTCACGGCGGGGGGCGCTTCGGGGCGAGGCCAGCTCGATGGCGCCCTCCTCGGGTTCGGAGGGAGCCTCCTCCTGGGAGCGGCGGGTCTTCGGGGGCACGGAGGTGGGCACCGCCGCAGCCCGGGAGGCCACCAGGGACCGCACTGGCGCCAGCAGGGCCTCCTTGCC
>DASVZU010000264.1:0-23589 GCA_036391515.1 Holophagaceae bacterium
TCTACAGCCCCGACTTCCCGGCATCCCTGCGCCGGCGGACCCTGCCCCAGGCGGAGTTCCGCTTCTTCCCGGTGCCGGTGCTGGGCCCTTTCTACCTGGACGGGGGCGTCCGCCTGGGCCGCTTCGCCTACCTCATCGATAGCACTGCGACGGCCCCCTCCCAGAGCTTCAGTTGGGGCCGCGAGGACGCCGCAACGCGCCTACATGGCCGTCTCGGCCAGTGGGGCCCCTTCCGGGCGGATCTGGAAGTGGGCGCACGGGCGACCCACTACTCGAACACCCTCCGGTACCCGATCTTCGATCCGACGGCCGGCGCCAACGGCAGTGTCGTCGATCCGGCGGCCCTGTCGGCCTACAGCCCCTTCCAGGTGGATGGCCCATCCGCCACCCGGCTGGTGGGCTCGGAGCACCTCCGGCTCTCGGGCCCCCAGGTGGGGCGCACCTTCGAGCATTTCTCCCTGCTGGGCTACTCGGGCGAACTGAAGCACATCCTGGAACCCTACTTCGGATTCACGAACACCAGCGGCTACCGGGAGGCCGGCGCCGTGCCCCGCTTCGACGCCGTGGATTCCGCCCCCGGCGTGAACGACAGCGCCTCCGGGGAGCGCAGCGTGGAGCTGGGGCTCAAACAGCATTTCCTGGGACGCCCCTCTGGCGGCGGGGCGTTCACGGATCTGGCCCGGCTGAGCGTCTCCACCCGGTTCTACGCCACGCCCATCATCCTCAGCGACGGCCGCTACAAGAAGGGGTGGGGTTCGGTCGATACGGATCTCAGCGTGGAGCCCGACGAGCGGTTCCGCATCAATTTCCGGCGTTCCTCGGACCTGGGGGCGGGCGGCTCCGACAACGCCTTGAGCCTGGACCTGAAGGCGAGCGACGCCAGCCGGCTCAGCCTCGCCTACTTCTCCACGGGCATCAACCGGTTCCTCGTCCGGCAGCGGGGCATCCAGCTGGGCGGGATCCACCGCGTGTGGGACGACCGGCTGCGGCTCGAATTCTCGGGGAACTACGATTTCGAGATGCGCAAGTTCGCCTCGGGCCAGGTGGCGCTGGCCTATGTGGAACCATGCGTGGCCTACATCCTGAAGTTCACCCATGTCGCATTGAACACGAACCTGGTGTCCGGCGGCCGCGAGAACCGGGTGGATCTCACGCTCTCGTTGCGGGGAATCGGGGATCTCTTCAGCTATCGCCGCTGAAGCTTCCGCGCAGGACCTCGCCTCCCTCCACGACCACCACGCGGTTCCGCCCCAGGGACTTGGCCTGGTACAGCGCCCGGTCCACCGCCGCCACCAGTCCGGCCGGTCCCTGGTCCATGGGACCTCCCACGCCGAAGCTCATGGTGGGGAAGATGGTCTGCCCGCCGGACAGCGGGAAGGCCTCCTCGTCGATACGCCGCCGGAGCTTGTCGGCCACCTCGGTTCCCGCCTTCAGGGAGGTCTCCGGCAGCAGCACCGCGAACTCCTCGCCTCCGATGCGGAAGGCCAGATCGGATTTGCGGAGGGAGGCATGCAGGCGGGTGGCCATCTCCCTGAGCACTTCGTCGCCCACGGGATGCCCGAAGCGGTCGTTGATGAGCTTGAAGTGGTCCACGTCGCCCAGCAGGAGCACGAAGGGACGCCGGTGGCGCTCCCACTGGAGGAGGGCGTGCTCCAGGTTCTGGTCGAAGGCCCGCCGGTTCAGGAGCTCGGTGAGGGGGTCCGTCAGCACTTCGTTGCGGAGGGCCGCGGCCTCGATTTCCAGCATGCTCCGCCGCTCCCGGAGGTCGTGGATGGCGGATTCGTACTCGGCCTGGATCCGCTTGGCGTGGGCCCACTCGATGGCCCGCTTGCAGGCGTGGAGCAGCCGGGGCGCGGAGAGGGGCAGGCCCAGCCAGTCGGATACTCCCGCCAGGAGCAGCTTCCGCTGCACGGCCTCGTCCCGCACCTGCCCCAGGAGGATGGTATAGGGCAGCCGGCCTGATTCGCGGAGCCCGGCGAGCAGCCTCATGGCGCGCGGCACCCCGCCGCCGGAGAGGCCCAGGAGCAGGACCGGCGCCTTCAGGGCCTCCTGGGCCTGCGCGGCATTCCGGAGGGGCGGCGTGTGCACCTTCATGTGGAAATGCTGCAGCAGGTCCCGGGCGCGCTGAGCCAGGCCAGGATGGAGGCCCAGGGCCAGGACGGGCACCTTCGGCGCCTGCTCCCGCGAGGCGGCCCCCGCCATCACGGGCCCCAGATGGTTCAGCAACTGCTGGATGGTGTACCCCGCCCCGATGAAGCCATCCCCCTCCGCTTCCAGGAGGGCCTGCGTGTCCGCCTCCTCGGCCGGACGATCCAGGACGACGAAGATGGGGAGGTTGCTGAACAGGACCCGGGATTCGCCCCGGAGGAGCCGGCAGAGCCGGTACCCATCCATGGGGTCGCCCAGGGCGTCCACGAGGAGGACGTGGGCCTCGTCCCAGCTGTCGTCCGCCAGGGCCGCCAGGGGATCGGGAGCGTGCAGCACCCGGTGCCCGGCCCCCTCGAAGGCCATCCGGAGGCGCTCGACGAGGTCGTCATGGCGGGAAATGACCAGTAGGTTCATGGCGGGACGCGGCTTCGCCCCACCATGGTAGGTCGTGGACCGTCGGATATCAGGAAAAAAATCGGCGCGTGATGCGGCGATGGAGTCCGCAGGTCAGTTCGTAGGGGATGGTCCCCAGGGCCGCGGCGAGGCGTTCCAGGCAGTGGGGGGCCGCCGGATCCGAGCCGAACAGGACCATGGGCTCCCCGGGTGCCACGGGTACCTCCACCGGCAGGGCCACGGTGAGGTAGTCCATGGAGACGCGGCCCACCACGGGATAGGTGCGGTCCCGGTACCCCACGACGGCCCGGTTCCCCAGGTCGCGGCGGTAGCCGTCCGCGTAGCCGCAGGCCAGGGTGGCGATCTGGAGGGGGTGGGGCGCCACGAAGGTGCGTCCGTAGCCCACGGTGGTGCCCGCGGGAACGGTCTTCACCCGGGCCACCTCGGCCACCAGCTCCAGGGCGGGCTCGAGGCCCAAGGCGCGCCCTTCGGGCACGAGGGTGAGGCCATACAAGGCGAGGCCCGGCCGCACATGCGTGTCCTCGTCCAGGAGCCCCCGGAGACAGGCATCGCTGTTGCCGTGGTGGCGCTGGGCGGGATGGATGCCCGCGTCCGCGAGCTGGGCCAGGCAGGCCTCGAAGACCCGCCGCTGGCGGAGGGCGAACCCCTGGTCGGGATCGTCCGCCGTGGCGAAGTGGCCCATGGCCCCCTCGATCCAGGGGGCCAGAGCCTGCAGGGCGGGCAGACAGTCGCCCAGCTCGGAGGGCAGGAACCCGAAGCGGCCCATGCCCGTGTCCAGCTTGAGGTGCAGCTTCAGGGGGTGGCTGGGCAGCATCCGGGCGTAGTCCGCGAGATGCTCGGGCCCCACCAGGGCGATGGTGAGCCCCTCAGCGCTGGCGGCGGGCAGGGCCTCGGGCCTCAGGCCGCCGAGGACGAGGATGGGGCAGGCCACCCCCCCGTGGCGGAGCTCCAGGCCCTCCTCCAGGCTGGAGACCGCCAGACCCGCCGCCCCGGCCTCGGCCAGGGCCCGGCCCGCGGGCACGGCGCCGTGCCCGTAGGCGTTGGCCTTCACCACGCCCCAGATCCCCCGGCCGCCGGCGGCGGCCTGCACCCGGCCGAAGTTCCGGGCCACCTTGCGCAGATCCACTTCGGCCCGGAGCGCCCGGCCCTCGGGGTGCCGCTTCAGGGGTTCCAGGTGCTGCTCATTCACTCCGCGAGGCCCTGTTCGGCCAGCCAGCGCTCCGCGTCGATGGCGGCCATGCAGCCGCTGCCGGCGGCGGTGATGGCCTGGCGGTAGGTGTGGTCCTGCACGTCGCCGCAGGCGAAGACGCCCGGGATGGAGGTTCGGCTGGAGCCCTTCTCCACCTTCAGGTAGCCCGTCTCGTCCATGGGCAGCTGGCCCTCGAAGAGGCTGGTGTTCGGCTGGTGGCCGATGGCCACGAAGAGGCCCTCCACGGGCAGCTCCGACTCGGAGCCATCCACGGTGTCCTTCAGCTTCAGGGCGCGGATCTTCTCCACTTTCTCGCCCATGGGCGTCTCATGGGTGGCCGTGAGCACGTCCAGCACGATCTTGTTCCACTCCGGCTGGATCTTCTCGTTCTTGAGGGCCCGCTCCTGCATGGCCTTGGAGGCGCGGAGCTTGTCCCGCCGGTGGACGAGGTGGACCTTCGTGGCGAACTTGGTGAGGAACACCGCCTCCTCCACCGCCGTGTCGCCGCCGCCCACCACGGCGATCTCCTTGCCGCGGAAGAAGAAGCCGTCACAGGTGGCGCAGGCGCTGACGCCGCCGCCGGAGCGGGAGAGCAGCTCATCCTTGCCGATGCCCATCCACTTGGCGGAGGCGCCGGTGGCGATGATGACGGCATCGGCGGTGTACTCGCCCTTGTCGGTGGTCAGGCGGAAGGGCTTCGACTTCAGGTCCGCCTTGAGCACCGTCTCCGACTTGATGGTGGTGCCGAAGCGCAGCACCTGCTCCCGCATCTCGTCCATCAGGGCCGGCCCGTGGATGCCCTGCTTGAAGCCCGGGAAGTTCTCCACCTCGGTGGTGATGGTCAACTGGCCGCCGGGCTGGGCCCCCTCGAAGACCAGCGGCGCCAGGTTGGCCCGGGAGGTGTAGAGGGCCGCGGTGTAGCCCGCGGGACCCGTACCGATCACGATGACCTTGTGGTGGCTCACAGCATTCTCCTGGCAAGGAACGGGGCGGGGGCCCGGGAACCTCCAGTCTAGCGCGCCAGGCCCCGCTCCCGCAGCAGGGCCTCGGCGGCGGGCACGTCCCCGGGCACGTCCACGCCCAGGCTCAGGAAGGGGGTATCGGCCACGCCGATGGGGATGCCGGCGGCCAGGGCCCGGAGCTGCTCCAGCATCTCCAGCTGCTCGAGCGGGTGGGGGGCGAGCCGGGTGAAGGCCCTCAGGGTGTCCGGCCGGTAGGCGTAGAGGCCCAGGTGGCGCCTGAAGGCGGCCAGCTGCTCCGGCCTCATCCAGGGCCGGAAATCGGGCTCGAAGACCGATGAATTCCGCAGGTAGGGGATGGGGCTCCGGCTGAAGTAGAGGGCCCGCTTCCGGTCGTCCACCACCACCTTCACGGCGTTCGGGTTGAACAGCTCGTCGGGGTGGGCGAAGGGACAGGCCGCCGTGCCCATGGGCAGGTCGGGCTGGTCCCGCATGAGGGCCACCACGGCGCCGACCGTCTCGGGATGCATGGCCGGCTCATCGCCCTGGATGTTCAGCACGCAGTCGAAAGGCTCGCCCAGGGCCGCCAGGGCCGCGGCGGTCCGGTCCGTGCCGGAGGGCAGGGCGGGATCGGTCATGACCGCCTCGCCCCCGAAGCCGCGCACCGCCGCGGCGATGCGGTCGTCGTCCGTGGCCACCACCACGCGGTCCACGCCCGGCGCCCGGCGGGCCGCCTCGAACACCCACTGGATCATGGGCCTCCCGGCGATGGGGGCCAGGGGCTTCCCGGGGAAGCGGGTGGCCTGGAATCGGGAGGGGAGGACGGCGAGGGTGCGCATGGGCCCCAGTCTAGCCGGAGGCCGCCCGCAGGAACTCAGGCCCTGGCGCCCCCCTGCCGAAGGGGCGACATCGGGAGCGCGCTTGGATCAACCCTTCGAGGACGTTTGGGCAGAATGGGAAGACCTGTTCGGGCAGGCCCGCGAAACCATCGCCTCCCTGAAGGAGAACCCGCCTGCCCACATCGTCCAGGCGGGTGTGAACGCCCTGTTCCGCACCACCCACACCCTGAAGGGCATGGCCGGCATGCTGGGCTTCCCCAGCTTCAGCCGGGCCGCCCACCGCATGGAGGACATCTTCGACCTCATGCGGAAGGGGCGGCTCCGTTCCACGGACTCCCTGGTGGAGACCCTCGAAGGGGGCATGCAGGCCCTGGAATCCGGCTTCGAGGGGCTGAAGCGGGGGCGCCCGGAGCCCGAGGACTACCTGGAGGGCATGCGCCGGGAGCTGGGTGAGCTGGAGGCCCTGGCCAGGCCCGCCGCGGGCGAGAGCCAGGACCTGAGCGCCCTGCTCGACCTGCCGGCCGAACCCCTGAAGGCCCTCTCCGACTACGAGCGGACCCGGGTGACCCGGGCCCTGATGGATGGGGTTCCGATCCATGGGCTGGCCATCTGTCTCGACTTCGCCACCTTCGATGACCGCCTTCGGCGCTTCAGCGAGGGGCTGGCCATCCAGGGGGAGATCATCTCCACCCTGCCCTGGGAGGTGCCCGAGGATCGAGAGGGGCTGGCCTTCATGATCCTCCTCGCAGGGGCGTCCCTGGTGCTCGAAGCCATCTCCGCGGAACCCGGGGAGATTCTGGAGGCCCGGGTCCTGGCCGACCCCGAACGCGTCCCGAGGAGCCTCCGGGCCGAAGTCCTGGCTGAGCCGGAGCCTTCTCCGGTCCAGGCTCCCGAGGCGCCACCCGAGCCGTCCCCCGCGATCCCCGCGCAGGAGACGGAGATCCTCCGGCTTCCGGCTCAGCGGGTGGAGGCCCTGGAGGCCCGGCTCATGTCGGTGGCCCAGATGCGGGATGCCGTGAGCGGCCTGCTCCGCCGGGCCGCGCCAGCCCAGGTCGAGGTTCCCCTCGGCATCCTCGGGCGGATGGAAGAAGGACTCCTGGATGTGCAGAAGGCCCTCCTCCAGATGCGCATGGTGAAGGTCGACACCCTCTTCTCCCGCATCGAGCCCATGGTCCGGACCCTCAGCCGGGACATGGGCAAGCCCGTGCGCCTGACGCTCCAGGGCGGCGACCTGGAGATCGAGCGGGGTATCGTGGGCCGGCTCGGCGAACCCTTCCTCCACCTGGTCCGCAACGCCATGGACCACGGCCTGGAGCCCCCCGAGGAGCGCCGGGCCATGGGCAAGAGTGAGACGGGTACCCTCCGGATCACCGCCTCCCGCCGTGGCCGCATCATCCGGTTCGACATCCGGGACGACGGCCGGGGCTTCGACCTGGCCCGCATCGAGGAGAAGGGCCTGGCCCTGGGCCTGCTCCAGCCCGGGCTGCCCGTATCCCAGGAGCGCCTGCATAGGCTGGCGCTCGAGCCTGGGTTTTCCACCCTGGACCGGGCCTCCCAGATCTCCGGCCGCGGCGTGGGGATGGATGTGGTGCGCGAGGAAATCGAAGCCATGGGCGGCGAGATCCTCCTGTCCAGCGAATGGAAGCGCGGCAGCCTCGTGCGCCTCAGCCTCCCCCTCTCCCGGGTGGTGGTGGGCTGCCTGAAGGTCCGGAGCGGCGGCCAGACCTTCGGCATCCCCCTCGCCAACGTCCTCCGCGTGCAGGTCGGGCACGAGGTCCATCGCGGCGGGGACCGGATCCAGGTGCTCGGCATGGAGCTTCCATTCGAATCCCTCCAGGTCTGCCTGGGACAGGGAGATCCTGCGGAGGGCCACCGGGCCTTCGTGGTGCTCAGCCAGCCGGGGGGGACAGCCGGTGCCAGCCTTGAGATCGCGCTGGGTGTGGACGAGGTCTACGGCCGGGCCGAGATCCTCCTCCGCAGCCTGCCGGAGTTGGCCCAGGTCCCCGGGATCATGGGGGGCAGCCTCCAGGAGGAGGGCATCCTCTGGGTGCTCGACCCGGAGGCGGTGCTGGGCTTGGCCATGGACAGCCTCATGCGACGGGTGGCCCATGCCTGAGGGCGGCATCCTCCTTCTGGCCCGGGCCGCAGGCCGGGACCTCCTGCTGTCGGCCTCGGATCTGGTCGAGGTCCTGCCCTCAGCTTCCATCACCCCGCTTCCTGGGCCGCTTCCGGGGGTCGCCGGGGTGATCCTCCACCAGGGTGAATTCCTCCCCGTGCTGGACTGGTCGGCGCTCCCCGGAGCGGCCGGGGCGCCCCTTCCGCCCGTGGCCATGGCGATCCTCAAGCGGCGCCTGGCCCTGCCACTGGAATTCCTCTCCGGCGCACTGGAAACGGGACGCGAGAACCTGAAGGTGGAACCGTCCGGCGAGGATCCGTGGGCTCCGTTCATGGCCTGCGCCTGCGTGGTCGAGGGTCCGCCCTTGCCCCTCCTGGATTCCGACAAGCTCATCGACTGGCTGCATCAGCGCCGCCCGGGGCGCTGAGCGCCGCTCCAGGACTGACCGAAGGGGCCATTCATGCGATGATGGCAGTTCTCTGCCGGAGGCTCCCTTGAATCGTCGCCTTCTCGCCCCCGTGGGCATCACCGCCACTGGGCAATGCTTCCCGCCGAAGGTGGTCACCAACGACGACCTGTCCAAGATCCTGGACACCAACGACGAATGGATCCGCACCCGCACCGGCATCCGGGAGCGCCGCTGGGTGGAACCCGGCACGGGCGCCTCCCATCTGGGGGCCCCGGCCCTGAAGATGGCCCTGGAGAACCGGGGCATGAATGCCTCCGAGCTGGACCTCATCCTCGTGACCACCGTCACCCCGGATACCCTGTTCCCGGCCACGGCCTGCCGCATCCAGGACATGGTCGGCGCCTCCAACGCCTTCGGCTTCGACCTCAACGCCGCCTGCTCCGGCTTCCTCTACGCCCTTACCACCGCCGCCAGCCTGGTGGCCGCCGGCGGCATCAAGCGGGCCGCCGTGGTGGGCGTGGACATCATGTCCACCATCATCAACAAGGAGGACCGGGCCACCGCGGTCCTCTTCGGGGACGGCGCCGGGGCGGTGATCGTCGAGCGGGTCGAGGAGGGCCTCGGCATCCTGGACTTCGAGCACAAGGTGGACGGCACGGGCGGCTGCTTCCTCTTCATGCCCGCCGGTGGGTCCCTCAAGCCTGCCACCGCGGAGACGGTGGCCAACAAGGAGCACACCATCCACCAGGCGGGCAGCGAGGTGTTCAAGAACGCCGTGCGGGAGATGGCCGACAACAGCCGGCTGCTGCTGGACCGCAACGGCCTGCAGGGCGAGGACCTGAAGCTCTTCGTGCCCCACCAGGCCAACATCCGCATCATGGATGCTGCCGCCAAGCGCCTGGAGCTCGACCCGGCCCGCATGATGGTCAACATCGACCGCTACGCCAACACCACCACGGCTACCATCCCCACCGCGCTTCATCAGGCCATGGAGCAGAAGCGCCTGGCAAAGGGCGACCACGTGATCCTGTCCGCCTTCGGGGCCGGGTTCACCTGGGGTTCCACCCTCCTGCGCTGGGCCTACTGAGCCCGAGGCCGCTGTGCGGATCATCGCGGGAACCCTGAAGGGGCGGAGGCTCGCGGCTCCCCCCGCCGGGGACCTCCGGGTCCGCCCGACCTCGGACCGGGCGCGGGAGGCCCTGTTCTCCATCCTCCAACGCTGGCCCATGGGTCCCTTCCTGGACCTCTGCGCGGGGACCGGGGCCGCGGGACTGGAGGCCCTGTCCCGGGGGTACGGACCGGTCACCTGCGTGGAGGCGGCCGAGCCGGGCTGGTCCTGCCTGCGCAGGAACGCGGAGGGCACCGGCCTGGTCCTCCTCCGGCGCGACGTCCTCCGCGCGGAGATGGGGGATTTCCGGGACCAGGCCGTCCTGTTCCTGGATCCGCCCTACGAGCAGGCGGCCGGGATGTGGACTGTCCTGGCACCCAGGCTCCGGGCCTGGATCGCCCCCGGGGGGGTCCTGGTCTTCGAGACCGACCGGAAAACGGCGCTGGAATTTCAGCCGGGATGGCAATTGGCCGAAACACGCGAGTATGGTGCAGCCCGATTCCATTTCTGGACCCCTGCCTGAAATCAAGGCGGCAGCGCCGGCCCTCCTCGCGCCGGAGACGCTCCGCGTGGTCCTGGGCCGCTCCCGGAACGCCGCCGTGCTGGTGTGGTGCGCGGTGTTCCTCCTGGCCGCCATCCTGTTCTACTTCTCGGCGCCCCCGGGGTTCCGGTACACCCTGGGCGGGACGGCTGGAGTCCTCGTCCTCCTGGCCATCTGCGCCGGTGCTTCGCTGCTCCACCTCCACGGACTGCACCGGACCCTGGAGGCCCGACCCCTGGGACCCGACCTCTACCGCCCCCTGACCCGGTTCCCCCAGTCGACCTCGATGCTCACCCTCTACGTGGGGATCTGCCTGTCGGCGCTCGCGTATCTCTGGCTGAAGCTCTACCTCCGCCAGAGCATCTGGATCAGTTTCGCCACCATGGGGATCTTCCTGGACCTGGCGATGATGGGCTCCATCGCCCACTACTTCCTTGCGAAGCAGAACCTCATGCGGGTCTTCCGGCTCCTGGCGGGCCAGGAGGGGTTCAACGAGTCCTATTCCCGGTTCCGGGCCGGCCTCCGCTCCAAGTTCGGCTTCGGAGTGCTGGGTGTCATGATGGGCGTGCTGGTACTGTCCATCCTCGTCTCCGGGCTCACCCTGCAGACCTCCATCCGCGCCAAGGTGACCAGCTATGCGAGCAAGGAGCTGGCCAACCTGGCGGATTCCGTGGCTTTCGTGCAGGAGATGAACACCACGCCCGAGGACATGACGGCGTTCCTCGGCACGCTCAAGCTGGGGGCCGGCGGAGGCGTCTCCCTGAAACTGCCCCAATCCAAGGGAGGGGCCCTGCTCGGCTCCGGCCTCAAGGTCGCCGGGGCAGCGGACATCCTCGTGGCGCAGCCGCTCCCCGACGGATCCGAGCTGCGGGCCGTCATCCCCGAACGGGAGTACGCGGATGCCGTCTGGAGGGCCCTCCGGCCCAACGTCGTCCTGCTGATCGGCGGTGCCCTCTTCTTCACCTACCTCATCCGCCTGATCCTCCGGGACGTGCAGCAGCCCATCCTCCTGCTCAGCCGCAATGCCCAGCGGGTGGGGGAAGGGCGCATCGACACCCTGGAGGCGGTCTACAGCGATGACGAAGTCGAGGTGCTGGCCCACGGATTCGGAAAGATGGTCGGGAGCCTCCGCGGCATGGTGGTGCAGATCCGCTCCGCCAGCCGGGACCTGGCCAAGGCGGCCACGGCCATCCGGGAATCCGCGGACGGGGTGCGCCAGTCCAGCCAGGGGCAGCGCGAACTCATCGAGACCTTCCACGAGGAGATCAACGACCTGTCCGAGACCTCCATCGGGATCAGCGCCAGCTCCATGGAGCTGAGCCTGGCCTCCGAAAGCACCAACGCCACCATCGTGGAAATGGCGGCCACGGTGCAGCAGATCAACCAGAGCATGGACGAACTGCTGATGGTGGTGGAGGGCATCACTTCGGCCATCCGGGACTTCGACACGGCCATCAAGAATGTGGGGAAGAACGTGGACCATCTGGCGGCCCACGCGGAGCACACGAAGGAGTTCGCGGAGAACCTGGAGCAGAGCACCTCCGCCATCGACGACAGCGTGAAGATCGCCCAGCGCTACGCCAAGAAGGTGATCCACAATGCCGCCCGGGGCATGGAGCTCGTGGCGCGGAACCGGGAGAAGATCCAGGTCATCGAGCGGGTGGTGCAGGACTTCCATGGCACCACCAGGACGCTCCTCCAGCTCGGGGCCGACATCGCCAAGATCCTGGACTACATCGGCGAACACACCCAGCAGACCAACATGCTGGCCCTCAACGCGGCCATCATCGCCGCCCAGGGCGGGGCGGGGGGCGAGGGCCAGGCCAAGGGCTTCTCCGTGGTGGCGGACGAGATCAAGCTCCTCTCCGAGCAGACCGGCCGGTCCACCCGCGACATCCAGCAGATCATCGGCACCCTCCAGGCGGAGATCAGGAAGGCCTACCAGCAGGTGGAGCTGGGCCTGGACGCCGTCCGGGACGGATCGGAATCCGTAGGCCAGAGCGAGGAGGCCCTCCAGGCCATCCTGGAATCCGTGAGCGAGACGAACAGCGTCGTGGAGAGCATCCTCACGGAGACGCTCCAGCAGGCCGGCCAGGCGGCGCTCATCCACGAAGCCAACCGGAACATCCACACCCAGGTGGAGACCATCCGCTCCGTCATCGACGAGCAGCAGCAGACCAGCAACTACATCCTCTCCCTGGCCATGAACGTCCAGGAGGCCACGAGCGTCGTCCGGGACTCCACCAAGGAGCAGAGCGCCGGCAGCGACGAGATCGCCAAGGCCACCGAGCAGGTGAGGGCCCTGGCCTCCAACCTCCACGAGATCCTGGCCCGCCAGGAGGAGCACGTGCTCTCTCTGAAGGAGACCATGAACCGGGTGCTGGGCAAGGCCGTGGAGAGCGAACGGGCCATCGAGGCCTCCAGCGGCTACGTGGAACAGCTGAGCGTGCAGGTCCACATGCTCAACCGCGAGGTAAACCTCTTCAAGCTCTAGAACGCCAGGATGCTAGCCTAGAGCCAGCTTCCCGGGCCCCGCATGTACCGCCTCTCCATCAAGACCAAGCTGAGCGCTGTCATCAGCGTGCTGGTCCTGTCGTTCATCTCGTTCAACCTGCTGTACTATCCCCGCTGGGTGGAGCGGCAGATCATGGCGCAGGCCGAACTCAGCGCGCGGCAGGTCGCGGAGACCGCCAGCTACGCGCTGAGTCCCGCCGTGAGCACCAACAACCCCCGGGATATCGCCAAGGTGCTCCAGGGTGTCCAGAACATCCCGGCCTTCCGGTTCAGCGCGGTCTTCGGAGCCGGCGGGGAATCGCTGGACAGCACGCCGACCACCCCCGAGTGGGCCTCCACCTATGTGCTGAAGGATGGCGTCTCCCGGACCTACAACCGGCGTGCGGAGGGGATGCTGGTGGCCGTGGCCCCCGTGTTCTACGAGGAGCCCAGGGCCGACAAGGTGGGAACCCTCGTGCTCGGATTCACCACGGAGGGGACCCAGCGGGCGGTGCGGGACAACATCCGCTCCAGCCTGGCGGTCGGACTGGTCACCCTCGTCCTGGGCATCGCGGTGGCCATCCTCCTCTCGAATCGCTACCTGCGGCCGGTGATCCAGCTCACGGAGGCCGCCCAGAAGGTGGCCCAGGGCAACCTGGAGGCCGTTTCCGTCCACGTGACGACGCGGGACGAGATCCAGGATCTCAGCCACTCCTTCGAGGTGATGACGGACAAGCTGAGGGTCTCCCGGGACGAGATCGAACGGCAGAACCGCCTGCTGGAGTACCGCGTCCAGGAACGCACCCGGCAGTTGATGGAGACCATCTGGGAGCTCGAGGAGATCCGGGCCAACCTGGAGCAGCTGGTGCAGGAGCGCACCCGCGGCCTGGAACAGAGCCGGACGGAGCTGAGGGCCTGGGCCAGCACCCTCGAGGAGAAGGTCCGCGAGAAGACTCGGGAGCTCCAGGAGCTGAACGAGAACCTGCTGGTCAGCTACCAGAAGCTGAAGGAGGTGGATCACCTGAAGGATGAGTTCCTGGCGAACATGAGCCACGAGCTCCGCACTCCCCTCAACGCCATCATCGGCTTCTCCGGGATGCTCATGCAGGACCCCTCGGGGCGACTGCCGCAGGAGGCCCGGGAGGATCTCCAGATCATCTACCAGAACGGGAGGTCGCTGCTGGGGCTCATCGATTCGATCCTGGACCTCTCGAAGATCGAAGCGGGGAAGATGGAGCTGGAACTGGATGCGGTGGATCCCCTGCAGCTGCTGGACGAAGTGAAGGCCTTGGCGGCGGGCCTCATCCAGGAGCGGGCCATCCGGGTGGAGTTCCTCCGGCCCGAGTCCGAGATCCGCGTGATGGGCGACCGGGATCGGCTACGGCAGGTCTTCACCAACCTGGTCGGGAATGCCGTCAAGTTCACCGAGGAAGGGACCGTGCGCATCCACGCGGGGTGTTCAGCGGGGCGGTTCCAGGTCCGCATCGAGGATACGGGAATCGGCATGACCGAAGAGGAGCTGGGCCGCCTGTTCAAGCCCTTCCAGCAGGTGGACGGCGGCATCACCCGCCGGTTCGGCGGCACCGGGCTGGGGCTCGCCATCTCCCAGCGGTTCATGGGGCTCATGCACGGCCGCATCTGGGCCACCAGCCGGAAGGGGAAGGGGAGTACCTTCGTGGTGGAGATGCCCGTGCTTGAGGAGGGCGGGGTATGAACCCAGGCAACCGGATCCTCTGCATCGAGGACAACGCCATGAACTGGAGGCTGGTCCAGCGGCTCCTGTCCCAGGCGGGCTACGAGATGCACTGGGCGGAGGATGGACTGAAGGGCTGCGAGATGGCCACCGAGCTCAAGCCGGACCTGGTCCTCCTGGACATCAACCTGCCCGGCCTTTCAGGCTTCGAGGTGGCCACGAAGCTGCGGCAGGACCCGGGCCTGGAGGGGCTCCTGATCGTGGCCCTCACCGCCAAGACCATGCGGAGTGACCGGGAGACGGCCCTGGTGACGGGCTGCGACGGGTTCATTTCCAAGCCCATCGACCCCTTCCTCTTCGTGGGCCAGGTGGAGGCCTATTTCGGCGGGCACCGGGACAGGCTGGAGCAGGGGCGGGAAGGCGCGGCCCTCCGGCAGTTCAGCCAGCAGGTGGTCGAGCACCTCGAAACCCAGCTGCGGCAGGCCCAGGAGGCCAACCAGAAGCTCCTGGAGGCGCAGGCCGCCCTGGAGCACCGGAACCGGCTGCTCTCCAGGCTGCTGGCTCTGAGCCGGGATATCATCCCCATGCGCGAATCCGCGGGGATCCTCATCCGGGTGCTGGAACAACTGGGGGAGGACCTGGAGCTCGACCGGCTGGCCGCCTATCGCATCCATCCCAGCGGGGGCTATTTCCAGGGCACCGTCCGCGGTCCCGACGGATGCCATGACGCCCCTGTCCTGCCCGCGGACCATCCGATGATCCTGAGGATGGCGGGACTGCCGCGAGGGACCACCCTCTCGGGTCGGGACCTGCGCCAGTCCGCCCTCTGGGAACCGGGGGCCGAGGCCGGGTTCTGGGACCACCGGGCCGAAGGGCTGCTCCTGCCCCTCCCTGGAGAATCGGGGACGGAAGGGCTCTGGGGCTTCCTTGCTGCCTCCAGGGATCGGGCCTTCCTGCCCTACGAGTCGGAGCACGCGGCCCTCCATGCGGGCCTGATCCATGTCTGCCTGGAGAATGCCGAGCTGATCCACAACCTGGATGAAGCCAGTCGGGCCCTGGGGACAAGCTATGAGCGGCTCGAATTGGCGTACGTGGATCTGCAGAAGGCCCAGAAGGCCCTCGGGGCCCAGGAACGGGAAGCGGCCCTCGGTGCGCTCTTCATGAACATGGCCCAGCGCCTGCAGGCGCCGGTGCGGGTCCTCCAGTCGGAGACGGTTGTCCTGGAGGGCTACATGAACCGGCCGGATCTCCCCCCGAAGGAGGAACGGGTGGCGTGCCACCTCTCCATGGGCCGGATCCAGGGTGCCATCGAGGAGGTGGAGGGCTTCGTCGGGGCCCTCCTCCGCAGGGCCGGGCAGGGGCGGGCCGCCACGCCCGAGTGGATCCACCTGCACGGTCTCCTCCGGCAGGAGCTCGACCTCATGAAGGCCGAGGGCAGCCTTCCCAGGGAGGTCATCACGGACCTTAATCTCCAGGCCAGCCGCGACCTCCTCTACGGTGTGTACCAGGATTTCGCCGAGATCCTCGGGCATCTTGCGGCGCATGCCCTGGCGGGCACGGCATCGGCCTTCCGCCTTCGCACCTGGGGCGGGCAGAGCCATTTCCGCCTCGAACTGGAAGACGAAGGCGGGCCGCTCCCGCCGGAGACGCTGGCCAGGGCCTTCGAGCCCTTCTCGGAACTCCGATCGGAGCCCCCTTCTCCCGGCCGGCAGCCCGGCGCGGGCCTGCCGGCCTGCGCGCAGCTCATCGGGGCCTACCGGGGAAGCATGGAGATCGAGAACACGGCCCTGGGGACCCGCGTGCGGTTCAGCCTGCCCATGGACTAGCCCGCGGCGGGCGTGGGACCAGCCTGGGGCGTTCCAGCGACCTGGATAGGCCCCTAGCGGGTGACGACCTTCTCGATGCGCTTTTCGTAGGCCGTCCCCTGCACCAGCCGATGCACGAAGATGCCCGGGGTGTGGATCTCGTCGGGATCGAGCGCGCCCACCTCGACGATCTCCTCCACCTCGGCGATGCACACCTGGCCGCAGGTCGCTGCCATGGGGTTGAAGTTCCGCGCGGTCTTCCGGTAGACGAGGTTGCCGAGGCGATCTGCCTTCCAGGCTTTCACCAGCGCGAAATCGGCGAAGATCCCCTGCTCGAGGACGCACTCCCGGCCCCGGAAGAGCCGCGTCTCCTTGCCCTCCGCCACCTTCGTCCCGGCCCCGGTGGGGGTGAAGAAGGCCGGGATGCCGGCGCCGCCGGCCCGCATACGCTCGGCCAGGGTGCCCTGGGGAACCAGTTCCACTTCCAGCTCGCCGTGGAGGAACTGGCGCTCGAACTCGGCGTTCTCGCCCACGTAGCTGCTGACCATCTTCCGGATCTGCCGGTTCCGGAGCAGGATGCCCAGGCCGAAGTCGTCCACCCCGGCGTTGTTGGAATAGCAGGTGAGCCCCTTGACGCCGCGCCCGGCCAGGGCCGCGATGAGGTGCTCCGGGATGCCGCAGAGGCCGAACCCGCCCACGGCCAGGTGGGCCCCGTCGGGGATGTCGCTCACGGCTTCCAGGGCAGTGGCCACGCGCTTGTCGATCATGCGGATTCCTCGTTTGACCCGGACCCAGTGTGCCATTGCCGGGTGGTCCCGGGCGAGATGACTGTCGTGACGGGATCAGGGGGTGGGTGCATGTCAGACTGGAGGGCGGACAGGCAACCCGGAGCAGACCTGTGAGACCGGCGGTATTTCTCGATCGCGATGGAACCCTCAACGAAGAGGTGGACTATCTCTCGGATCCCGACCAGCTGGTGCTCATTCCCGGCGCTGCGGCTGCTGTGGCGCGCCTCAACGCCCGGGGCATTCCTGTCGTGGTGGTGACGAACCAGAGCGGCATCGGGCGAGGCAAGTACGGCTGGGCGGACTTCGCGGCGGTCATGAGCCGGATGAGCACGCTCCTGGCCCTCGAGAACGCCCGCATCGACGCGGTCTACGCCTCCCCCCACCACGAGCTTGGGCAGGGGGAGTACGCCGTGGCGGACCATCCGGATCGCAAGCCGAACCCGGGGATGCTGGTGCGCGCCGCCGGTGAATACGGGCTGGATCTTGCCCGATCCTGGATGGTGGGCGACAAGACGGTGGATCTGGAAGCGGGTCGCCGGGCCGGCTGCCGGGTGGCCCTGGTCCGTACGGGCTACGGGGCCACCGTGGACGGGGGAGGCGCAGACCTGGTGGCTGCGGATCTCGCCGAGGCCGTGGATCGCATCCTCGCTGAGTGGCCGTGAGCGTTCCTCTCGCCGAAAGGGCCGGCCTGGCGGCGGGAACGCTCCTCCAGCGCTACAAGCGGTTCCTCGCGGATGTGCGTCTCGAGGACGGCACTGTGGTCACGGCTCACTGCACCAATACCGGTTCCATGAAGACCTGCTGGGAGCCGGGGGACCGGGTGCTCCTGGAGCCGGCCGCGAACCCTGCCCGGAAACTAAAGTCCACCTGGCTGGCCTGCGAACGGGGCCCGGGGGTCTGGATCGGCGTGGACACGGGCATGCCCAACCGGGTTGTGGCAGAGGCTGCCCGGAGGGATGTCCTGCCCGGGCTTCCGGGCCTCCGGAACGTCCGGACGGAGGTGAAGTACGGCCTCGAGGGCAGCCGCATCGATGTGCTGGCCCAGGATGCGGAGGGCCGCCAGGTCTTCATCGAGGTCAAGAACACCACCTTGAAGGTGGGGGAGCAGGCGCGCTTCCCGGACGCCGTGACGGAGCGGGGCGCCAAGCACCTCCGGGAGCTGCAGGCCATGATCCGGGAGGGCCACCGTGCCGCCATCGTCTTCTTCGTGCACCGCACGGATGTGACGGGGTTCGACGCCGCCCGGGACATTGATCCACGCTATGCTGCGGAACTCGACCGTGCCGCCGGGGCCGGTGTTGCCGTGCTGCCCCTGGCTGTGCGGCTGGTCACAACCCCGGAACCCGGGGGGCTCTGGCGTTTGCACTGGGAGCTTCCGGGCCTTCTGCCCTGGCGGCCGGAGCGCTAGACTGGGGCTTCTCCCGGGAGTTCCCATGTCCACTGTCGCGGTCGAGCTGAAGAAGACCCCCCTCAACGCCGCCCACCGGGCCCTGAACGCGAAAATGGTGGATTTCGGGGGCTGGGACATGCCTGTGCAGTACCCGGCGGGCATCCTCGCGGAGCACGAGGCGGTCCGCACCAAGGCGGGCCTCTTCGACGTGAGCCACATGGGCGAGATCCGGGTGAAGGGCCCTGGCGCCCTGGCCCTGGTGGAGCACCTCACCCCGAACGCCGTGTCAAAGCTGGCCATCGGCCAGGTCCACTACACCGCCTTCCTCTACGAGAACGGCACCTTCGTGGATGATCTGCTGGTGTACCGCGAGGGCGAGCAGGAGTTCCTGCTGGTGGTGAACGCCGGCAACTCCGACAAGGACTTCGCCTGGGTGCAGCAGCATGCCAAGGGCTTCGACTGCACCGTGGTGAACGAGAGTCCCGCCACCGGCCAGATCGCCCTGCAGGGGCCGCTGTCCGTGGGCATCCTCCAGCCCCTCACGGCGACCCCGCTGGATCCCATCGGCTACTACTTCTTCACCCATGGCGAGGTGGCCGGGATCAAGTGCCTCATCAGCCGCACCGGCTACACCGGCGAGGACGGTTTCGAGCTCTACTGCGCCGCGGGCGACACCGAGAAGCTCTGGAACGCCGTGATGGCCGCGGGAACGCCCAAGGGGTTGCTGCCCGCGGGCCTGGGCTGCCGCAATACCCTGCGCCTGGAGTGCAAGATGGCCCTCTACGGCCACGAGATCGACGACACCATCCACGCCCTGGAGGCGGGGCTGGCCTGGATCGTGAAGCTCGACAAGGGCGACTTCATCGGCCGCGAGGCCCTTCTGGCCGCCAAGGCCGCGCCCGCTCCCCGGAAGCTGGTGGGCTTCAAGACCCTCGAGAAGCGGGACATCGCCCGCGACCACATGCCCGTGGTGCAGGACGGCAAGCAGATCGGCTTCGTCACCAGCGCCGCCCCGTCCCCCACCTGCGGCATCAACCTGGGCCTGGCCTATGTTCCCAGCGAACTGGCCAAGGTCGGCGGACGCATCCAGATCGAGATCCGCGGCCGGGCCGTGGATGCCGAGATCATTCCCACCCCCTTCTACAAGCGGCAGAAGTAGCTGCCAGCGTCCGCCCACTGTCAACTGTCACCTTCCGGAGGCTCCATGTTCCCCGCCGACCTCAAGTACACCAAGGACCACGAGTGGCTGAAGCCCATGGGTGACGGCACTGCCCTGGTGGGCATCACCCACTACGCGCAGGATGCCCTGGGCGACGTGGTCTTTGTCGACCTGCCCGAGGCCGGGGAGTCCTTCGGGGCCGGCGAGGAGTTCGGCACGGTGGAGTCGGTGAAGACCGTCTCCGAACTGAACATGCCTTCCGAGGCGGAGATCCTGGATGTGAACGCCGCCCTGGCGGATCACCCCGAGGCGGTGAACGAGGATCCCTACGGCAAGGGCTGGATGGTGAAGGTGCGCCTGAAGGGCGCCCTGGCCGCCGACCTGATGGACGCCAAGGCCTACGAGGCCCTGGTGAGCGCCGAGAGCCACTAGGCCCATGGCCTGGCCCCTCCTGACGGTCCTCCTTGCCTGGGGGACCGTCCCCGCGCAGACGCCCCCGACTCCACCGGTGGCCCAGCCCGGGGTCCAGCGGCCGCCGGCCAAGGCCCAACCCCCGGTTCCACCGGACGTGCCCCAGACGGACGAGGCCCGGGTCGCCCGGCTGAAGGCCCTGGTGGAGGAGGCCGGGAAGGCCGTCGAATCGGAGGACTTCCCCACTGCGTCCGACCGGCTGGATGCGGTGGATGTCCTGACTTCCGACTGGTCCACCTCCCTCCTGGCGAAGCCCGAGGTCCAGGTGCTCCTGCAGCGGGTCCAGGATCTGTCCACCCAGATTCCCACACCGGCTGGTGTCGAGCCCGAACCCGGCATCAAGGCCAAGGAGGAGGTGGTCTCCCTCACGGGTGAGGACCTCAGGGCCGAGCTGGAGCGGGTCCGCCTCGCCGAGCGGGACACGTCCTACGACTTCCCCATCGACCTGAACGACAAGGTCCTGACCTGGGTGAACCTCTTCACGACCAGCAAGAAGGGGTTCATGGAGAACGCCCTCGGGCGGGCGTCGATGTACCTGCCCATGATCCGGCAGGTCTTCGCGGAGGAGGGCATCCCGCAGGATCTGGCCTACCTTGCCGTGATCGAGTCGGGCTTCCGCAACGAGGCCAAGAGCCGGGCCCGGGCGGTAGGCATGTGGCAGTTCATCCGCTCCACCGGGCGGCTGTACGGCCTGGGCTACAACCGCTGGGTCGAGGAGCGGCGGGATCCGGTGAAGGCCACTCGGGCCGCGGCGCGCTACCTGAAGCGGCTCTACGAGGAGACCGGCGACTGGTACCTGGCTGTGAGCAGCTACAACGCCGGTCCCCTCAGCCTCGAGCGCGCGGCGCAGAACCTTGGGACCCGGAACTTCTGGGACATGGCGCGCTCGCGCTGGCTGCGCAACGAGACGAAGAACTACGTGCCGGAGCTCTGCGCGGCCATCCTGGTGGGACGTCATCCCGACCGCTACGGGATCCAGCTGGACACCCTTCCGCCCTTCGCCTACGAGACGGTGCCCGTACCCGCGAGCATGGGCCTGGCCGCGCTGGCCCGCCTGGCAGAGACCGACGTGGCCACCCTGAAGCACTTGAATCCCGAGCTGCTGCGGCCCTCCACCCCACCGGGCAGCTACACCCTGCGGGTGCCTCCCGGCAAGGCGCTGATCTGCGCCCGGGCCCTCGCGAAGGGACTGGGCGGCAAGGTCGAGCGGGAGCGCCTCTACACCGTCCGGCGGGGGGACACCCTTGCGAAGGTGGCCCGCCGGCTGGGCGTCGATCCCGAGGACCTGCTGGCGGAGAATGGCATCACCGCGCGCCAGTTCCGTCCGGGCCGTCGCCTGCGGGTGCCCCTCACCGGGAACGGCGGCCTGGATGCCAAGACCCGGCATGAGCTGGAGGGAGAGCGGGCCCTGGAAGCACTGCCCTATCTGCCCAGCGCCGACGTGGCCACCCTGCCCGGGTCCGCGGCCCGCGCCAACGATCGCGACGCGGGGCAGGCCCAGCTCCCGGCGGGGTCCACGGCTCAGGCCGAGCCGGTCCCATCCGCTCCAGCGGGACTGGCTCCCGCTCCTCCTGCGCCACCTGCCGCACCTGCCGTGGCGCAAACCCCTGCGCCGGGGCCGGCCGCACCCAAGCCCGAAGCTCCGCCGGTCCCTGCAGCTGAAGGCCGCGAGATCCGTGCCCGGCGCGGCGACACCCTGGCCCGGATCGCCCGGGCCCACGGGGTCGCCCTGGGGGAGCTGATCCGGCTCAACCCGGAGGCCGCGCGGCGGCTCCATCCCGGCGACACGGTGCGCCTGCCCGGCGCGGGTGAGGAGACCCGCGCGCGCGTGCCCGGACCAGAGGAATCGCGTCCCGGATTCCATGTGGTGAAGCGGGGCGAGACCCTCGCGACCATCGCCCGGGAGCACCACCTGGAGATCCGCGAACTTCGCCTCTGGAACGGACTGAAGGGGGACCGCATCCGGGTCGGCCAGCGCCTGCGCCTCGCCCCGCGGTGAATCCGCGCTTGCACGGACCGCGGAGTCGTGTGATACTTTGACTTCCCGATTGGGGCCATAGCTCAGCTGGGAGAGCGCTTGCATGGCATGCAAGAGGTCGTCGGTTCGATCCCGATTGGCTCCACCAAACAGAAGGCCACCGCAAGGTGGCCTTCTTGCTGAACGCTGAAGGCCCCCGCCCATGCTCGCCTCGCTCAACCATGTGGATCTCCGCTTCGGCCCCCACGAGGTGCTGAAGGATGTCACCTGGGCCATCCAGGAAGGCGAGTGCTGGGGCGTCATCGGCCGCAACGGCGCCGGGAAGAGCACCGTCTTCAAGCTGCTGCTCGGCCAGCTCGAGGCGGACCACGGCACGGTCGTGCGGCCCACGAAGGAGCGCGGAATCCGCATGGGCCACTACGCCCAGGACCTCACGCCCGAGACCGGCGGCAGCGTGCTGGAGGAGGCGCTGGCGGCCTTCGGCGACGTGGAGAAGCTGCAGCACGAGATGCGCGAGCTGGAGCACCGCATGGGCGAGGTTGGCGACGACCTCGAGGTGGTGATGGCGCGGTACCAGAAGGTCACCGAGGCCTTCGAGCACCTCGACGGATTCACGATCCGCGCCCGGGCCGAGAGCATCCTGCAGGCCCTGGGCTTCGGCCCCGCCGATTTCGAGCGCTCCGTGGAAACCCTCTCGGGGGGCCAGAAGAGCCGCGTGATGCTGGCCAAGGCGATCCTCAAGGGCCAGGACCTGCTGCTCCTGGACGAGCCCACCAACCACCTGGACCTCCCCAGCCTGCGCTGGCTGGAGGACTTCATCCAGGAGACGGACGCCACCGTGGCCGTCATCAGCCACGACCGCTACTTCCTGGACAAGATCGCCACCTCCATCCTCGAGCTCGAACTCGGCCTGTCGCGCATCTACGAGGGCAACTACTCCGAGTTCATGGACAAGAAGGAGCAGGAGCTGGAGCTGCTGGAGCGCCACTACGAGCAGCAGCAGGCCTATATCAAGAAGCAGGAGGAGTACATCCGCCGCAACATCGCGGGGCAGAACACCAAGCAGGCCCGCGGGCGGCGCACCCACTTGGCCAAGCTCGACCGCATCCAGCGGCCCCTGCGCGACCGGCGCAAGGTGAAGTTCAGCTTCCCCGAGACCCAGCGCAGCGGCGATGTGGCCCTGGTGCTGGAGAACGCGAGCGTGGGCTGGGACGGGAAGGCCCTGTACGCGCCTCTGGAGCAGCTCCAGGTCAAGCGGGGCCAGAAGCTCGGCATCGTCGGCCTCAACGGCACGGGGAAGTCCACCCTGCTGAAGGCCATCGCCGGCGAGATCCCCTTCATCACCGGCCGGGCCCGCCTGGGCAGCCAGGTGAAGCTGGGCTACTTCGACCAGCACCACCGGAACCTCGACCCCCGCAACACCGTCTTCCAGCAGATCCACGCCGTGAACCCCCAGGCCGTGAAGCAGGACGTGCTGGGTTTCCTGGCGAAGTTCCAGTTCCGGGGCGACGACGTGGACAAGCCGGTGACGGCCCTCTCCGGCGGCGAGCGGGCGCGGCTCAGCGTGGCCACGCTCATCCGGCAGGGCGTGAACCTCCTGCTGCTGGACGAGCCCACCAACCACATGGACATCGCCAGCATGGAGGCCATGGAGGACACGGTGCTCAGTTTCACCGGCGCCGTGGTGGTGGTGACCCACGACCGCTACCTCCTGGGCCGGGTGGCCGATTCCCTCCTGCGCATCCACGAGGGCAGGGCGGAACTTCGCGAGGGCGGCTACGAGGATCACCAGGCCTGGGTGGACCTGGACCTGGCTGCGGATGAAGGAACAGGAAGCCCGGAAGCCGAGCCCGCCAGGAAGAGCGAGAAGCGCGCGGAGGCCGCGAAGCAGCCCGAACCCGCGAAGAAGGCCGAACCCTCCCCCGCGAAGCCCCGGCCCGTGGACAAAGAGAAGCAGAAGCAGCAGAAGCGCCTGGAACGCCAGGTGGCCGAGGCCGAGGCCAAGGTCTCGGAGCTGGAGGGCCGGCTGGCGGCACTGGGGGCGGAGCTCGCTGCCATGGACCCTTCCGACTGGCAGGCCTTCAACGTG
>DASVZU010000265.1:0-3017 GCA_036391515.1 Holophagaceae bacterium
CCACCGGAATCCGGGCCAGCTCCCGGAGGGACCGCGTATCCAGGATGGCCACCCGACCCTCCCCTGCCACGCTGACGTACAGCTCGTGCCGGGCCGGCACCACCAGGATACCCGTGCAGCTCGGGAATCCCTTCAGGACCGCCAGGACTCGCCGCGAGTCCACATCGAGGACCACGACTTCGCCGGCACCCATGTGGTTGAGGTAGAGCCTCCGGGCGGCCACATCCAGGCTGGCGTAGTCGAACCGGGAAGTGGCGCCCGGAAGCGGGAGGTCCGCCACGAGGGCGAGCGGCCCAGGAGGGGCGGGTGTCGACCGGCAGGCCATTGCCGCAAGGAGCAGCAGGAGGAGGCCGGTCACGCGCCGGGCCTGGTCCTTCCGGAAGAAGGGACGGCGTGGTTCTGGAAGCATCGGCATCCCTCCGGAGGAGTCAGGGACGGAAGGTCCAGCGGAGCTTGGTGCTCAGGACATCCTGACGCGGCAACAGGCGGAAGGGCCCGTTCAGGTCGGGCCGCTCCCACCCCCGGTTCCAGACCAGGAAGACCTCGGCCTGGGGACGGATCTGCCAGCGGAACCGGAGGTTCGATCCCAGGCCACGGGACTCCGTGTCGTACTGAAGGAGGCCGGACAGGATCAGAGCCGGGCTCCAGCCATACTCGCCCCGGACCTGGAACAACCGCTGGACGAAGTCCCCCCAAGGCAGATCTCCGAAATCATTCTCGGTGCTGGCGGCCCAGCGGATGTGGCCGTCGCGGGCATTTCCCCCTACGGTCTGGATCCACTGGAAGAGGCGACCCCCGTAGAACTCGCCGAACCAGAAGGTCGTGCTCGCCTGCCACTGCCGGTTCGAGGCGCTGTCCACCTGCACCCGCCAGCGGTCGAACCGGTACTCCCCGGCCGGAATGACCACACCTGGGCTGATCTCGAAGGGCCGGCTGAGCACCTCCACCTCCGGTTGCCAATTGGCCTCGACATGGTCCCCGGTGGAGGTCTGGAGGTTGAGGGGGGCCGTGAAGAGCTGCCAGGTTTGCAGGTTGCCCTGGAGATCCTCGATCCGCAGCGCCTGTACCTCGAAGAACGCCTGCCGGATCCAGGCCAGGGCGGGAGAGGTCGGGCGCGGCTGGTAGGCAAGGCCGGCGGACATCTGCTTCGTTCCGGGCCGTGGAAGGAAGCCGAGTCCAGGATCGAGGGCGTCTCCGAACCGACTCATCCTGGCGTTGAGGTCCCACAGGTCGTTGGGGTAGTCGACCTTGAAGCCCCATCCCCCTGGATCCCCTGCGGGCACCGAGGACCCGCTGCTTCGGGCCGTCCAGAGTCCCACCTCCAGCAGCTTGTCGCCGAAGAGCCGGGAGGTCTGCCACACCGCATCCGCCCCTGCCAGGTGATTGGTTCCGGGACCCCCGGGGTTCCCGTCGGTCCCGACCGCGCCGATGCGGAGGTGCTCGTCGAGGTCCCAGCTCACCCGGGCTGCGGAAAGCTCCGTGCCGCCCCGGAGGGCGGAGGCCTCCTGCTGGATGCTGAGGGCGCCGACCGAGACCGGCCCCACGCGCCCGATGACCTTGCCGCCGCCGCTGAGGGAGACTGGCGCACCTTCCACCAGGCCCACCGTGCGGGAGAAGAAGGGAATGAAGTCGCTGTCGAGTCCCAGCCCGAACTGGAACTGGTTGGCGCCTTCGAGGAAGAAGGCACGCTTCTCGGGGAAGTAGAGCGGGAAGCGCGTCAGGTTGATCTGACGGCTGTCCACCTCGGTCTCAGCGAAGTCCGGCCGGTAGGTCAGCACGGCGGAGAGCTGGTCCGTCAGGCCGGCCTCGACATCCAGCCCCGCACGGCCCTGGCCTGAGCGGCTTCCCGCCTGGAAGTCCTCGGCCCGCTGCGCAAGCAGGAAAGGGGTCACCGAGAGCCCGCTGCCCCGCTTCAGGCCCGCCACGCCTTCGAGGACCCCGGCACGGGCCATGTCGGGGAGCTTGGCGTCGAGGATGGGGGAAGACCAGCGGAGCGTCAGGTGCTCCCGGGCGACCTGGCGCTCCAGGTTGAATCCCCACCGGTCCCGCGTGGGGTCGAAGCGCAGGGTCCGGCTGGGGATGAAGACCTCCACACTCCAGCCTGCGGCGTCCTCGGCAGTGGCAGCTTCCCAGATGCCGTCCCAGTCCAGGGATACCGATTCGGGGCCGGAGACCAGGCCGTCGGCCCGGGCCCCCGAGGCGTTCACCTGGAACAGGTAGGCGGTATGTCCATCCCCGAGGGTGTCGATCACCAGGGTCACCCCGTCGTCGCCGCTGAAATCCCCGTCCCGCTGGAGGGTGTGTGCGACGCGTTTCGAGGGTTGGGGATCGGCACATCGGATACCGACATAGAGACCCTCCGGCGCCACCAGGACCTTCGCGGTCGTGACGAAGGGCGTCGATTTACCCGGCTCGGGAGCCTGCTGGGTCAGGCAGATCTCAGGCGCGTCCTTCCAGGCTGCCTCGTCCAGGCGCCCGTCCACCCGGATGGGCGAGGAGGCGGGCTGGGCCTTCACCAGGGGCGGGCCCTCCGCCCACAGGCCGCTCCCCAGGCCGCTCAGGACCGCGAAGGCCACGCGCCTAGCCACGGTAGAGCCCCAGGCCGAGCAGGGCGGCGGCCAGCACGAGGATGGGCTCCGGGATCCGGGTCTTCCAGATCAGTCCAAGGGTGGCGAGGCCGATGAGGGTCGTGGGAACGTCGCGGAGGGCGCCGCGCCCCAGCACCACCACCGCGCCTGCGATGGCGCCCGTGGCGCCGGCCGTCACACCGGACACCAGCGTCTTCAGGCCGGGATCCTTGCCGTGCCTCCGGAAGAAGGGCGCGGCGAGGACCACCATCAGGTAGACCGGGAGGAACACCCCGACGGCGGCGGCGCAGGCGCCGAGCGGCCCGGCCACCAGGTAGCCGATGAAGGCCACGGTGATGACCACGGGACCGGGGGTGATCATGGCCACGGCGACCGCGTCGAGGAACTGGCGCTCGGTGAGCCAGTGCCACTCGTTGACCACGCCCCCGT
>DASVZU010000266.1:0-18925 GCA_036391515.1 Holophagaceae bacterium
CCTGGACCGACCCCACCGGCGCCCGGCAGCGGCTGGAACTGCTAGACCCGCGGGTGCCGCCCACGCCGCCGCCGGCGACCTTCCGGTTCGATCCTCCGCCGGGAACCCGCTGGGCCACCGGGGGCCGGTGACCTCTGGCTACTCCGAGCGCGTGAAGGCGTCGTGGATCTCCGGCTGGGGGAAGCGCACCCTCAGCCAGGCGTCCAGGTCGGGTACCGTGTCGAAGATGCGGTCAGCCCCCGCCTGTGCGAGCTCGTCCCGGCTGCCGTAGCCCCAGCCCACGCCGATCGCCTCCAGCCCATGGGTCCGGGCGCCCTCCATGTCCACGCCCCGGTCGCCGATGAAGACGCCGCCGGGCCAGATGGTGCCCTGCCGGGCCAGGCCCGCCAGCACCTCGGTCTTGGACTGCCACTTCCCCTTCAGGGTGCTGCCGAAGATGTCGTCGAAGATGAGGTTGAGGTCGAACTGGTAGGCGATGCGCCGGGCGAAGAGGCTGGGCTTGGCGGACACGATGTAGATGCGGTGACCCTGCCGCTTGAGGCGGTGGAGCAGGTGGAAGACCCCGGGGTACAGCTCGTGCTCGAAGACGCCGTCCTCCCGGTAGCGCTCCCAGTAGAAGTCCAGGGCCGCCTCCAGCCGCGCGGGATCCTCCAGGCCCGGGAGGGTGGCCAGGGATTCCCGCATGCCGAAGCCGATCCAGTCGCGGACCGTGGCCTCCGGCGGCAGCTCCAGCCCGAAGGCCTCGCAGGTCTTGCGGAGGCAGTTCCGGACGCCGAGCAGCGGATCCACCAGGGTGCCGTCCAGGTCGAAGCAGACGAGGCCGGTCGCCTCGGTGCGCCGTGCCATGGAGGGCCTACTTCTTCTGCTTGTTGAAGGCCTCGATGGACTTGCGGATGAAGGCCTGGGCCTCGTCCTTGCCGCCCCAGCCGTCGCTCTCCACGGTCTTCCGCTCGAGATCCTTGTACGTGAGGAAGAAGTGCTCCACCTCCAGCAGGAAGTGGGGCGGGAGATCCCGGCGCGAGGTGACATGGGCGTAGGTGGGATCGTCCGTGGCGACGGCGAGGACTTTCGAATCGAGGCCGTTCTCGTCGCGCATCCGCAGCAGGCCGATGGGCCGGCTCCGGATCACCACGCCGGGGTAGGTGGCGCCGTTGATCAGGATGAGGATGTCCGCCGGATCCCCGTCCTCCGCCAGGGTGCCGGGGATGAACCCGTACTCCGCCGGGTAGTGGAAGGGGGAGAAGAGCACCCGGTCCACATGGACGAGTCCCGTGTGGTGGTCGATCTCGTACTTGATCCTCGATCCGGTGGGGATCTCGACGATGGCGTTGACCACCTCGGGAGCCTGCTTGCCGGGATTGAGGTGCACGAGGGACATGGGGCGGCTCCGCGAAACCTCCATGCTCTCATGCTTTGTGACTTCCGTCACGACCTCGGCGCGGCCCCCAGCCTCAGGTGCACGGTGGTGCCGCGCCCCTCCTGGCTCTCCAGGAAGAGCAGGCCGCCGTGGGCCACCATGATGCGGTGGCACACCGCCAGGCCCAGGCCCGTGCCGCCGCCGAAGGTGCTGAAGAAGGGATCGAAGACCCGGGACAGGGCCTGGGCGGGGATGCCGCAGCCGTTGTCCGCCAGGGTCAGGTGCCAGCAGCGGCGGCCTTCCACCTCCTCCTCGGCGGCGGCGAGGACCACCCGGGGCTTCGGCACGTCCTCCAGGGCCCGGTTCGCATTCTGGATGAGGTTCTGCGCCACCTGGCGCAGCAGGTCGGGATCACCCTCCCAGGCGGCGCCCTCGGGGATGCGGTTCTCCCAGGGCACGCTCTCGGCCAGGGTGGCGGAACGAAGGGCCTCCTCCCAGAAGCCGCGCAGGGGGACGGGCTCTCTCCGGGGCTGGAGGTCGCGGCTGAAGGACAGGGTGTTGCCCACCAGCCGGTTCAGGCGCCCCACGCCCTCCTGCATCTTGCGGGCGAGTTCCAGGGGGCCTTCCTGGCCGGCCAGATCCTCCACGAGCATCCCGGAGAAGAGGGCGAGGCTGCCGAGGGGGTTGCGGATCTCATGGGCCAGCTCCGCGGCCATCCGGCCCATGGCGGCCAGGCGGTCCTCCCGGGATTCCTGCTGGGCGCGGAACACGGCCTCCGTGACGTCGCGGAGGGTGACGATGGTGCCGCCCCGGGGCACGGCGCGCCGCTCCTCCTCGAAGATCAGCTCCCGCCCGCCGGCGGACTGGAACCGCCGCAAGCCCGCCGGGCTGCCGGGTTCCCAGGGGGCCGGCCCCTCCAGGAAGGCGCCCTCCATCCCCTCCGGGCGGTTGGTGAAGCGGAGGGACCCGTCCTCGGCCAGCACCCAGATGGCGAAGGGAACCGCTTCCAGCACGGTCTGCAGCTCGCCCTGGAGCTGGCCAAGCTGGCCCTGGAGGGCCTCGTAGCGCGCCTGGAGCTGCTGGGAGGCCGCCGTGAAGGCCTCGAAGGCCTCCATCAGTTCCCGGGGATCGGGATGGGCGGCGGGCAGGGTCATGGGGTCACCGCGCGGTGGAGGGCCTCCCGGTCCTCGCCCTTCGGCTCCGAGTCCAGGATCCTCTGCAGCTGGGCACGCGCCTCGGGGTCGCCCAGGGTGGACAGGGCCCGGGCGGCGGCGAGGCGCACGGACAGGGGCTCGGCGCTGCCGAAGAACCCCTTGCGGCGCAGCAGCTCCGCCAGGATCGGGATGGACTTCGGAGACCCGATGTGGGCCAGGGCGTCCAGCGCCTGGAGGCGGGTGCGCTCGGCCGCCCGCCGGTCCTGGGCCATCTCGGAGAGGGGCGCCAGGGCCGCTTCCGAGCGCATCTGGCCCAGCACGAAGAGCACCTCCTGGAGCGTCTCGGGATCGGTGTCTTTCAGTCGGGCCACCAGGTGGGGCTCGGAGGCGGGGCCCCCCAGCTTCCACAGGGCCCGCACGGCGGTGCGGCGCACGCGGGGCTCCGGGTGCCGCAGCAGCGGCACGACCGGCGGCAGGCTGCCCGCATCGCCCAGGTCGCCCAGCAGGGTGAGGGCGTTGCGGACGAGGTACCAGGCCGGCGATCCCAGAGCCTCCATCAGGGGCGGGATGGCCGCGGGACCGAGGCTCCGGACGGCCTCCACGAGGCGGCCGCGCCGGGTGCGGTCCTGCTCGCCGCCCAGCCGTCCGATGAGGTGCAGGGCCATGGGCTGGCCGAGGGCCTGGAAGTAGGGATAGACCTCCGCCGCCAGCTGGTCCCGATCCCGCAGGAAGATCTGCCCGGCGGCAGCCTCCAGCAGGGCCGGACGGGCCAGGCTCCCCTGGAGGCGCGCCAGGGCGTCGTTGCGCCAGGCCGCCTGCTCCTCCTGGAACTCGCAGAGCCCCTGGAGTTCCGAAAGGTCCGCGAGGGCATGCACCAGGTCGCCCCGCTGCACCAGGGCCGCCAGCAGGGCCTCCAGCCCCTCGGTGTTCCAGCGGTGGACGGGGGGATCCGTCTCCCAGGCGAAGTGGGCGCGGAGGGCCTCGGCGAGGGGACCCTCGATCTCGGGGGGCAGACCGGGGTCCGCCGCCCAGCGGGCGATGCCGGCCAGGGTCTGCACGGCCTTGAGGCGCAGCTCCACGAGGTCGGAGCGCAGCACCTCCAGCAGGATGTCCTGGACGCGGAGGAAGTCGTCGAAGCGGCGGAGGTCCAGCAGCTCCCGCAGGAAGGCCAGCCGCTGTTCGTGGCTGAGCTCGAACAGGTGGCCCTCCTCCAGCACCTTCAGGAGCCGGGCCTCCAGGCTGAGGTGCTCCCAGTCGAGGTGGCGCAGCAGGTTCTCCACCTGGGACGCGTCCTGGCCCATGGAGCGGAGGTGGACGGCCAGGGCCCGCACCAGGGCCTCGCGGTCGGGCAGGGGGCGGAGGATCTCCTGCAGGGGCCCGCGGAGCTGGGTCCAGGTGGTGCCCTTCCCGAGGATGGAACTGGTGGCCACGGCCAGCATCTCTCCCGCCAGGGCCCGCACGCCCAGCGCCAATCCCTGGGGATGGGCGGGCAGCGTCGCCAGGCCGGCCAGCAGGCCGAGCTGCCGCTCGGGCGTGAGGCTCATGAGCACCTGGCGCAGGGTCGCCAGCTGCACCGGGGTGGGCATACCCTCGCCCAGGCCCAGCTGGTAGCCCAGGGGGCCGAGTCCGCTGAGATCCGCGGGCAGGAAGTTCTGCAGCCCGCCGGCCTCGCCGCTGCCGGAAGGCCGGTCCCCGGCGCCGCCCAGGGCGGCCAGCAGGGCCTCGCGGATGACCTTCACCAGGCTGTCGGGCGAGGGGGTGGGGGCGGGTGCGGGTGGCGGCGGGGGGGCATCGAAGGCCGGGGCGCGATCCTCGCGCGCCTCGCCGCCGTCGCCCTCGCGAACCTCCTCGTAGCGGGTCTGGGAGACCTTGATGTGCCGCACGCCCTCGGCGGCCAGCAGGGCCTCGAACCCGCCCTGCTCCTCGATCCGCTGGGGCTTGAGGATGAGGATCTGCAGGAAGGCCAGAAACTCCTCCGGGGTGACGCCCCGCTCGAACCGGAACCCGTTCAGGCCCCGCTCGGAGACCTGCCGGATCAGCGCGGTGAGCTGGGGGGAGCGGACCTCCACCACCTGGCCATCCACGAAGGCGCGGCCGGCGCTGGCCACGAACTGCATCCGCTCCTGTCCGGCCAGGAGGGCGGTCAGCTGGGCGTGGGAGGCGGCCACGGCCTCCTGGGTGCGGGGGTGCGCCGCCGTGTACATCTGCAGCGACTTGAGGGCCATGGCCATGCCCTGGGAGAGTTCGAGGAAGCCGCTCATGGGGGCGTCACCTCCGCTGGGTCGGCCCACTCCCGGCGGAGCTGGGCGTAGTGGGCCTCCAGGAAGGCGAGGCGCCGCCGGCCCTCCTCCCGGGCGGGCTCCGTGTTCAGGGAATCCACGATGCCCCAGGCCAGGGGGATCCAGGCCTCGCCGCGCTTCAGGATCTCCGCCGTGGTGATGGGCTGGAAGGCGCCGCTGATGCAGCCGAAGTGGATGAGGCTGGCCGCCCCGATCTTGCTGAGCTTGTCGCAGTCCCAGAGGCAGGCCGTCTCCAGGGGCTCCAGCCGCTTCGCGAGCCGCAGGCCCACGTGCCGCTCGATGGCGTGGCGCACCGCGGGGATCTTCGCCTTGGGGAAGTCCGTATCCGCCAGGATGGCCTCCACGCGCTCGGAGGCATCCTGGGCGTGGGTGTCCTTCGAACCGGGATCCCGCAGCCGCTTGGCCACATCGTGGAGCCAGGCCGCGCACTCCACCACCTCCAGGTCCGCCCCGGTGGCGGGGGCCAGCCAGCGGGCCAGGAGCACCGCGGCGTAGGTGTGCTCGTAGCGGTAGTTGAAGATGGGGCGGTAGCCGCCGTCGACCTCATGCCCGATGCCCCACAGGCGGATCGAATCCGCGTCGGAGAAGTCCCGGAGGGCCTTCTCGCAGGCGGCGCGCCAGGGGGCGGGCAGTGTCATGCGAAGGTCTCCTGGTGGTCCCGCAGGGCGCGGGCGGTGGCCTGGATCTCCTCGAACATCGGCCGGTCGGTCCAGGGCGCGCAGGCGGCCGACAGGCGTCCCAGCAGGGCGCCCAGGCCCGCGGCCGGGGCCAGGCCCACGAGCCGCACCCCCTCGAGGGCCATGCGGGCCTCGATGGCCAGCACCTGCTCCAGGCCGTCCACAGCGCGGAGGAGCTTCCGGGCGGCGATGGGGCCCATGCTCACGTGGTCCTCCTTGCCGGCGCTGGTGGGGATGGTATCCACGCAGGCGGGCTGGGCCAGGCCCTTCAGCTCGGAGACGAGGGCGGCGCTGGTGACGTGGGCCATCATGAAGCCCGACTCCAGGCCTCCGTTGGACGTGAGGAAGGCGGGCAGGTCGCTGTAGGCGGGGTTCACCAGCCGCTCCTGGCGCCGCTCGGAGATGCTCGCGAGGTCCGCGGCGGCGATGGCCAGCACGTCGCAGGCGAAGGCCGGGTACTGGCCGTGGAAGTTGCCGCCGGAGCGGGATTCCTGGGTGTCCGTGAAGATCATCGGGTTGTCCGTGGCGGCGTTCAGCTCCCGCTCCAGGATGGCGGCCGTGAAGGCCAGGGCATCGCGGGTGACGCCGTGGACCTGGGGAATGCAGCGCAGGCTGTAGGCGTCCTGCACCCGGTGGCAGTCCCGGTGGCTCTCGGCGATGGCGCTGGTCTCGCCCAGGATCTCCCGCATGTGGCCCGCGGCGGCAACCTGGCCCGGATGGGGCCGGGCCGCGTGGATGCGCGGATCGAAGGCGGCCCGGGTGCCGCGCAGGGCCTCCAGGCTGAGGGCGGCGATCTCGTCGGAGAGCGGGATCAGCCGCTGCAGGCGGGCCACGGCGAGGTTGCCCAGGGCGGTGATGAGCTGGGTGCCGTTGATGAGCGCCAGGCCCTCCTTGGCCTGCAGCACCACCGGGGCGAGGCCGGCAGCCTTCAGGGCCTCGCCGCCGGGGACGGGGCCCGATGCGCCCCAGGCCAGGCCCTCGCCCACCAGCAGCAGGGCCATGTGGGCCAGGGGGGCCAGGTCGCCGCTGGCGCCCACGCTGCCCTGGCTGGGCACCACGGGGACGATGTCGCGGTTGAGGCATTCCGCCAGCAGGCGGATGGGCTCGGGGCGGATGCCGCTGTGGGCCTTCAGGAGGCAGTTGATGCGGGCGGCCATGAGCGCCCGGGTCTGGTCCTTCGGCAGCGGCTCGCCCACCCCGGCGGCGTGGCTGCGCACCAGGTTGAGCTGGAGCTGCTGGAGCTGGTCGGGGGGGATCACCACCGTGGCGAACTGGCCGAAGCCGGTGTTGATGCCGTAGACCGTGCGGCCCTCGGCCACGATGCGGTCCACCACGGCCCGGTTCTCGGCCACCTTCGCGAGGGCCCCCTCGTCGAGAGAGACCCCCTCGCCGGCTGCGATGCGGGCCAGCAGGGGCGCGGTGAGGGAGTGTCCATCCAGGCGGATCATGCGACTTCCTTGCGGGGGAGAGTGAAGGCCAGCAACAGCGCCACGACCATGGCGCCGGCGGAGGCCAGGTAGGTGGCGTGACCGCCCCAGCGGGCGAAGATGAACGTGCCGGCCAGGGGGCCCACGATGCGGCCCAGGCCCGTCATGGCGTTCATGGTGCCGAAGAGCCCGCCCTGGTCTTCCGCGGGCGTGAGGCGGCTAGCCAGGGCCGAGGTGGCCGTGGTGTTCATGCCGCTGCCCCAGGCCATGGGGATGAGGACGAGCAGGAAGGGCCACTTCCAGGGCGCGGAGGGCAGGAAGGGCAGGGAGAGGGCCATGAGCAGGAGGCCGGTCCACAGCGCGGCGCGCTCGGGGATCCGCTTGGCGACCACGCGGACGAGGCCGCCCTGGTAGAGCACGATGAGGATGCCGATGTAGGCGAAGAGGTAGCCCACCTCCCGCTGGTGGAAGTCGAAACGGGCATGGGCCAGCAGGGCGAAAGTGCCTTCCATCATGGAAAACCCTGCCATGGCGAGGAGGGCGATCGCCATGATCTGCGTCATGCCTGGCCGCCTCATGGCCTGGATGAGGGCGTGGCCCCTGCTTTCCTCCTTCTTGGCCCGGCTCCGGACCTCGTCCGTGAGGGTTTCGGGCATCCAGAAGAGCACCATGAGGGAGGCCAGCACGGACAGGCCGGCCGCCACGAAGAAGGGCAGGTGCCAGCCGTGGGTGGCGAGCATCTGCCGGCCCATGGTGCTGCCGCTGAGCAGGCCCGCCAGGGCGGGGCCCAGCACGAAGCCCAGGCCGAAGGCGGCACCGATCATCCCCATGACCTTGGAGCGCTCCTCAGGCTTCGAACTGTCGGCCATGGCCGCCTGGGCCACGGAGATGTTGCCGCCGGTGATGCCGTCCAGCACCCGGGCCGCCAGCACCCACTCGAAGCGGCTGGTGAGGGCCAGCATCACGTAGCCCACGGCGGTGCCCACGAGGCTGATCCATAGCACGGGCTTCCGGCCCACCAGGTCGGAGACGCGGCCCAGGATGGGCGTGGCGATGAACTGCATGAGGCTGAAGGCAAGGAAGGCCACCCCCGCCCAGAAGGCCCCGGGGCTTGTGCCGGCGCCGCCGAGCCCGAGGAAGCGGTCCACGTGGGCCATCCACGGGCTGGGATGGTCGGCAATGGCCTGGGCGTAGAGGGGGAGGATCGGGATGACGATGCCGAACCCCAGCAGGTCCATGAACACCGTGAAGAAGATCGCGAGGCGGGCCCGGTGGGATTCGGTCATGCGTTGGCTCCAGGAAGCCCCAGTGTAGCCCGGACCCTGTGTTCCTAGGCTTTCCCCAGCACGCTCTGGATCACCCGGCGCAGGTCCTGGATCAGGTAGGGCTTCTGGAGGAAGGCGGCGGGTCCTTCGCCGTTGAAGGCCTGGAGGGAATCCTGTTCCGTGTAGCCACTGCTGAGCACGACCGGCAGGCCGGGAGCCAGACGGCGCATGGCCAGGAAGGCCTCGCGCCCGTCCATGCGCGGCATGGTGAGATCCATGAGCACCAGGTCCAGGCGGTCCGGTCCCGCTTCCACCCGGGCCAGGGCCTCGGCGCCATCCCGGGCCGTCTCGACCTCGAACCCCAGGGCCGTAAGGGTGATGGCCGTCGTCTCCAGGATCAGCTCCTCGTCATCGACGACCAGCACCCTTCCCTGCATGCCCCTTGCGCCGGCTTCCGGGGCCGTCTCGGCGGGCTCAGGTGTCCGGCCCGACGCCGCCGGGAAGTACAGCTGGAACGTGGAGCCGTGGCCGGGCTCGCTGGTGATCCGCAGGCCGGCGTTGTGCCCCCTCAGGATGCCAAGCAGGGCGGAGAGGCCGAGGCCCCGGCCCGTGCTCTTGGTGGTGAAGAAGGGATCGAAGATGCGCTCGAGCACCTCCCGGTTCATCCCGCAGCCTGTGTCTTCGACCTCGAGCACCGCGTACGACCCGGGCTGCAGGTCCTGGCCGGGCAGGGCGGCCGTCTGCAGCCGATCCCCCTCCAGGCGTTCGAGGCCCGTGCGGATGCGGATGCGGCCCTCGCGGTCACCGATGGCGTCCGAGGCGTTCGTGACCAGGTTCATGGCCACCTGCTGGATCTGGGCCGCGTCCGCCTCGATGGGCGGAAGGTCGGGATCCAGGTCGAAGTGGAGGGCCACCTTCTTGGAGATGGACACTTCGAGGAGATGGGTGAGCTCCCGGACGACCTGGTTCAGGTCCTGGGGTTGAACCACGAAATGGCCGCGTCCCGAATAGGCCAGCATCTGCTTGGTCAGCTCCGCGGCCTTGAGGATGGCCCGTTCCATGTTCTCCAGGTAGGGCTCGGCCGGGTTCCCCTTCGCCATCGTCATCTGCGCGAGGTTGAGATTCCCGAGCACGGCGGTCAGGAGGTTGTTGAAGTCGTGCGCGATGCCGCCGGCCAGGACGCCCAGGCTCTCCAGTTTCTGGGCCTGGCGCAGGGCCTCCTCGGCCTGGCGCCGTTCGGTGATGTCCAGCATGTAGCCCAGGTAGTAGGGGACTCCCGAACTTAGCAGGGCGGCGGACGTGAAGTCGTGGAACCAGCGGTACTCCCCGGAGGCGGTGCGCAGCCGGTATTCCTGCTCGTAGTAGAGGGCCCCGGTGGCGCACCGCTCGCGGGCGTCCTGGTGGATCCAGGCCAGATCCTCGGGATGGACCAGGGAATCGAAGGCGACTCGCCCCGAGGTGAGCTCCTCGGCCTCCAGACCCAGGATGGAGCGGATGTTGGGGCTCACATAGTCCACCGGCCAGCCCGGGGCGGAACGCCACCGGATCACCATGACCGGTCCCCCCACGAAGAGCCCCCGCTCTGCCTCCAGGGCCTCCTGGACCTCCTGCTGTCGGGTGACGTCGGTGGCGATCCCGATGACGCTCTCGAGGCGCCCCTGCTCATCGAGCACCGGAGTGAGGCTGTTCTCGAAAACCATCCTGCCGACGCGGACCAGCTCCCGCGAGCCGTGGCCCTGGAGGGCCCGTTGCATCTGGTCCAGGATGGCCGGATTGTCCCGGTACAGCTCGAGGGCGGACTGGCCCACCACCTGCCCGGGCCGGAGTCCCATCCGCTCCAGCGCCAGCCCCTCCGAGAGCAGGAAGCGTCCCTCCGGGTCCAGCTGGAAGATGACGGCCTGGGAGTTCTTCATCACGGTCCAGAGCCGCTGCTCCGTGGTGCGCAGGGCCGCCTCGGCCTGCTTCCGCTCGGTGATGTCCCGGGTGAAGGTCAGGAGGCAGGGTTCGCCCTCCACCTCCATCCGCTTGCCGGACATGAGGCCGATGATGACCTGGCCGTCCCGGCCACGGAAAGGGGCCTCGAAGTTGGTGAACTCGCCGTGCTGCCGGAGAAGGAGGTCCACCATGCGTTCCCGGTCGGCGGGATCGGCCCAGATGCCCATCGCCAGGGCGCTGCGGCCCACCGACTCCTCGCGGGTCCAGCCCAGCAGGCGGGTGAAGCCCTCGCTGACGTCGAGGTAGGTCCCGTCGGCGATCCGGGTGATGTTGATTGCGTCCGGACTGGAGTGGAAGGCCTTCGAGAATTTCTCCTCGCTGAACCGCAGGGCCGCCTCCGCAGCCTGGCGTTCGCTGATGTCCCGGACGTTGGCGAACAGGACCTGGCGCCCCTCGAAAATGAAGAAGCTCCGGGAGACCTCCACCGGGCGGATGCTGCCGTCCTTCCGCCGCTGCAGGGTCTCGATGCGATGGCCCTGCCCCCGCCGGCCCTCCTGCCAGACCTGCCGCCAGGCCGCCTCGTCCAGGCTGGGGTCCACGTCCAGGACCCGCATGGTCAGCAGCTCCTCCCGCGTGTACCCCAGGCCCTCGCAGGCCGCCTGATTCACGAAGATGAACCGGCCATCCTCCTCCATGCCGAAGACGCTGTCCCTGGCGTGGTCGATGGCCGCCCGCGTGAGGCGGTAGGCCGTCTCCGCCCGCCTGCGGGCGATGGCCATGGCCACCTGGCCCGACACGAAGGTGAGGAGCTCCCGCTCGGCGGGGCCATAGGGATGGCCTCCCTCGTAGCTCTGCACGGCCAGGACGCCGAAGGGGCCGTCCTCGTCCAGGAGGGGGACCCCCAGCCAGGCGAGGGCCTCGGGTCCCACCGCATCCACCTCCCCTTCGGCCAGGAGAGCCCGCAGCCGGACCTCGTCCACGAGCTGGGGCGCGCCGGTCCGCAGGACGAACTCCGTGAGGCCTCGCGAGAAGGGACGGGTGGGCTGGGTGGCCTCCATCTGGTCCACCCAGTAGGGGAATGAGACCGTTCCCCGATCCCGGTCATGGAGGGCGATGTAGAAGTTGTCGGCGGGCGTGAGGCCGCGGACGATCCCATGCACGGCCGCGAACAGCCGGTCCAGGTCCGGCGCCGTGAGGGCTGCCTCAGCAATGCGGTAGGTGGCCTCCCGCGCCTCCCGCGAGGGGTCGGGGGGACGCCTGGGATCGCTGGAGGGAGGGACCGGGTCCGCCATGGATGAACCCATCGGCAGGAAGTGGGGGAAAGCGGAATCCTATCAGTTCCAGCGGAACCGGCGCACGGCCACCAGGAAGGTGCCGAGGGCCCAGGCGCCCACCACCAGGAGGCCCAGGAGATGGCCCGCCAGGCCAGCGCCATCGTTGAACACGGCCCGGAGCGTGCTCAGGAAGGGCGACAGCGGCAGGAAGGCGACGCTCCGCTGCAGCCAGTGGGGGGCGGAGTCCAGCGTGAAGTAGACCCCACTGAGGAGCATGAGGGGGAAGAAGAACACGTTGGCGATGGCCGCGTAGGTCTCGGAGGTCTCCGCGAAGCCGCTGAGGGCGAAGCCGAAGGACATGAAGCAGGCGGTGCCGAGGGTCATCACCACCAGCAGGTCCAGGTACGATCCCTGGTTGCGGATGCCGAAGGCCAGCCAACCCACCACGAGCAGCACCACCGCCTGGGCGATGGAGATGGTGAGCCGCTGGAGGACCTGGCCCAGGAGGAACACCCACTTGGGCAGGGGTGTCACCGCCAGCCGCCGGAACTTGCCCTTCTCGCGGTACGAGACGTTCACCATGCCGACACTGAAGAGGCCGATGCTGAGGAGGTTCAGGCCCAGCAGGCCGGGCAGGAGGAAGGCGGCGTAGTTGGAGGCCTTCTTGCCGCCGGGGCTCTCCACACTCACGGGGATGCGCTCCGGCTCCGGCGAGCCGTTCAGCCGCGCCTGGGCCAGCAGCCAGGCCTGGTTCACCAGCCCCGCCGTGGGGCCACCCTGGGCCATGAGGTAGCTGTTCAGCCGGATGCGGTAGCCCGCGCCCTCGGGCAGCACCTCGGCGGCCGTCTCCCCCCGGCCCCAGCGGGCCGCCGCCTCCGCGGCGGGCAGCGGAAGGACCTTGAGCTGCACCTCGTCCATGGCCTTCAGGAGGGCCGCGTCCCGGGTGCTCTGGGCGGCGGGCTGGACATAGACGACGCTCAGCTTCGGCCCGCCCCCGCCCCGGAAGATGATGCCGAAGCCCAGCAGCATGGCCACCGGGAAGGCGAAGGTCCAGAACATCGCCCCCTTGTCCCGGAGGTAGAGCTTCCACTCCATCACGAACTGGCGCCAGATCATCATGACCATGAAGAACGCTCCACCGGGAAGTGCGTGCGAAGGGAGGGGGACGTCAGTCGCGGAGCGACCGGCCGGTCTGGTGGAGGAACACGTCCTCCAGCGTGGCGCGCCGGACGTGGACCTGTTGGTAGGGCACGGCGGCGGCCTCGGCGGTCTCGAGGATGCGGGGCAGGAGGGCCTTGGGATCCCGGGTGGGGATCTCCCAGAGGTCTCCCCTGCGCTCCACGGGTTCGCCCAGGCGGGCGGCGAAGGCCGCGGGATCGGGGGCGGCGCCGTCGAAGGTCAGCTCCACCACGCTGGGGATGGCCAGCTGGGCGATGAGGGAGGCTGGCGTCCCAGCGGCGATCACCTGGCCGTGGTCCATGATGGCCAGCCGGTCGCAGAGGGCCTCGGCCTCCTCCATGTAGTGGGTGGTGAGCAGCACTGTGCGGCCCTCGGCCTTCATGCGGCGCACCACGTCCCAGAGGCTGCGCCGCGCCTGGGGATCGAGGCCGGTGGTGGGCTCGTCGAGGAAGACCAGCTCCGGATCATTCACGAGGGCCAGGGCCAGGGCCAGCCGCTGCTGCTGGCCGCCGCTGAGGGTGACGTGGTAGGCGTCGGCCTTGTCCTGGAGCTGCACCAGGTCCAGCAGGTCGGCGGTGGTGCGGGCCTTGGGGTAGTAGGTGCCGTAGAGATCCAGGGCCTCGCGGACGGTGATCCGGTTGAAGAGGCTCGTGCTCTGGAGTTGCACGCCGATGCGGGAACGGATCTCCCTGCCCTCCCGGGCCCAGGTGCGGCCCAGCACCTCGATCTCGCCGGCGTCGGGGGGGGTGAGGCCCTCGATCATCTCCAGCGTGGTGGTCTTGCCCGCGCCATTGGGCCCCAGCAGCCCGAACACCTCTCCCCGGGCCACCTCCAGATCCACCCCGGCTACGGCCACCACCTTGGGGAAGGCCTTGCGCAGGCCACGGATGCGAAGGGCGGGTTCGGACATGGAGACCTCGGGCCCTCCATCATGCCCGGACGGGGTCGCCTGTGGGGACAGAGGGATTCCGGTCAGACCCGCCAGAGCCGCCAGTCCGGTCGCGCGGCGGCGATCCGGTCCGCCGCGGCGTCCCGCGCCGACGGATCGGCGAAGCGCGCGGCCCAGCAGCTGCCGGACCCGCAGAGCAGGGGTTCGCCGCCCTCGTCCCGTAGCATGTCCCGAACCTCCGCCAGGGGAGGGCAGACCCAGATCGCCGCGCCGGTGAGGTCGTTGCGCCAGGGTGGGGCCGTGCCCTCAGCCTGGGAGGCCAGGGCCTCGGGGAAGGGATAGCCGACTTCCTGGATCGCCCGGTAGACGCTGGGCGTGGAGACGTGAAGGCCCGGATGGACGAGCAGGATGGGCTCCAGGGGCACAAGCCGCAGGGGGAACACGCGCTCCCCGCGGCCCAGGCCCAGCACCGTGCCGCCCAGGAGGAACAGGGGCACGTCGCTGCCCAGGCGGGCCGCCAGGGCCAGCAGGGCCCCGTCGTCCAGCCCCAGGCCGAAGAGCCGGTTCCCCAGGCGCAGGGCCGCGGCCGCGTCGCTGCTGCCGCCACCCAGGCCCGCACCGTGGGGGATGCGCTTCTCCAGCCGCAGCGCCGCAGGCAGGGGACGCCGGGCCGCCTCCTCCAGGAGCCGCCAGGCCCGGATCACGAGGTTGGATTCGTCGGCCGCGAGGCCTTCGCCCGTGGACCCGGTGATGGCCAGGGACAACGCCACTGCGGGTTCGGCGGACAGGGTGTCCGTCAGGTCCGGCACCCCTTCCAGCACCGTCGTCACCAGCTCCAGCTCGTGGAAGCCGTCCGCCCGCCGGCCCAGCACGGCGAGGAAGCGGTTCAGCTTGGCGGGGGCCTCAAGGCGCATCTCTCTACGGTAGCCTGGGAGGCATGACCCTGCTCGCCCGCCTCCTCTGGAAAGGCCTCACCCTCAAGGGCCGCCGGCCCCTGGGCCCCCTGGAGGCGTCGGTGCTGCGCTTCCGCGTCTGGCCCAACGACCTGGACGTGAACCTCCACATGAACAACGGCCGCTTCCTCAGTGTCATGGACCTGGGCCGCTTCGACCTAGCCTTCCGCACCGGCCTGGGCAGCGCCATGGTGCGGAACCGCTGGAAGCCGCTCGTGGGCGGGCTCACCATGCGCTACCGGCGGAGCCTGGGGCCCTTCGCGCCCTACGAGCTCCACACCCGCCTCCTGGGGTGGGACGCCAAGTGGTTCTTCATGGAGCAGCGCTTCCTCCAGGAGGGTGAACTGGCGGCGGAGGGCGTCGTGCGTGCCCTCTTCCGCGGGCGGGAGGGGAACGTGCCCACCGCCGAGGTGCTGAGGCCCCTGGGCCACGAGGGACCCTCCCCCGTCCTGCCGGAGGCCGTCCGCCGCTGGGCCGAGGGGCTGGACAACCCCGCCCTGCCGGAGGTCCCGAAGGAGTTCCCCCTGCTGCCGCCCGTGCCCGAGGGCTACCGGATCTCCTTCGACCTCCGGGAATTCCAGTTCGACGTGATCCACGGCTACCTGGCGCGGAGCTACTGGTCGCAGGGCATCCCCCGGGAGGTGGTGGAGCAGGCGGCCCGCCATAGCCTCTGCGTGGGCGTCTTCGGCCCGGGCGGCGTCCAGGTGGGCTTCGCCCGCATGGCCACGGACCGCACCACCTTCGCCTACCTCGCGGACGTCTTCGTGCTGGAGGAGCACCGGGGCCAGGGGCTCTCCGCGGCCATGGTCCGCGCCCTCATGAACCAGCCCGAGGTGCGGGGCATGCGCCGCCTGATGCTGGCCACCCGCGATGCCCACGGCCTCTACGCCAAGCTGGGCTGGAGCCCCGTCACCGACCCGGCCCCCTTCATGCAGGTCCACCGCAAGGATCTCTACCGGGGCCTCGATCCCGAGGCGGAGAACGCCAGCTGAGGCCGGCTCCTACAGGCCGTCCTCCAGCTCGAACTCCTTGTCCGGTAGGCTCAGGATGTCCGGGCCGTCCTTGGTGATGGCGATGTCGTGCTCGAACTGCGCGGAGAGGCCGCCATCCCGGGTGCGCACGGTCCATCCGTCCGGTTCCACCAGGCACTTGTGGCTGCCGGTGTTGAGAATGGGCTCGATGGTGATGGTCATGCCCGGTTCCATGCGGAAGCCCGTGCCGGGGCGCTGTTCGGCGAACACCACCTGGGGATCCTCGTGCAGGTCGCGGCCGATGCCGTGGCCGATGTATTCCCGCACCACGGAATAGCCCCGTTCCTCCGCGAAGGACTGGACGGCCGTGGCCATGTCGCCCATGCGCACGCCGGGCCGGCAGTGCTCGATGCCGAGGTACATGGCCAGCTGGGCCGTCTGGATGAGCATCCGGGCCTCGTCGCTGATGCTGCCCACGCCCACGGTGAGGCAGGTGTCCCCGTGGTAGCCGTCCAGCTTCGCCCCGCAGTCGATGGCGATGATGTCGCCCTCCTGGAGGACGTACTTCGACGGGATGCCATGCACCACTTTGTCGTTCACGGAGGTGCAGAGGGTGCCGGGGAAGCCGTGGTAGCCCTTGAAGCTGGGCTTGGCCCCCTGTTTGCGGATGTAGTCCTCGGCCAGCTTGTCGAGCTCCAGGAGGCTGACCCCCGGCTTCGCGGCGCGGGCGGCCAGACGCAGCGCATTGGCGGCCAGCCGGCCGGCCTCGCGCAGCTTCTCGATCTCCTTGCGGCTCTTGTAGCGGATCTGTTCGCGGATCAGGACCATGTGCCCCTCGTCCTCCAGTCTACCGGCTTGGACTAAAATGAGATTCAGGAGTGACGACATGAATACCGGACGGGTGGCAACGGCCCTGATCTTGGCAGTGACGCTGGCGGGTTGTTCCCGGATCCCCACCCGACCGGCCTCCCTGCCTGCGGGCGCCCAGTGGGCGGGCCAGGGTGACGGGGCGGCCTTCGTGCAGATCACCCACCTGTCGGGTACGGCCTGGCACCTGGATGTCTGGGACCGGAAGGGTCGCCCCCTGGCCTCGGGCACCTTCCGCCTCCGGGGCTTCGCCCGGGCCCGGATCTTCGCCGACGAGGTGCTGGGGTGGAGGGATGGCGCCCTGCAGCTGAAGGACGGCACCTGGCTGTTCCCCGAACCGCCGGCCCAGCCTGCCAAGCCCTGATGGCCTACAGTCGCGAGGAGAAGGACTGGCTGGAGCAGGAGTGGGCCTTCCGGGCGTGGGGCCGGGCGGGCCTGCTCAGCACGGACGACTACCGCCAGGTGCTGGCCTGGGAGGCCGCTGGCGTGCCCATGGATCTCGTGGTCTCGGCCCTCAACGCCTTCTTCGACCGGCGCGAGGGCAGGGCCAAGCCCCGCACCTTCGTGGCCCTCAAGCACCTGGAGCGGGATGTGGCCAAGGCCATGAAGCTGCGGGAGGCCGTGCTCCGGGCGGGGCCTGCCCTGGATGCGGGCCGGGGCTGGGAGCGCGTGAAGCCGCCCCTGGCCCAGGATCCCCGGGCCCGCGCCGCCTTCGAGGCTTGGCAGCGCCTCCACGCCGCCGCGCCCTCGCCCGAGTCCGCGGGCTACCTCGCCCACCACGACCAGGAGCGGGAAGCCCGCGCGGCCCTGCTCGCCCTTGCGGAGGAGGCCCTGGGCTCCGCCGCGGAGCCGCTGCGCGCCGGTCTCCGCGAGCGGCTCCGGGCCGCGGACATGAAGGAGGGCGGCCTCGTCTGGACCCGCGCCTGGGCCCACCACTGGGCCCGGATCGTGGCCCAGGCCTGGAACCTTCCGATGGAGGCCTGAGCCGATGGCGGTGATGGAGCGTTGGCAGTCGGAGATCGAACAGCCCACCGAGGGTTTCTTCGCGGCCTTCGCGGCCCAGCTGGCGGAAGCCGACGGGCTGCGCGACGGGGTGCGGGAAGCGGTGAAGACGCTCGTTCCGCGCATCGACTGGGAGGCCTACCAGCCCCATGTCCCCCACGGGATCCTGGGGCTGCGGGCGGTCTTCCGCCTGCGGCCGCTTCTGGCGGCCACCAGTTTCCACCGGCTGCTGGCCATCCAGCTCCACATGGCGGCCCACGAAGGGCGCCGTCCCGCGCCCCTGAAGGCCGCGGCGGGCAGCGGGAGCTGGCGGAACCTGGAGGACTTCATCCGCGCCCGGCGGCCGGGCCTGGCCTACGCCGAAGCCCAGGGCTTCGAGGCGCCGTTCCCGGAGGACTTCGCCCGCCTGGGCGCCCTGGTGGCCCCGGATATGGCCAACGTGGGGCACAAGGCCGTGCTGGCCGACCACCTGGGCGACCTGGTGGAGCTGCTGGAGCAGCCCCGGGCCACCGGCCGCCGCCTCTTCGGCCTCGCCGCCTGGCTGGCCGCCACCCCTGAGGACACCTTCTGGCACCGGCGGGCCGCTGCCCGCCTGGAGGGCGCCGGGGCGGACCTCCTGGAGGACGGGGCGCCGGAGGCGGAAGCCCTGGCGCCGTTCGTCCGCGAGGTCTGCGACCTGGGCCTCGTGGAACTGCTGGACCGCTTCGCGGCCCGCGCGAGGGCCGGCCTTCCCCTCGCGGATCTGCGCGCGGCCCTGGTGCTGGCCGCATCGGAGAAGCTGCTGGACGCCCGGCGGGACCTGGAGGGCAAGACCGCCTGGACCCTCACCTACCTCGCCACCCTGACCCGCGCCGGCGCCTCGGACGCCCGGCTCTGGGCCCAGGCGGCGGCCCTCGTGAACCTCTTCCCCACGGATGAGGCGGAGGACCGGGTGAGGCCCCGCCTTCCCGCCAGCGGGGCCGCCCCGGAGGCCCTCCTGGACGCGGTGCTCGACGCGGAGGTGCCCGAGGCCATGGGCCAGGCCCAGGCCCTGGCGCAGGCGGGGCAGGGCGAGGCCATCCTGCCGGTCCTGGCCGAGGCCGCCTCCCGGAACGACCCTTCCTTCAACCACGCCCACCAGATCCTCGCCGTGGCAGCCGCGGCGGACCTCCAGCCGGGCCTGCCGGGCTTCGCCCAGGGGGTCATGCTCGTGGCCCTCGCCAAGAGCCTCGCCAACTCCCAGGGCAGTGGGGACCTCGGGCGCCGCGCCGACCGGGTGCTGGCCGGCGCCTAGGCGCCGCGAGGGCTATCCTGGCGGGGCCCACGGAGGTGGCATGCGCCTCGTCGTCAGTTCGATCCTGGTCTCCGGTTGTGTCGGGGCCCTCGCCCAGCCCGCGGCCACGATCGGCCCAACCGCCCAGTTGCTGGAGCGGCGCCTCGGCCAGCTCACCTCGGGCCTGCTGGTGGTGGTGGACGGACCCAAGGGGGAGTGGAAGGGCAAGGTGGATGCCCTGGCGGCGGCTCCGGACTGGGTGGATCTGGAGATCCCCGTGGCGTACTACGGCGCGAAGGCCGGGGAAGTCTCGGCCCTGCTCCAGCAGCGGCACCAGACGGGCCCCCGGCCCCAGTGGGCGCTCTTCGGAGAGGGAGGGCGCCTCGTGGCCAGCGGCGGCACCCCGCCCGAAGCCGGGGCCCT
>DASVZU010000267.1:0-4347 GCA_036391515.1 Holophagaceae bacterium
TCCGTCAGGCCCGCGTAGGGCACCACGGGCAGGCCCTCGGATTCCCACAGGCGCTTGGTGATCCACTTGTCCATGCCCGCGGCCATGGCCAGCAGGCCCGCCCCGGTGTAGGGCCGGTGCAGCAGCTCCAGGTAGCCCTGGATCTGGCCATCCTCGCCTCCCGCGCCGTGCAGGGCGTTGAAGAAGAGGTCCGGCAGGGGCGTGTCCTCCGCGCCCGCCTCCAGGGGCAGGAAGGGGTGCGCGCCGCGTCCGGGCAGCTCGCCGGCCGCCAGCCGCGCGAAGGGATCGCCCTTCACCACCCACACGCCGTTGCGGGCGATGCCCATGGGCCGCACGGCGAAGCGGGCCGGATCCAGGTGCTGGGCGATGGCCCGCGCCGTCACGATGGAGACTTCGTGCTCGGGGCTCTCGCCCCCGAAGAGGAGACCGACGCTCAGGATTCCGCTCATGGGTCCACTCTACCGCCAACCCGCCGGCGCGAGACTGTGACGCGCTCCCGGGCCGGTTGCGCTAGTCTGGGGCACCTTTCCGGAGACCCCGTGCGGACGGCCATCTACCCCGGCTCCTTCGACCCCGTGACCCTCGGCCACTGGGACATCATCCAGCGGGCCGAGAAGCTCGTGGACCGGCTCGTGGTGGCCGTGCTCCACAACCCCGCCAAGACCGCCGCGTTCACGGTGGAGGAGCGCGTGGCCATGCTGCGCGACCTGGTGGGCGACCACCCCGGCGTGGAGGTCACCAGCTTCCACGGCCTGCTGGTGGACTTCGCCCGGTCCCAGGGCGCCCAGTCCATCGTGCGGGGGGTGCGGGCCTTCAGCGACTTCGAGTACGAGTTCCAGATGGCCCTCATGAACCGCAAGCTGGCGCCGGAGCTGGAGACGGTCTTCCTCATGCCCAAGGAGAAGTACAGCGCCGTGAGCAGCCGCCTCGTGCGCGAGATCGGCAGCATGGGCGGCAACCTGGCTGACCTGGTGCCCGAGAAGCTGCGGGAGCGCATCGCCGGGCGCCTGACCGCCTGACCATGGAACCCGGCGAGGCCCCCGCCCCCTTCCCCAACCTCTGGCAGGGCGCCGGCATCGCCCTGGTCTACCTCGCCCTCTCCACCTGGATGGGGACGCTGGTGGCCGCGGCCGCCCAGGCCTGCCACTTCCCCCTATGGGTGGCCCTGGTGCCTGGCCTGGTGCTGGGCTTCCCCCTGGCCCTGGTCTTCGGCCTGTGGCTGGGGCGCCTGGACCGCTGGGACATCCTGGCCTTCCGGCGGGTGCGCCCCGGCGTCTGGCTGCCCCTGATCCTCGTCCACCTGGGCTTCTTCATCCTCATCGCCGCGCTCGTCCATGGCCTCGGACGCGGCCTCGACCACCTCCTTCCCGAGTCGGTCCGCGGACCGCTCCTCAGGGAGGCGGATCCCCTCGCCTCCGCCCCGCGACCCGTGCTGGCCCTGCTGGTGCTCGGCGCGGTCCCCGCCGAGGAGATCCTCTTCCGCGGCCTCATCCTGCGGGGCCTCCTCCAGCGCCACCGCCCTGCCCTCGCCGTCTGGCTGTCGGCGCTCCTCTTCATGGCGGCCCACGGGAATCCCATCCAGTTCCCCGTGGCCCTCATGATCGGCCTCACCGCCGGCTGGTACTACCAGGCCACGGGTTCCCTCTGGCCCGGCCTCCTGGCCCACGGCATCCAGAACCTGCTGGCCGCCCTCTACCTGCAGCCCGAGGCGCTGGATTCGGGCTCCTTCACCGTGTACGCCCTCCCGCCCCTGCCCTGGCTCCTCGCCGCGCCCTTCGTCGCGGCCGGGGGCCTGATCTGGCTCCGCTGGGTCTTCCGCCGGCCCCTGCCCGCGCCCACGGGCGTGCTGGGCCTCGGCTAGGCCGGCGTTCCTCCCCCCAGGTGCCGCCATGCTCCGGACCCTTTCCGCCCTCCTCCTCCTCGCCCTGCCTCTGGCCGGGCAGGCACCCACCCTCGCGGAGGTGCGCGGCGCCATGGGCCTCCCCTCCACCGACACGGTGCGGGGCCAGCAGGACACCGTGGGCTTCGCCTCCCGGGCGGACCAGATGGCGAAGGTCTGGGACTGGTCGGCCCAGCCGCCTGCGCCCGAGGCCCTCGGCCCCCTGCCCGCCCCCGGCGTCCCCGGCCTGATCTGCCCCCACGACGACTACCTCTACGCCGGCCGCATGTACCGCCGCCTGCTGCCCCTCGTCACCGCGCGCACCGTGGTGCTGGTGGGCGTCTTCCACAAGTACCGCGCCTTCGGCGCCCGGGATGCCCTGGTCTTCGACCCCTACCGCGCCTGGCGCGCCCCCGACGGTGAGATCCCCGTCTCCCCGCTGCGCGAGGAGCTGATCGCCCACCTGCCCGCGGCGGACGTGATCCGCGACGCGGCCATGCAGGACCGCGAGCACTCGGTGGAGGCCATCGCCTACTGGCTGAAGCACCAGAACCCGCAGGTGGAGATCCTGCCCCTCCTCGTGCCGGCGGCCTCCTTTCCCCGCTTCCAGGCCCTGGCCTCCCACCTGGGGGGGGCCCTGGCGGCGGCGATGCAGCGGCGCGGCTGGGCCCTGGGCCGGGACGTGGCCATCGTCATCTCCTCCGACGGCATCCACTACGGGGCCGACTTCGGCCACACGCCCTACGGCGAAGGGGGCGTGGAGGCCTACGTGAAGGCCACAGCCCGGGACCGGGAGCTGCTGAACGGGCCCCTGAGCGGAACCGTCACCCCCGCCAAGGCGGAGGCCTTCTTCGACGCCGTGGTGGATCCCCAGCATCCCGACACCTACCGCATGCCCTGGTGCGGCCGGTTCTCCATCCCCTTCGGCCTCCTGCTGCTGGACGAGACCGCCCGGGCCCTGGGCCAGTCCGCCCCTGTGGGTCATCCCGTGGCCTTCGGCACCTCCATCAGCTTCCCCGAGCTCCCCGTGGGGCCCCTGGGCATGGGCCGCACCGCCCCCGCCAACCTGTACCACTTCGTGAGCTACCCCGGCGTGGCGTTCACCGCCGGGAAGTGATCCCGCCTACTCCGCCCGCACCCAGGTCTGCGTTCGTCCCAGCAGCGAGAATCCGATGAAGCCCCGGACCTCCAGCTTCCGCCCTCCGTCGGCGAGCTGGAGCCTGGCCTTGTAGACCTTGCCGTTGTCCGGATCGAGGATGTAGCCGCCGCGGTAGGTGTCGCCATCCTTCCGCAGGCCCCAGAGGAAGACCATGCCGATCACCGGCTGACCCTTCCGCGCGCCCTCGCAGTGGTCGCACACCGGGTTGGGCTTCGCCGGATCGTAGGACTTGAGGATCCGGCCCTGGAGTTCGCCCCCCGCTTCCGTGATCTCCACCAGGCCATGGAGCGCCCCCGTGTGGTCATCGTAGGTCTTCCATGTGCCCATCGGCGTGGGATCGGCGGCCAGGGCCGAAAGGCCGGCAGCAAGGGTGAACAGGGCGGCGCGGAGGATCATGGGAGCTCCGGAGGTGGCACGGCAGGGAGGGCCCCCCATCCTAAGGCCCCTGGGCGCTTCCCTGCCAGGGGCGCCCAGCCCCGACCCCCAGGCCTCCGCACCCCCCGCCCTGCTACCCTGGGCTCATCTCTCACCACATCCGGTCGGCCCGATCACCCACAACCCCTCCCCCGCCCGACCGAGCCCCGTCCGCCCATTTCCGGTCTGCCTATTCACCCCTCCCGAAACGCCAGCCCCACGGTTCGTTCAACACTTGCCCCCCTCCCCCACCCCATTTAGGCGGCATCAACACTCGTTGAATTCGCCGTCCATTTCAAAGTTAGGCCAATCGATTATCGGGAACTTCATGTCCAATGCACTTCAAGAAAAACTCAATTCGATTGGTTGCCTCATTGTGATTGCTGGCTTGTGCGTTTTTGGGTATCTCGCCTACACCTCAAACTGGAGATACCTAATCGCTGCAGCAGGCCTTGTCTACTGTTGGGTCTTAATCTCTAGAAGGAGTTTGAATCAGGATAATCAAAGGGACATTGAAACCCTAAGGTCAATATTTTCGGCCTATGAATCGAATGTCCCACAGTTCAAACGGGGCGCCAGCTATGGATTCCCAACCTTTACACTCACTTTTGAGTCCGAATCAGCACTGAGGCAAGCAGAAAAGGCAGGTCACATCGCATCATTCAGGCAGTACATTCAATCAACCTACGCCAACATTGGTTCAAAGCAGAACCCATTCAATGCGGACCTTGCTCTCTATGTAACATATGAAGGTCAACGCTCCAGCTTCAAAAGCCTGCATCCAAGTTAACGCCTCTTGGCCTAACCCCTGGCTCAACTCGGACCCCGCCTGCATTGTCTTTCGCTCTCTCTCAACTTTCTGCTTCCTCGGCTCCGTTCATCGCCTCGGCGCAGG
>DASVZU010000268.1:0-7640 GCA_036391515.1 Holophagaceae bacterium
GGTGCGAATGGGTGCCGGGGGCCCCCGGGAAGATGGTCAGCATGTTCGAGCCCATGTTGCGGATGATGGCGATGGAGGCCCGCTTGGAGCCCTCCCCGATGCCGATCATGGCGATCACCGCCCCCACGCCCACGATGATCCCGAGCATGGTGAGGAAGGCCCGCGTCTTGTTCCGGGTGATCGCAAAAAGGGCAAGCTTCAGGAACTCGAACAGGGCCATGGCCGGCCTCCCGTCCAGGAGTGGTTCCTTCCATTATCGATCCCAGTGGAAGCCAGGCCAGCGTGCAATCACTCGTAGCGGAGCGCGTCGATCACATCCAGGCGCGCGGCCTTCACCGCCGGCAGGAAGCCCGCCACCACGCCCACGATGCCGCTGAAGCCCAGCCCGAGGACCACGGCCCAGTTCTGGACCACCGCCGGCACCTGGAACCGCTGCAGGATGGCGATGGTGGCGAAGGCGAAGCCGGTTCCGAGGAGCCCGCCGAGGACGGCGAGCACGATGGCCTCCGTGAGGAACTGCCAGAGGATGCTCCGCTGCGTGGCGCCCAGGGCGCGGCGGATGCCGATCTCCCGGGTCCGTTCCGTGACGCTCACCAGCATGATGTTGGAGATGCCGATGCCGCCGACCACCAGCGAGATGCTGGCGGCCACTGCCAGCAGGGCGGTGAGGATGCCTGCCTGCTGCGTCTGCATCTGCACGATGTCGTCCTGCTTCCGGATCTGGAAGGGGCTCTCATCCTTGGAGGTGAGCTTCATGCGCTGGCGGAGGAGGGCCGTGATCTCGGATTGCGCGAGCTCGGCCTTGCCCTCCTGGGCGCTCACGATGAGCCGCTGGATCTTGTCCCGCCCCATGATCTTGCGCATGACGGTGGTATAGGGGCCCACGATGAGGTCGTCCTGGTCGCCGAACATCCCCGCGCCCTTCTTGTCCAGCACCCCCAGGATCTGGAAGGGGAGGTTGCCGATGCGGATGGTCTGCCCGACGGGGTCCTCCCCGTTGGGGAAGAGGTTGGCCTGGACGGTCTTCCCGATGACGCAGACCTTGGCCTGGCCCCGCACCTCGCCCTCGGTGAAGAAGCGCCCCTCCTCCATCTCCCAGCCCCGGATCTCGGGGAATTCGGTGTTGGTCCCCTGCACCTGGGTGACGTAGTTGTTGTTCTGGAAGATCACGGGCCGGGTGGTGGACACCTGGGGCGTGGCAGCCACGACACTGGAATCCGACAGCTCCTGCTCGATGAGGGGGGCGTCCGTCTCCAGCAGGATGTCGGCGCTGCCCATGGCCTGGGGCCCGAAGCGTGTGGTCCCCTGCCCCGGGAAGATCATGAGCATGTTCGAGCCCATGTTCTGGATGAGGGCGATGGAGGCCTGCTTGGATCCCTCCCCGATGCCGATCATGGCGATGACCGCCCCCACGCCCACGATGATCCCGAGCATGGTGAGGAACGCCCGCATCTTGTTCCGGGTGATGGCAAACAAGGCCAGTTTCAGGAATTCCAGCAGGGCCACGGCGCCTCCCCTGGCCTAGTGCATGCCGCGGGGGCCGCCTAGCGGCCGCGCGCCATTGGCGTTGGAGGCGCTCTTCTGCTCCTCGACGCCCACGAGGACGGCCTGGCCCTCCTGGAGGCCCTCGCCGCTCACCTCGGTGAACTGCCCGTCGGAGATGCCCGCCTTGACCGGGATGGCCTTGGGCTTGCCGTTCTCCAGGATCCAGACGTGATCCTCCCGCCGCGCCACCATCCCGCTGGCCGAGCCGCCGGGCCGCTGCGCCGGCCGGGCCTGGGCGCCCCCGGGGCGTCCGGAGGACTCGGACTTCTTCTCCTCCTTCATGAAGGCGGCGGGATTGAAGCGCAGGGCGGCATTCGGCACCCGGAGGACATCCTTGCGCTGGTTGGTCAGGATGGTCACGTTGGCCGTCATGCCGGGCCGGAGGGCGAGGTTGCCGCTGAAGGTGGGGCCGCCCACCAGGCCGGCGCCGCCGGGGGTGCGCGCGGCGGCCAGACGATCCGCCGCACTGCGCGGAGCAGCAGAAGCCGCCGCCTTGGCCCGCTCGGCCATGCGCGCCTTGAACCTCGCCAGGAACTCGGCCTTGGTGGTGCCCTCGGGCAGCCGGTCCTTGGCCCGCTCCCAGGCCTTCTCGGGATCGGTCTCGGCGGGGCTCTGGGCATGCTCCGAGCCCGGCAGGGGCTCGTTGGGCACCTCCATCACCACGTTGTAGGTCACCACATTCGAGTTGGTGATGGGCTCGAGGCGCACCTGGCTCACGGTCGCGACGAACTGTTTCTCCGGCAGGCTGTCCACCGTGAAGAAGGCCCGCTGGCCCACCTTCACCTGGTCGATGTCGGACTCGTCCACGGAGATCTGGACCTTCATCTTCGAGAGGTCCTGGGCGATCTGGAACAGGTTGGGGGTGCTGAAGCTGGCGGCCACGGTCTGGCCCACATCCGCCAGGCGGGAGATGACCACCCCGTCCACCGGGGCCGTGATGTTGCAGTAGCCCAGGTTGGCCTTGGCCCGATCCACCGTCGCCTTGGCGGACTCGAGATTCCCCTTGGCCGTCTTCAGGGCCGTCACCTTGGTGTCGAGGTCCTGGTCCGCCAGGAGCTTGTCCGCGGCCAGGCGCCTGCTCCGGTCATAGTCCGCCTGGGCGAAGTCGTAGGCCGCCTGGGCCCGGAGGAGGCTGGCCTGGGCGTCCTGCAGCTGCGTCTGCCAGACGGTGGAATCGATCTGGGCGATGAGCTGGCCCTTCTTCACGAGGCTGTTGTAGTCCACGTAGAGCGCCGAGATCACCCCGGACACCTGGGTGCCCACGGCCACCTGCACCATGGCGTTGACGGTGCCCGTGGCGCTGATGCGCTGGGTGACGTTCCCCTTGTCCACCTTGACGGTGCGCCAACGCACCTCGTCCTTGGGCTTGGCGGCGAAGTAGGTGGCCACGCCAACCACCGCCAGGAGGCCGCCCCCGAATCCGATCCACGTCTTCCGCTTCATGGCGCCGCTCTCCCGATGTCAAGGGCCGGACGGGGGCCCGACCCTACACCATTGCATAACGATGTATAGATGGCCAGGGGCGCGGTCCGGTTGAGGCCGGACCGGGACATTTTACCGGAGCAGGCCCAGCCCCTCCGCCAGGGCCCGGTGGGCGAACCCGTCCGCCAGGAAGGCCTGCACGAACCCGCCGGCCAGCACGATGGCGGCGGCCACCAGCACGGTGGCACCGGCCAGGGGCGCGTGGATGGCGGGCCGATCCGAGGCCAGGCGCTCGGCCTCGGCGCTGGGAGCCTGGAGGAAGAGCGCCACCAGGAAGCGCAGGTAGTAGTAAGCACTCACCAGGCTCGCCAGGACGCCCAGGATGGCCAGGCCCACGTGGCCGGTTCCCACCAGTTCCTTGAAGATCATGTACTTCCCGTAGAACCCGCCCATGGGCGGGATCCCCGCCAGGCTCAGCATGAACACGGCTGCGGCGAAGCCCATGGCCGGCCGCTTCCAGCCCAGGCCGCGGAGATCCTCGAAGGTGGTGCGCTCCCCCACCAGCCCGTAGGCGGAGAGGAGGCCGAAGGCCCCCATGTTCATAGCCAGGTAGATGACCAGGTAGAACAGCACGCCGGTGTAGGCGGCGGGCGTGCCGGCCACGAAGCCCAGCATGAGGTAGCCCGCGTGGCTGATGCTGGAGTAGGCCAGCATGCGCTTCACGTTGGTCTGCACCAGGGCCGTGAGGTTCCCGACCACGAGGGTGAGCACCGCCAGGAAGGCCAGGGCCGCCTGCATGCGGACCCCTGCAGGGCCCATCCCCAGGAGGCTGACGGGGAAGATGCGGAGGAGGGCGATGAAGGCCACGCCCTTGGTCGCCACGGACATGAAGCCCGCGATGGGGTGGGGCGAGGCCTCGTAGGCGTCCGGCGTCCACTGGTGGAACGGCACCGCGGATACCTTGAAGAGGAAGCCCAGGAGCAGGAGGGCGGCACCCGCCAGGACCATGGGATCCGCGCCCAGCCCCTGGGCCCGGATGGCCTGGGCGGCGAGGGTGAGGTCCAGGCTTCCGCCCAGCCCGTAGAGCATCACGCCCCCCATGAGGAAGCAGCTCGACGCGACCGCGCCGGTGAGGAAGTACTTCATGCCGCCCTCGGCACCCTCGGCCCGGTGCCGCACAGTGGCCACCATGGCATAGAGGGGCAGGCTGAACAGCTCAAGGCCCAGGAACAGCACCAGGAAGTTCGTGGTGGCCGTGAAGAGCATCATGCCCGTCACCGAGAAGAGCAGCAGGGAGAGCGTCTCCCCCTTCACCCAGCCCTCCTGGTGGAAGTGGTCCCAGGACTGGAGGATGGCCATGGCTGCGGCCACCAGCACGAAGATGCCGGAGAACTGCGCCAGGCGGTCCATGTGCAGCTGGTGGAAGACCGGCTGGGCACCGGACTTCCACAGGTCGGTGATGAACCAGAATCCCGCGGCCACGGCCGCCAGGGCGACCAGGTACATGGCTCCGCGGATCCACTTGGCCGTGGCCTGGTCCCGGTCGAGGGCCATGAGGGGGATCAGGCAGGCGCCGAGCGTCGGGAAGAGCAGGGGCAGCAGGGCCGCCCACTCGGTCGGGGTGATGCTCATGGATGCACCTCGTGGGAGGCGGGGGCGTGACCCTCGGCGGCGGCCTCGAGGGGGCCGGGCTCCGGGGCGGAAGGCAGGACGAGGGGCCGGATGGCCGGGGCGTTCGCGTCCTTCAGCAGGGCGGTCACGGGAGCCTCGCTGGCGGCCACGAAGGTGCGGGGGTGGATGCCCATCCAGAGGATCAGCACCACGAGGGGCATCATGACGGCGATCTCGCGGGCGTTCAGGTCGCTGTGCAGGTGCTGGGTGCCGCTCTCCTCGTCGGGATTCACGGGCCCCCAGAAGACGCGCTTCACCATCCACAGCATGTAGACGGCCCCGAGCACCACGCCCAGGGTGGCGATCACGGCATAGGCCCTGCCCCAGCCGAAGCCGGAGAGGAAGGTGCCGTTCAGGATCCAGAACTCGCCCACGAACCCGTTGGTGAGGGGCAGGCCGATGGAGCTGAGGGTCACGATCAGGAAGAAGGTCGTGAAGATGGGCATCTTCGTGGCCACCCCCCCGAAGTCGGCGATCATGCGGGTGTGGGCCCGGTCGTAGACCATGCCCACCAGGAGGAAGAGCGCGCCGGTGCTGATGCCGTGGTTGAGCATCTGGAGCATGGCGCCCTGCGTCCCGATGACCGTCATCGAGGCGAAACCCAGCATGACGAAGCCCATGTGGCTCACGGAGGAGTAGGCCACCAGCTTCTTGATGTCCCGCTGGACCATGGACACCAGGGCCCCGTAGATGATGGCGATGACGCTCAGGGCCGCCAGGGGCTTGGCGTAGTGCATGGCCGCCTGGGGGAACATGGGGATGGCGAAGCGGATGAAGCCGTACCCGCCCAGCTTCAGCAGTACGCCGGCGAGGATGACGGAACCCGCCGTGGGCGCCTGGACGTGGGCATCCGGCAGCCAGGTGTGCAGGGGGAAGAGGGGCACCTTGATGGCGAAGGCCACCGCGAAGGCTACGAAGAGCCAGCACTGGGCGGCGAAGGGCAGCGCCGAGGCGGCCTGGGCCATCACGGCGGGCGCGAAGCTGCCGGCCTTGTCCGCCAGGTAGAGGAGGGCCACCAGCCAGAGCAGCGAACCGCTCAGGGTGAAGAGGAAGAACTTGTTGGCGGCGTAGCGGCGCTCATCCCCGCCCCACACCCCGATCATGAAGTACATCGGGATGAGCATGCCCTCCCAGAACAGGTAGAAGAGGAAGAGGTCCTGCGCCACGAGGGCGCCCAGCATGCCCGTCTCCAGGAGCAGGAACAGGGCGGCGAAGGTCCCCATACGGTCCTTCAGGCTGTTCCAGGTGCCCAGCATGGTGAGGGGCACCAGGAAGGTCGTGAGGATGACCAGCCAGAGGTTCAGGCCGTCGACGGCCAGGGCGTAGTCCACGGGCAGGCCCACGATGGCGAACCACGAGGCGTGCTCGGCGAGGGGCGCGGAACCCGGCGCCCGGCCCAGGAGCCAGGCGAGGCTGAGGATGAAGACCGCCAGGGCGGCCAGGAATCCCAGCAGGCGGGTGAGCTTGCCCACCGAGTGCGGCAGGGCCATCAGCAGCAGGCCCAGCACCGCCGGGGCGAAGACCAGGAGGGTGAGGGGATGGGAGTTCAGCCAGGTCATCGCCCCACCTACTTCAGGAAGACATACAGGAGGACCGCGGCGCCCAGGGCCATGCTGAGCGCATAGTTGCGCACCCGGCCAGTCTGGAAGAGGGCAGTGAAGTCCCCGAAGACCCGGGCCAGGGCCCCCGGCAGGTTCACGCCCACGCCGTCGATGATGATCACGTCGAAGAGCTTCCAGAGCAGGTTGCCGAACCAGCGGATGGGGCCGAGGAGCACCAGCTCCACGCCCTCGTCCACGTAGTACTTGTTCAGCAGCACCTTGTGGATGAGGGGGAACTTCGCGGCCCGCGCCTCGGCTACCGCCAGGCCCTTGCGGTAGGTGACGTAGCCGAACCAGGCGAAGCCCAGGCCCAGCACGGTCGAGATGGAGGCCAGGGTCAGGGCCAGCTGGGCGCTGCCGTGCTCCCCGTGGGCCGCGTGCAGCTGGCCGTAGGTCACGGCCGGAGCCAGCCACTCCTCGATGCGGAAGTCGCCGCCGAAGGCCTTGGGCCAGCCAAGCCAGACGGCCAGGACCGAACCCACCGCCAGCACCACGAGGGGCATGGTCATGGAGGCCGGGCTCTCGTGGGCATGGTCGTAGGCGTGGTGCTCCCGGGGTTCGCCCAGGAAGGCCAGAGTGAAGAGGCGCAGCATGTAGAAGGCCGTGCAGCAGGCGGCGATCACGCCCACCACCCACAGGGCGGGGCTCTTCAGATAGGCGAGATAGAGGATCTCGTCCTTGCTGGCGTAGCCCGAGGTGCCGGGGAAGCCGATGATGGCGAGGGTGGCGGCGAGCATGGTCCAGAAGGTGAGGGGCATCTTCGACTTCAGGCCGCCCATCTTGAAGAGATCCTGCTCGTGGTGCATGGCATGGATCACGCTGCCGGCGCCGAGGAAGAGGAGGGCCTTGAACCAGGCGTGGGTAAAGACGTGGAAGAAGCCTGCGGCGAACCCGGAGGCGCCCAGGCCCAGGAACATGTAGCCCAGCTGGGAGACGGTGGAGTAGGCCAGCACCTTCTTGATGTCGCGCTGCACGAGGCCGATGGTGGCGGCGAAGAGGGCGGTGGCGGCACCCACCCAGGCCACGACATCCATGGAGATGGGGGCCAGGGTGTAGACCGGCGCCAGGCGGCAGATCATGTAGATGCCGCTGGTGACCATGGTGGCCGCGTGGATCAGGGCGCTGACGGGCGTCGGGCCCGCCATGGCATCCGGCAGCCAGAGGTAGAGGGGCAGCTGGGCGCTCTTGCCCGTGGCGCCCACGAAGAGCATCAGGGTGGCGAAGGTGAGGACGCCGAAGCCGACCTCGGGGGCCATGTGCCCGGCCTTCGTGAGGATGTCGCCCACGGTCAGCGTGCCGAAGGCCGCGAAGAGCACCATCATGCCGATGGCCACGCCCAGGTCGCCCACGCGGTTGGTGAGGAAGGCCTTCAGGCCCGCGTCGGGGGCGAAGTCGGTCTCA
>DASVZU010000269.1:0-11003 GCA_036391515.1 Holophagaceae bacterium
GACAGATGCTGTCCAATGGCAACGCCGACAGCATGAACTGGACCTTCGCCCAGATCCTCCAGCGCACCAGCTACGGCATCCAGATGCATCCCGGCGAGGTAATCGGGAGCGGCACCGTGGGCACCGGCTGCCTGCTGGAGCTGAACGGCTCGAAGATCACCGACAACCTCTGGCTGAAGGCGGGCGACGAGGTCGTCATGGCCATCGAGGGCCTGGGAACGCTCGTGAACACCGTCGTCCACGTTCCCGAGCGGCTGGACGGCGTGACGCCCCACCTGCTGGACGGCACGCTGCCCGATCTCTACGCCGGCACGCCCACCGGCGAGGCCGGGGACTGACATGAACGAGGGAAGACCGCCCAGCCGCTTCGCGCACTCTGCGTCCCCCCTCGTGCACCCCCACGTGTTGATCGGGCGAAGCCCCGCCACCACATCTGACCCGGAGGCCCCGTGAGCGTCCGCACGATCCTCCCCGCCGACCTCAGCCCCGCCGAGACCAATGCCCTGCTCTGCGGCGGCGTGGCGCCGCGACCCATCGCCCTCGCCAGCACGGTGTCACCCGAGGGCATCCGGAACCTCGCGCCCTTCAGCTTCTTCAACGCCTTCGGCAGCCACCCGCCCATGGTGGCCTTCGCCCCCAACCGCCGGGCCCGGGACGGGAGCGTGAAGCACACCTACCTGAATGCCGTGGCCACGGGCGAGTTCGTCATCGCCGCCGTGAGTCACGCCATGCTGCACCAGATGAACGTGGCCAGCGCCGAATGGCCCGACGGCGTGGACGAGTTCCCCAAGTGCGGCCTCACGCCCCTGCCTGCCACCCGCGTGAAGCCTGCCCTCGTGGCCGAGAGCCCCTTCCAGATGGAGTGCCGCCTGCACCAGGTGCTTGAGCTGGGCGCGGGCCCCGGCTCCGGCCTCATGCTCGTGGGCGAGGTGCTGGCCTTCCATGCGCGGGAGGACGCCTTCGCGGACGGCCTCCTGCATCCCGACCGCCTCGACCTCGTCGGTCGCAACGGCGGCGCCTTCTACACGAGGGCCAGCGGCGCGGCGGTCTTCGAGGTGCCCAAGCCCAGCGGAAGGCCCCTGGGCTACGACGCGCTGCCGGACGCCCTCAAGGCGAGCCGCATCCTCACGGGCAACGACCTGGGGCAGCTGGCCAACAGTCCCGGCCTTCCGGACCTGGCGGCGGCCGAGAGCCGCCCCGGTGACCCGGCGGACCCCGAGGGCCTGGAGCGCGGCATCCAGGCGGCCCTGGCCGGAGGCCGGCTGGACGAGGCCTGGCGGCTGGCCGCGCTGCGCCTGCGGGAGGCCTGAGCCCCTGGGGGGTGTTTCGACACGGGATTACTGCCTCGGACAGGTCCGGCCGATAGGGCGGGAGATGCGCTGAAGCCATGTCCCGTCCCGTTCCATGGTCCCTCCGCTCCCAGCTCCTGGCGCTGGTGGCCGTGGCCGTGCTCCCGGCCCTCCTCATCGTCCTGATCTCCGGCCCGGGCCAGCAGACCCTGGGCGAGAGCCTGCTCATGGCCCTGACCGCCGGGCTGATCGCGGTGGGCCTCGCCGCATGGCTCCAGCGGCGCATCCTGGCGCCCCTCCGGGCCAGCGAGGAGCACCATCGCATCCTCTTCCGCGAAGCCCCTGTCGGCATCTTCCGCTTCGATCCCCAGGGGGTCATCCAGGACTGCAATCCCGCCTTCGCGGCCATCCTGGGCGCCCCGCTTGAGGCGGTCCTCGGCCTGCCCATCCTCCAGCGGGTCGAGCACCCGGGAGTCCGCCACGCGGTCGAGGAGGCCCTGCGTGGACATATCGGGCACCAGGAGGGCGAGTACGTCTCGGTCACCGCCCGACGCCGCTCGGTGGCAAGGCTCATCACCTACCCCATCACCGCCGACGACGGCCGCCCGCTGGGAGGCATCGGCATCGTGGAGGACGTCACCGAGCGCCGCAGGGTGGAGACCGCCCTGCGCGAGAGCGAAGCCCGCCTGGATCTCTTCTTCAGCCAGTCCCTGGACGCCTACTACATCGCCACCCTCGAGGAGCCCCTCCGCTACGACGGGGAGGCCGGCACCGCCGAGGCGGTGGAAGCCGCCCTGGACCGCCAGCCCCTCACCCGCGCGAACCTGGCCCTGGCCGCCCAGCTGGGGGTCGCCAAGGCCGACCTGGACCACTGGACGCTCCGCGACCTCTTCCGCCACGATCCCGGGTCCGCCGCCCTCGACGTGGCCGAGCTGATCGGGCAGGGCCACCTGCGACGTGAGATCCACCAGATCCTGCCGGACGGCCGGGAACTCTGGATCGAGTGGGACTGCATCTGCTACTTCGACGCGGAAGGCCGGATCGCCGGCCACTTCGGTATCCGGCGCGACATCACGGAGCGGCGGCACACGGAGGAAGTCCTCCGGCACAGCGAACAGCGCACCCGGATGCTGTTCGATGCGGTGAACGATGCCATCTTCGTCCACGACCTGGAGACCGGCGCCATCCTGGACGTGAATGCCCGCGCCCTCGAGATGTACGGCTACAGTCGCGTCGAGTTCCTCCGCATGGACGTGGCCGATCTGAGCGCGGGCCTCCCCCCCTACTCCCAGGCCGAGGCCATGGCCTGGATCCGGAAGGCCGGGAAGGACGGCCCCCAGGTGTTCGAGTGGCGAGCGAAGCGCCGCTCCGGGCGGACCTTCTGGGTCGAAGTGAACATGCGCCGGGCCTTCATCGGCGCGGACGAGCGGCTGCTGGTGGCGGTACGCGACATCGAGGGCCGGAAGCTCGCCGAGGCGGCCCTCCGCGAGGCGGAGGAGCGCTACCTGGGCCTCTTCCTGAACTCGCCGGATGCCATCTTCTGGATCGGCGTCCGTGAAGACGGGGGCTTCGTCCTGGAGAGCATCAACCCGGCCCAGGAGGCCTCCCTGGGCCGGACCGCCGCGGAAATCGTGGGGCGGGAACTCTCCGATTGGCTGCCGGAGGAGGTCGCGGGCCAGCTCACGGGCAACTACCAGAGGTGTGTGGCCGGGGGCCGCCCCACCACCTACGAGGAGTCCGCCGACCTGGGCCAGGGCAGGCGCTTCTTCCAGACCCTGCTCGTGCCCATCCGGAATGCCACCGGGCGCATCCACCGGATCGCAGGCATCAGCACCGACATCACCGAACGGCGCCGCTCGGAGGAGGAGCGGCAGGAGAGCGAGCGGCTCTTCCGCCTGCTCTTCGAGCGCTCCGGGGACGCCAATCTCCTCATTGATGGCGATCGTTTCGTGGACTGCAACCAGGCCACCGTGGAGATCCTCGGGGCCACGGACAAGTCCGCCGTGCTGGGCCTGCACCCTTCGGAACTCTCCCCTCCCCTCCAGCCGGACGGGCGCCCCTCGCGGGAGAAGGCGGACGAGATCCTCGCCCTGGCCCACCGGCAGGGGAGCCACCACTTCGAATGGACCCACCGGCGGGCCGACGGCACGGACTTCCCGGTGGAAGTGCTGCTCACCGCGGTCCCCTGGAAGGGCAAGGAGATCCTCCACACCACCTGGCGTGACCGCACCGAGGCCCAGCGCGCGGAACGCGAACGCCGGCAGCTGGAGGCCCAGATCCAGCAGGCCCAGAAGCTGGAGAGCCTGGGCGTGCTCGCCGGCGGGATCGCCCACGACTTCAACAACCTGCTCACCGCCGTTCTGGGGAACCTCAACCTGGCCCAGTTCAGCCTGAGCCCCGAAGCCCCCGCCGCCCCATTCCTGGAGAACGCGGAGAAAGCCGTCCAGAAGGCCTCGGACCTCACCCGCCAGATGCTCGCGTACTCGGGACGGGGCCGGTTCGTGGTGAAGCTCCACGACGTCAACGAGGTGGTCCAGGAGATGGCCCACCTCCTCCAGGTATCCATCTCCAAGAAAGCCGAACTCAAGCTGCACCTGGCGCCGGGGCTGCCCCCCATCGAGGCGGACGGGGCCCAGTTCCAGCAGGTGGTGATGAACCTCGTGACCAACGCCTCCGATGCACTGGGCGAGCGCGCAGGCACCATCACCATCGCCACCGGGACCGTGGAACTCGACGCCGCGTTCGTCGCCGCGGCCCTCCCCGCCCAGAACCTGGCTCCGGGACGCCACGTAACCCTGGAGGTGAGCGACACAGGCCAGGGCATGAGCCCGGAAGTGATGGCCCGGATCTTCGATCCCTTCTTCACCACCAAGGCCACGGGCCGGGGACTGGGACTCTCGGCCATGCTGGGCATCCTCCGCGGGCACCGGGCGGGCCTGGAGATCCGCAGCGAGGTGGGCAAGGGCTCCTCCTTCAAGGCCTTCTTCCCCGCCGCCCAGGGCCAGGCCGACCACGGAAGCGCCCAGGAGCGCACCGGGGAGGCGGAGCTGAGGGGCACGGTGCTCCTGGTGGACGATGAACCCGCCGTCCTGGAGACCCTGGGCCCGGCCCTGGAGGCCCTGGGCTTCCGGGTGGTCACGGCCCGGGACGGGGTCGAGGCGGTGGCGCAGTTCCAGGCGGACCCCGGCGCCATCGACCTCGTGCTGATGGACCTCACCATGCCGCGGATGGACGGTCGCGAGGCCTTCCAGGCCATCCGCCGCCTCCGGCCCGAGGCGCGGGTGGTCCTCAGCAGCGGCTACACCGAACAGGAATCCGTGCGGTCCCTCATGGGCCAGGGGCTGGCAGGCTTCCTCCAGAAGCCCTACACCCTCCAGGCACTCCGGGCCGCCCTTCAGAAGGCCCTGGGAACCTGAGTCAGCGCTCCGGCTCGCGGACCAGGTGCACCACCTGCTGCGGGTACGGGATGTCGATGCCGGCCTCGCGGAAGGCCAGGAGGATGCGGCGGCGCAGTTCCCGGGCCACCTCCCACTGCTTGGCCGGGGCGGTCTTGGTGAGGGTGCGGAGGGTCACGGCGCTGTCCCCCAGGGCCTCCACGCCCAGCACCTGGGTGGGTTCCAGCACCCGGTCGGGCCAGGCCTCGGCCAGCTCCTGCCCGATCCGCTTCAGCAGCTCGATGGCCGCATCGATGTCCGTGTCGTAGCCCACGCCCACATCCACTTGGGCCCGGGCGAACTCCTTCGACAGCACCACCACCCGTACCACGGAGCCGTTGGGGATGAAGTGGGCCTTGCCTTCCGAATCACGGATCTGCGTCACCCGCAGCGTCATGCGCTCCACGGTGCCCGTGTGCTTCTCGTCCACGCTGATGATGTCGCCCACCCCGAACTGGTTCTCCATGAGAAGGAAGAACCCGCTAATGACGTCCTTCACGAGGCTCTGGGCGCCGAAGCCCAGGGCCACGCCCGCGATGCCGGCCCCGGCCACCAGGGGGCCGATGTTCACGCCGAATTCCTGGAGCGTCATCAGCAGGAAGAACACCACCGCCAGGATGCGGGCCGTGTTGTTGAGCACCGAACCCAGCGTCTCCGCGCGGCGCTCGGCGTCGGAAGTCACCGCGTCGTTGCCGTCGTCCACTGCCTTGCGCACCGCGTGGGAGACCAGCTTCACGCTCCACAGGATGGCCAGGCAGGCGCCGCCCACCATGACCAGGTGCTCCAAGCGCGACCAGCCCACGCGGTCCATCCAGGCCATGAAGTGGTCGAAGCGGCGGGTCTCGGTCTTCAGGATCGGTTGGAGATCAAGGAGCAGCATCCGGACAGTCTACTTCCACGACGCCCAGTAGTTCTGGTTCTCCATCAGCTCCGCCGCTGGCGTGGCCTTGAGGGGCCGGTAGGTGTCCACCATGACGGCCACCTCATCCGTGCGGTCCTTGGTGCGGCTCAGGGGGATGGCCTTGGGGTGGGGCCCGTGGTGGATGCCCTGGGGATGCCAGGTCATCATCCCGGCGCCGATGCCGTCACGGCTGAAGAAGTGCCCCGCGGAGTAGAACAGCACCTCGTCGTAGTCGATGTTCGAGTGGTAGAAGGGCACGCGCATGGCGCCCTCCTCCTCCTCGAAGGGCCGGGGCAGGAAGGAGCAGATGACGAAGTTCTGCGCAATGAAGGTGCTGTGCGCGCTGGGCGGCAGGTGGTAGCGGGCGCTGAGCACGGGCCGGATGTCCTTCACGTTGATCCGCCAGACCGTGAGGTCGCCCTTCCAGCCCACCACGTCCAGCGGATTGAAGGGGTAGTACACCTTCGTGATCTGGTTCTCGCGCTTGATGTGGACGGCCCACTCCCGGGCCGTGGCGTCGTAGGGCTCCAGCTCCGGGGTGTCCACCATGGCGGGATCAAAGATGGCGTTGGGCCCGAGCTGGTTGCGGTCGGGGATCGTCACCTCGCTGGCGCTCTCGATGAGCAGGTAGCGCTGGTCGCCCGCCGCGGGCAGAAAGCGGTAGGTGGTGCCGCGGGGGATCACGAGGTAGTCGCCGGTGGCGTAGTGGATCGCCCCGAAGGTGGTCTCGAGCTTCCCGGCGCCGGCGTGGATGTAGTAGACATCGTCGCCGTCGGCGTTGCGGTAGAAGAAGTCCATGGCGGATGGCGCCACCCAGTGCAGGGCCACATCATGGTTGTGCAGCAGGCAGATGGGGGCGAAGGCAGCCTCGGTGGAGCCGAGCATCGAGGCCCGGATGGCGGCCTCCTCGGAAGGCCTCAGGCCGTTCAGATCGTAGCTGTGGGGCCGCAGGGGGCCCTCGATGCGCGTCCAGTCCGTGACCGGATGCAGCCGGTAGAGGTGCGTCGTGCGACCGAAGAAACCCTGCCGGGCGTGCTCCTCCTCGAAGGTGCCCTCCGGCAGGTCCACGTGGGCCTGGCGCGTGTGGCGGCCCTGGCGGAGCGGGAAGAGCGGGGTCTGCTTCTGGGACATGGGGACCTCGGGGGCGGCTCCCATTATCTCTGAATTCGAGCTCAATCCACAGCGTTCCGGCTGTCAACACAGGCATCGACGGGCCGGGAAGCGGGTAGACTGCCCGGGGAATCGCGCCCGCAGAATCGGGCCAGGGTCGGGGGGCTTCATGCGCGCAATGGGCCTGGGTGCCGGGATCCTGATGGGGACGGTCCTGGCCTGCGGCGGCGGGAGCTCCGCCCCGCCACCGGCCCAGGCCGTCAGCGTGGCCATCCAGCCCGCGGGCGCCAGCCTGTGGACGGGCGGAACCCAGGCCTTCCAGGCCACCGTCACCGGCACGGCCAACCCGGCCGTCACCTGGCGCGTGGTGGAACCGGCCGGTGGCACCATCAGCGCGGCGGGGCTCTACACCGCCCCCGCGGCCGCCGGCAGCTTCCACGTCCAGGCCACCAGCGTGGCCGACGCCACGAAGGCGGCCCAGGCCCCCGTCACCGTCTCGGTCCAGCCGCCGCCCGGGGCCTGCAACGGCGCGGCGCTCGGCCCCGGTGCCAGCCTCCAGGGCTTCCTCCCCTTCCCGGCCGACAACGCCTGGAACCAGGACATCTCCGCGGCCCCGGTGGATCCCAACAGCGCGGCCGTCATCGCCTTCATCGGCGCCACCTCGGGCCTGCATGCCGACTTCGGCGCGGGCCTCTGGCAGGGGGCGCCCATCGGCATCCCCTACAGCGTGGTGGCCTCCTCCGCCCAGGCCAAGGTCCCCGTCGCCTTCACGGCCTACGGCGCCGAGAGCGATCCCGGCCCAATGCCCATCCCTGCCGCGGCGCCCGTCGAGGGCGGCAGCGCCTCCACGGGGGACCGCCACGTGCTGGTGATGGACCGCGACACCTGCCTGCTCTACGAGCTGTACCGGGCCTTCCCACAGGCCGACGGCAGCTGGACCGCCGACGCCGCCGCCGTCTGGGACTTGAAGAGCAACACCCTGCGCCCCTACGGATGGACCAGCGCCGACGCGGCCGGGTTGCCCATCCTGCCGGGCCTGGCCCGCTACGACGAAGTGGCGGCCGGCACCATCCCCCATGCCCTGCGCTTCACCGTGCCGACCTCCCGCAAGGCCTACGTCCTGCCCGCCACCCACTGGGCCTCCAGCACCACCAGCGCCAGCGCGCCGCCCATGGGGATGCGCGTGCGCCTGAAGGCCGGGGTGGACATCAGCGGCTACCCACCCCAGGCCCGCATCGTGCTCGCGGCCCTGAAGCGCTACGGCATGATCCTGGCGGATAACGGCAGCGCCTGGTACCTCTCCGGTGCGCCGGACGACCGCTGGGACAACACCCAGCTCGCCACCCTCTCCGGCATCAAGGGCTCGGACCTGGAGGTGGTGCAGATGGGCACGGTGTACACGTCGGATCCCTCCGGCGCAGCTCCTGTCATCGGCACCTTTGCCACCAGCGCCACCAGCACCACCACGAGCGCAGGGGCCACGCTCACCTGGAGCACCACGAACGCCACCCGCTGGTTCATCACCCCTGGCATCGGCTGGGTGACGGGCGCCAGCCTCACCGTCCATCCGGCGGCCACGACCACCTACACCCTGCTGGCCGAGGGCCCCACCGGCAGCGCCACCCGCACGGTGCAGGTCACGGTGACAGGGCCCTAAACGGGCTGCCTCTGCAGCCACCGGTTGTAGAACCACAGGCTCAAGGCGCTCCCGAGGCCGAAGACGGTGAGGATGAGCCAGCCGGTGGCCGCCGCGCGGGGATCCAGCTTCAGCAGGCCGCTGGGCAGCTTCTCGGCGCCGGCGCACATGACCCGGTTGAAGATCCAGGCGCCCGCGGGGCCACCCACGAGGCTGCCGATGGCCATGGGCAGGTTGGAGTAGCCCAGGAAGAGGCCCTCCTGGCCCTTGGGCGCCAGGGAGCCGATGTACTCGTAGAGCCGGCTGGCGGCGAAGAGCTCGCCGAAGGCGATGAGGGCCACCGTCATGATGATGAAGAGGCTGCCGAGGGGCAGCCAGACCCGCGCCGTCACGCCGCCCGCCATGAAGAGGGGCGCCACGTTGATGAGCATGGCCAGGCCGATGATGACCGTGCCCACCACGATGGACTTGATGGGAGGCAGCTTCCCGAAGAGGTTCGTGATCACCAGCTGGAACAGCACGATGGTGACCGGGTTCGCCAGGGTGTAGAGGTCCATGGCCGGGCTCAGCTCCACCGTCTTCTTCACGTAGAGCGGCAGCACGTTGTAGACCTGGTTGTAGATGAAGTAGAACCCGCTGCTCACCAGGAGGAAGAGGGCGAAGCGGCCGTTGCCCAGCACCTTGAACATGCCCAGGAGGATCTCCGGCACGGTGCGCCGGGGCTTCGCGGGATCGGTGGCGGTTTCGGGGTCCCGGTAGAGGAAGAACACCACCAGGAAGGCCGCTACCGAGGCCACCATGGACACGGCGAAGATGGTGTCCAGCCGCCCCAGCCGCGTACGGACCGCGAAGGCCGTGAGGCGACCCACCACGCTGCCGATGTTCACCACCATGTAGAAGATGCCGAAGGCCAACGTGGCCTTGCCCAGGTGCGTGCGCTGCACCGTGCCCGCGATGCACGGCTTCACGAAGGAGGCGCCCACCCCCACCAGGAGGATGGCCAGGGCCACGGGCACCACCACCCCCGGTCCCGCGGTCACCGTGTCGCCCACCGAGAGCGAGAGGGCATGCCCCCCGAACCACACGGGGTAGCCCATCAGGAAGTAGCCCCCCACGAGCAGGACGCAGGCCAGGAAGAGGCTGCGGCGGAAGCCGATGTGGTCGGCGATGGTGCCGCTGAGGATGGGCAGGAAGTAGACCAGGAACCAGAGCCCCCCGTTCAGCATGCTGGGCCACCAGTCACCCAGGCCCAGCCGACCCAGGTAGATGACCACGAAGCTGGCCATGGAGTAGTAGGCGGCCCGCTCGAACAGCTCGGTGAGGTTGGCGTTCCAGAAGCTGCCGGGGAACCGGTATTTCTCGCGGATGGAGGGTCGGTCAGTCATCACACACCTTGAGGTCGCCAACCAGTGTGGCACGGCCTCAGCGGATCTCGGCCCCCCGCTCCGCCAGCAGCGCCCGCAGGGCCGACCGGTGACATCGCGATTCATCCTCGCAGTAGCAGCCCACCGAGAAGTCGGTCTGCCTCGAGAGGGCGGCCAGCATGTCCAGCAGCCGAGTCCGCTCGGGCTGGGCCATCTCCGCGCGGTACCTCCGCAGGAAGGCCTTCCACTGGGCCTCCGTTTCGGCACCCTGCGCCTCCTTCACCAGGGCCTCGCTGGGCGCCAGCTCCGGCATCCACACGTCGTAGAAGTCGCGCGCCGCGAACTCCGCCTTCGGCACGCCCCGTGGCGGACGCCGCACCGTGCCCAATCGCAGGCCCTCGCCCGCCGCCCGTGGACTGCCCAGCCGCACCACCCGGATCGCCATGGGAGCCTCCGCGGGTCCAGCCTGCCACAAAAAAGGCGGCCCCGCCGGGGGCCGCCTTTTTTGCGGAGAAGCACCGGCCTACCCCATGTAGGGATACCGGTAGTCCGTGGGCGGGACGAAGGTCTCCTTGATGGTGCGGGCGCTGATCCAGCGCAGCAGGTTCAGCATGGAGCCGGCCTTGTCGTTGGTGCCGCTGGCGCGGGCGCCGCCGAAGGGCTGCTGGCCCACCACCGCGCCGGTGGGCTTGTCGTTGACGTAGAAGTTGCCCGCGGCGTTCCGCAGCCGCGCGATGGCCTGCTGCACGGCGTAGCGGTCCTGGCTGAAGACGGCGCCGGTGAGGGCGTAGGGGCTGGTGGAATCCACCAGATCGAGGGTCTCCTCCCACTTCCGCTCGTCGTAGACGTGCAGCGTCATCACGGGGCCGAAGAGCTCCTCGCACATGGTGCGGAAGCCGGGGTTCTTCGCCTCGATGACCGTGGGCCGCACGAAGTAGCCCTTGCTGTCGTCGTACTGGCCGCCCACCAGGATGCTGGCATCATTCGAGGCCTTGGCCTCGTCGATGGCGTTCTTCTGGTCGCGGAAGGAGTTGGCGTCGATGACGGCGCCCATGAAGTTCGAGTAGTCCTGGATGTCGCCCATCTTGATGCTCTCGACCATGGGCACGAGCATCTCCTTCACCTTCGGCCACAGGTTGCTGGGCACGTAGGCGCGGCTGGCGGCGGAGCACTTCTGGCCCTGGTACTCGAAGGCGCCGCGAACGATGGCCACGGTGAGCGCCACGGGATCGGCGCTGGGGTGGGCCACGATGAAGTCCTTGCCGCCGG
>DASVZU010000270.1:0-3355 GCA_036391515.1 Holophagaceae bacterium
GCCATGCTGGGCGTCTTCATCACCCAGGACATGTTCCTCTTCTACCTGTTCTGGGAAGTGATGCTGGTGCCGATGTACTTCCTCATCGCCATCTGGGGCGGCCCGCAGAAGCTCTACGCCGCCATCAAGCTCTTCCTCTACACCCTGGCCGGCTCTGTGCTGATGCTGGTGGCCATCCTGGCCATCTACTTCCTGCAGCACAAGACCACAGGCACCTACGACTTCTCCCTGGCCAGCTTCCAGGCGATGGCGCCCGTGATCGCCCAGCAGACCAAGGCCTTCCAGTACCTGATGGCCCTGGCCTTCTTCATCGGCTTCGCCATCAAGGTGCCGATGTTCCCCTTCCACACCTGGCTGCCTGACGCCCACGTGCAGGCGCCCACGGCCGGTTCCGTGATCCTGGCCGCCATCCTCCTGAAGATGGGCACCTACGGCTTCGTCCGGTTCCTGCTCCCCATCCTGCCCGGAGCCACGAAGGACCTGATGCCCTGGTTCATCGCCCTGGCCCTCATCGGCATCGTCTACGGCGCCCTGGTGGCCATGATCCAGAAGGACATGAAGAAGCTGGTGGCCTACTCCTCCGTGAGCCACCTCGGCATGTGCATGCTCGGCCTCTTCGCCCTGAACCCATACGGCATCAAGGGCGGCCTCTTCCAGATGCTCAACCACGGCATCAGCACCAGCGGGCTCTTCCTCGCGGTGGGCATCGTCTACGAGCGCCGGCACACCCGCATGATCGCGGACTTCGGCGGCCTCTCGAAGAGCATGCCCGTCTACGCCACCATCTTCATGATCATGACCATGAGCAGCCTGGGGCTGCCCCTCCTGAACGGGTTCGTGGGCGAGGCCATCATCCTGATGGGCTCCTTCCAGGCCTTCCCCTGGGCCGCCCTGGTGGCCACCCTCGGCATCATCCTCGGCGCCGCCTACCTGCTCTGGATGTACCAGCGCGTGATGTTCGGACCCATCACCCCCGTCAACGAGAAGATGGAGGACCTGACCCTGCGCGAGATCCTCTACTTCGCGCCCCTGGTCGTCGCTGCCTTCTGGATCGGCATGTATCCCAAGCCGATCATGGACGTGATGGACGCGCCCGTCCGCAAGCTGGTGATGCAGGTCAACCCCGGCTACTACGCCGCCGAGAACCTCTCCGCCAGGCAGGCGGAGGCCGCGAAGGTGGGGTTCCACGGGATGGAGGCCCCTGCGGCCCATGGGACCGAAGGCCATGAGGCTCCCGTCCACGGTGAGGCCCCGGCCGAAATGACCCACGGGGGAGGCCACTGATGACCGGCTTTGCGCAGGGGCTTCTGGATGCGCTCCTCCGGGATGCGCACCTCATCGCCCCCCAACTCTTCCTGATGACGGTCGCCACGCTGATGCTGTGGCCGGGCGACCTCTTCGTGAACCGCGGCTCCAAGCACAAGTGGGCCCCGGTGACCCTCGTCATCCTGGCCGTCGCCGCCGTGCTGGTGGTCCGGACCGAGAACGGCCTGGGCTTCGGCCGCATGTTCCAGATGGACGGGCTCACCCGCGGGTTCGAGCTGCTCAGCATCCTGGGCGCCGCCGGGGCCGTGGCCCTCAGCCAGCGGGTGCTGAACGGGCTCCGGCAGCAGACCGTGGAGTACTACGCCCTGATCCTGTTCTCGCTGTCGGGCATGCTCTTCCTCTGCGGGGCCACGGATCTCATCTCCGTATACTTCAGCCTCGAGCTGATGGCGGTCTGCATCTACATCCTGGTGGCCTACCTCCGGGACTGGAAGACCAGCGTGGAGGCGGGCCTGAAATACTTCCTGCTGGGGGCCTTCTCCAGCGGCATCCTCGTCTACGGCATCAGCCTGCTCTACGGCGCCGCCGGCGGAACCACCACCAACCTGGCGGACCTGGACCAGGCCCTGGCGCTGGTGCCTAAGCCGGACTCCCTCCTGGTCTTCGGCGGCGTGCTGATGGTGCTGGTGGGCATGGCCTTCAAGGTGGCCGCGGTGCCCTTCCACATGTGGTCGCCGGACGCCTACGAAGGCGCTCCCACGCCCATCACCGCCTTCATGGCCACCGCCCCCAAGGCCGCGGCCCTGGCGGCCTTCCTCCGCGTGTTCGGCACGGGCTTCCACGGCCTGTTCACCGAGTGGGTGCTGCCACTCTCCTACATCGCCGGGGCCAGCATGATCCTGGGCAACGTGGCGGCCGTGAAGCAGGTCAGCATGAAGCGGCTCCTGGCCTATTCCAGCATCGCCCACGTGGGCTACATGCTGCTGGGGGTGCTGTCGGCGGATCCCGTGGCCGGTGCCCAGGCCGTGTGGCTCTACATGGCCATCTACATCTTCATGAACTTCGGCGCCTTCGCGGTGGTGATCTACCTCCAGGGCAAGGGGGAGGGCGAGCGCATCGAGGACTTCAAGGGCCTGGGCCGCAAGCATCCCGTGCTCGGCTTCGCCATGATGATGTTCCTCCTCAGCCTGGCCGGAATTCCCCCCCTCCTGGGCTTCTTCGGGAAGTTCTACCTCTTCAAGCTGGCCATCGAGCAGGGCCACGTCACCCTCACGGTGATCGCGCTCCTGACCAGCGCCGTGAGCGCCTACTACTACCTGGGCGTGGTGAACCAGATGTACTTCAAGGAGCCCACGGAAGGCGAGGCTCCGGCCCTGGGCACCCTGCCCACCTTCATCGTGGGTGTCGCCTGCCTGGTGATCCTGGTCGGCACGGCCTTCGGGCCCTGGCTGCTGGAGTGGGCGGGCAAGGTCGCCCTGAGCTGAGGTTGGGCTCTACACTGGAGGGCGCGGGAGGTTCCCGCGCCCTTCTGCGTTCAGGTGCATGGTGATCTTCAGGCGCGACAAGGACGGGGTGGATCCGGGCGAGCGGGCCCTGTGGGGCGACCTGATGTCCCTGGGCCTCACCTTCCCCCTCTGCATCGTGTTGGGCTTCTTCCTGGGCCGCTGGATCGGGGGCTGGTTCGGCCACGCCACCGGCGGGCAGTGGATCGGCCTGGCCTGGGGGGTCTCTGCGGCTTTCTGGGAGCTGTACAAGGTGAGCCGCAGGATGTCGAAGCGGGACGAGGAGGAACTCCGCCGGTCCCAGGAACCTCCTTCCGGGAAGCACGGAGGGGAAGATGGCCGCTGAAGGGGAGGAGCACCTTCGCTGGGCCACCCGGTTCCAGGTGATCCTGCTGGCCCTGGGCGCCCCCCTGTGGGGCCTCCTGCGCTCGCGGGAGGCCGCCTTGGCCTTCGGGGTGGGCGGGGCCACCAGCCTGGCCTTCTGGGTCCTCCACCGCTACCTGACCGCCCGGATGCTCACCCCCTCGGTGCGCCGGCGCTGGCTCTATGGCTTCCTTTCGCTGGGAAAACTGGCGTTGATCGCGCTG
>DASVZU010000271.1:0-11916 GCA_036391515.1 Holophagaceae bacterium
CGGTCGGATGGTGGCTCGGGGCTCCGGTCCTCGGGGCTTTGCCCCCGCCATCGGCTGCGCCGATGCGGTCCTATCCTCCCTTCGCTGCGCTTCGGTCGGATGGTCATCGCCCGAAGGCCATTCCGCCTCGGAGTACACGCCGCGGGCGCCTGACGGCGCCCGCTTCGTGCGTTCCCTGCCGGTCTACTTGGCGGAGGCGTAGGCCTTCAACCCATCGAAGGTCGGCCTGACTCGGGGCTCCGCCCCTCGGGGCTTTGCCCCCGCCATCGGCTGCGCCGATGCGGTCCTATCCTCCCTCCGCTTCGCTTCGGTCGGATGGTCATGGCCCAAATAAGCGATGAAGCAGAAGGGGCGCCTTGCGGCGCCCCTTGATCGGAGTGGTCTCCGTTTTACTTCGCGGAAGCATAGGCCTTGAGGCCATCGAACGTGGGCTTCATCGCTTTTTCGCCCTTGTGCCAGTTGGCGGGGCAGACTTCGCCGTGCTCTTCGGTGAAGTCGATGGCGTCGAGGAGGCGCAGGACCTCGTCCACGCTGCGGCCCAGGTCGTTGTGGTTCACGGTGATGTGCTTCAGCTCGCCCTTGGTGTTGATGATGAAGAGGCCGCGCAGGCTGATGCCGGCGGGCAGCAGGACGCCGTAGTCCTGGGCGATGGTCTTGTTCAGGTCGGACACCAGGGGGAAGGTCACGCCCTGGATGCCGCCCTCCTTGCGGGGGGTGTTGGCCCAGGCCCAGTGGCTGAAGTGGGAGTCCACACTCACGCCGATGACCTGGGTGTTGCGGGCCTCGAACTCCTTGATGGCGTCGGAGAAGGCCAGGATCTCCGTGGGGCACACGAAGGTGAAGTCCAGGGGGTAGAAGAAGAGGACGACCTTCTTGCCCTTGTAGTCGGAGAGGGCGACTTCCTTGAACTCGCCGTTGACGAGGGCCTTGGCCTTGAAGTCGGGCGCGGGCTGGGTGACGAATGCGGCCATGGGATTGCCTCCGATCGGGGGATCACCCCGGAATTGTGTGGGAATAAACAGGCTAAATCGGGCCTGCCTGCGCTTCAAGAAAAAATCCGACCAAATTGGTAAAGAATAGGGAACCAGGGGGTCCTCTGAGGGAAACGGAGCCTCGGGGGGCCGGGAACCACGTGCTAGCCTGGACGATTCCGGACCCACGGGGTACTTGCATGCAGCCCATCCAGCTCTCGGTCTTCTCGGAGATCGCCCGCCTCAAGCAGGTGGTGGTCCACGACCCCGGCCCCGAGGTGGACCTCATGGTCCCCGGGATGATGGAGAAGCTGCTCTTCGACGACATCCTCTTCGGGGACCACGCCCGGCAGGAGCACGCCCTCTTCCGGCAGGTGCTGGCCCGGGTGGCGGACGAGGTGCTGGACGTGCAGGACCTCTTCGTGGAGGCCCTGGCGGACGAGGGCGTGAAGCTGGCCTTCATCGAGGACCTGCGCCGCCTGGCGGGGCTCCCCGACGAGACCTGCAACCTCCTGCGGGACATGCCCTCGGCCCAGGCGGCCCGCAGCGTCATCACGGGCGTGCCCTGGGACGACATGCCCAGCCACACCCCCTGGGAGCAGGAGTTCGACTACCGCCTGCGGCCCATCCCCAACCTGCTCTTCATGCGGGACCCGGCCTCGGTCATCGGCGACGGCTACAGCGTGAATGCCATGGCCACCTGGGCCCGGGAGCGGGAGCCCCTCATCCTCAGCACCATCTTCCGGCACCACCCGCGCCTGCGGCACCTCACGGACCAGGACAAGTGGTTCGACCAGGTGAATCCCCTCATCCGCGGGGAGATCAAGGCCCCGGTGAGCCTGGAGGGCGGCGACATCCTCGTGGTGTCCGACAAGGTGCTGGTGGTGGGCTGCTCCGAGCGCAGCACCACGGACGCCATCACCTGCCTGGCCGAGAGCCTGCGGGCCGACCACGTGGCGGGGGAGGGCCGCTTCGAGCACCTGGTCATGGTGCTCATGCCCAAGAAGCGGGCCGCCATGCACCTGGACACCATCTTCACCCGCATCAGCGAGGACGAGTGCCTCGTGTACCCGCCCTACTTCACGGACGGCAGCCGGGAACTGCTGAACGTGGTGGTGATGGACCTCCGCCACCAGGAGCTCCGCTTCACCACCCAGCCCAACCTGCTGGCCGCCCTGAAGGGCCTGGGCATCGACCTGAAGCCCATCTTCTGCGGCGGCCAGGACTACATCCGCCAGCAGCGGGAGCAGTGGACGGACGGGGCCAACGCCTTCGCCCTGGCTCCCGGGGTCATCACCAGCTACCGCCGCAACCTGGCCACGGCCGACGAGCTGGCCAAGGCCGGCTACCGGGTGCTCACGGAGCGGCAGCTCCTGGCCGATACCTCCCTCGACCTGCTGGATGGGAAGAAATACCTCATCCAGATCGAGAGCGCCGAGCTGAGCCGGGCCCGGGGCGGTCCGCGGTGCATGACCATGCCCCTTTCCCGCAACGGACGTTGATATCCAAGTAAAGCAAACAGGGGCCTAGAAGCAGGACTCCCCTTTGCTGCTAGACTTCCCCTTCGCGCCTCGAACCTTCGAGGCGCCCCTTTTTTTTAGGACCCCTCCCCTCATGCCCGACCGCGCCCCCGAGACCGCCCCGACCCTCCGGCATCGCCTGGAGTACGGGGTCTTCCGCGTCCTGGATGGGGTGCTGGGCCACCTCCCCTGGGCAACGGTCCAGACGGTGGGGGAGGCCGCCGGCCTGGCCTTCTACTGGGCGGATCCCCGGCACCGCCGCATCGTGCGGGAGAACCTGCGCTTCGCGGACCTGGGGCTCGACGAGGCCGGCACCCGGGCCCTCTCCCGGGACTGCTTCAAGCACTTCGGCGCCCTCTTCGTGGGCCTGCTGCGCCTGCGCCGGGCCACCCCCGAGGAGCTGGACCGCTGGATCAAGGTCGAGGGGCTGGAGCATTTCGATGCGGTGAAGGCCAGCGGGAAGGGCTTCATCCAGCTCACCGGCCACTACGGGAACTGGGAGATGGTGGCCCTGGGCCAGAGCCGCCTGGGCCGCACCCTGGCCGTCATCGGCCGGGAGCTGGACAATCCCCTCCTGGAGCCCGTCTCCCTGGCCTTCCGCACCCGCTTCGGGAACCGCGTGATCCTCAAGGACGGGGCCATGCGGGACACGCTGAAGGCGCTCAAGGCCGGCGAGGGTGTGGGCTTCCTCCTGGACCAGGACGCCCTCACCACGGGCGTCTGGGTGAAGTTCCTGGGCCAGTGGGCCTCCACCTTCGGCACGGCCGGGGGCCTGGCGGCCCGCTACGGCCTGCCGGTGCTGCCGGTCTTCAGCTGGCCCAACGGGGATGGCACCACGACCGTCCGCTTCGAGCCCCCCTTCGAGGTGCCGGTCACCGGCGACGCCGCCCGGGACGCCTGGGTGGCCACCCAGCTCATGACCGCCCGGATCGAGGCCCAGATCCGGAAGGATCCCCGCTGGTGGTTCTGGATGCACCGCCGCTTCAAGACCCGGCCCGGCGAGGGGAACCCCCTGCCGGCCCCGCTCCCGCCTTCAGACTGGCTAGAATCGTTGTCTTCTCCCACCTTGTAACCGGGTCCCCGACCCTTCCTTTTTCCGGAAGTCCCATGCCCAAGCACGTCCTCGTCAAGCTCGAGAAGGAACTCAAGGACATCAAGCAGGCCCTCCTGGTGGACATCCCCCAGGAGATCGCCCGCGCCGCCGGCCAGGGCGACCTGTCCGAGAACGCCGAATACGAGCAGGCCCTCGCCAAGCGGGACATGTTCCAGAACAAGATGGTGACGCTGGAGAAGCGCATCGCCGAGGTGGCTAGCCTGGACATCAGCCGCCTGCCCAAGACCCGGGTGGCCTACGGGTCCGAAGTCACCATCCTGGACCTGGATTCCGAGGAGGAGTTCACCTACAAGCTGGTGCTCCCGGAGGAGCTCGACGGGCACCCCCACCACCTCAGCATCAGCTCCCCCATCGGCACCGCCCTGGTGGGCCAGGAGGAGGGCAGCGAGGTGCGCGTCCAGATCCCCGCCGGCATCCGGCGCTTCGAGATCCTGGAACTGAAGACCATCCACGATGTAGCCTAGCCACCGTGCAGTGCGGCCCTGCCCCCAGGAGGGGATCCTCAGATGAATAAGTACAAGCGCGAGCAGAAATGCTCCTTCTGCGGCAAGGAGCCCCACGAGGTGGAGCAGCTCCTGGCCGGGCCCGAGGCCTTCATCTGCAACGAGTGCCTGGAGGCCGGCCAGCTGCAGCTGCGCATGAGCCGCCAGGGCAAGCCCCTGGGCAAGCATGAGGCCCGCCTGAGCCGCCCCAAGGAGATCAAGGCCTTCCTGGACGACTACGTCATCGGCCAGGAGGCGGCCAAGAAGCGCCTCTCCGTGGCCGTCTACAACCACTACAAGCGCATCCTCAGCCCGCGGAAGGCCCTGGGCTCGGGCGAGGTGGAGCTGTCCAAGAGCAACATCCTGCTGCTGGGCCCCACGGGCACGGGCAAGACGCTGCTGGCCCAGACCCTGGCCCGCTTCCTGGACGTGCCCCTGGCCATGGCCGACGCCACCACGCTGACCGAGGCGGGCTACGTGGGCGAGGACGTGGAGAACATCCTCACCAAGCTGCTCCAGGCCGCCAACTACGACGTGGAGCGGGCCCAGCGGGGCATCGTCTTCATCGACGAGATCGACAAGATCGGCCGCAAGAGCGAGAACCCCAGCATCACCCGCGACGTGAGCGGCGAGGGCGTGCAGCAGGCCCTCCTGAAGCTGGTGGAGGGCACCGTGGCCAACGTGCCGCCCCAGGGCGGGCGGAAGCATCCCCACCAGGAGTTCATCCAGCTGGACACCAGCAACATCCTGTTCATCTGCGGCGGCGCCTTCGTGGGCATCGAGGACATCATCAAGCAGCGCATCCGCGCCAAGGCCGTGGGCTTTGGCGCCAAGCCCTCCTCCAAGGGGGACAAGGACCACATGCTGGGCCTCGTGGAGCCCGAGGACATCATCAAGTTCGGCCTCATCCCCGAGCTGGTGGGCCGCCTGCCCGTGGTGGCGGGACTCACCCCCCTGGACCGGGAGGCCCTCGTGGCCATCCTCACCCAGCCCAAGAACGCCGTCACCAAGCAGTTCGTGAAGCTGTTCGACATGGACGACGTGGACCTGAGCTTCGAGGAGGGCGCCCTGGAGGCCATCGCCGACCAGGCCCTCACCCGCAAGCTGGGCGCCCGCGGCCTCCGCAGCCTGGTGGAGCAGATCCTCCTGGAGCCCATGTACGAGCTGCCCTCGGACAAGCGGACCACCCGCGAGACCTTGCGCATCACCCGCCAGAAGGTGGAGGAGGTGCTGGGCCTGCCCAGCTCCCCCATCTCCGCCGCCGGCTGATCCGGCTCAGAACGCGACGTGCAGCCCCACCGATACGCTGGACCGGGGCTCGAGCTGGAGGCCGTTCACCCGCTGGTGGACGGGCACCTGGACGAAGGCGTAGGCCTGGAGGCCGCGGCCCAGGTCCGCGGTGAGGCCGGGGCTGAGGTAGACCAGGGTGGCGCCGCTGTTGGCCACGTCGGCGGCGGCGCCGGACTCCCGCTGCTCGGCCCGGACGTTCAGCTGGAGCTGCGGCGTCACGAGGCCCAGGCCCCCGTAGCGCAGGCCCGCGTTGGCATTCACGGCCCGGCCGGGCCGGAAGTCCTCCCGGCTGTTCAGGGGCAGCTGGAGCATGGCCTGGGCGAACCAGCCCCAGGCCATGCCGAGGTCGCCGTACTTGTAGAGGCCCAGCAGCAGGTCGGTGGTGCCCGTGCCGGGCTGGAGGCCGCGGTCCACCGGCTCCCCGGCCTGGGGGCCGGTGGCGAAGGTGTCGTGGAAGCGGCCGGTGGGCAGCTTGAGGCCGACCTGGACACCCAGGGAGGCATCCTCCAGGAAGCCCTGGTAGCGGCCCACCAGGCGGAGGTCCCCGAGCCCCGTGCTCCGCGAGAAGGAGGGATCCACGTCGCCGGCGGCCACCGTCTCGTGGTTCCGCCAGTAGGTGGGCGCCTGCAGGCTGAGGCCCCAGGCCGCGCTGGGGCTCCAGTCCAGGGTCAGCGCGAGGTTCCGGTTGGCGGTGCTCCGCTGCACCTCCTGGCCGTTCGGCAGGGGCAGGGCGGCCGGATCCACCGCCCCGGTTCCCGAGCGCAGCTGGTCCTGGGTGAAGGCGTCATAGCGGAGGTCGAGCCGGAAGCCCGGCCGCACGGCGATGCCCTGGCTGGCCCAGTCGCCGTTCAGGGTGCAGCCGCAGGCCCCGCAGGCCTGCGCAGGCACGGCGAGGAGGGAGGCGGCGAGCAGGGCGTGGGCGGGGCGCGGGTGGATCACGGCATCCTCAAGGCTGTCGGAACATGTGTACCCCGCGGGGGCGTGGCGCGGCCTGCGTCAAATCGTCGCGGTCACCGGAGGGGCCGCCGCCGGGCGGCCTTCCGCTGCAGGGAGCGGCGGTGCATGCCCAGGCGCCGGGCGGCCTCGGAGAGGTTGCCGTTGCAGTCGCCGAGCACGCGCTGGATGTGCTCCCATTCCACCCGGGCCAGGGAGGGGGTCTCCCCCGCATCCGCGGGGGCCTCGGCCAGCTCGGGGGCCTGGAAGGCGGCCAGGATCTCGTCCACGTCCGCGGGCTTGGTGAGGTAGTGGGTGGCCCCCAGGCGGACGGCCGAGAGGGCGGTGGCGATGCTGCCGTAGCCCGTGAGGACCACGATGCGGGTGGTGGCGTCGAGGGCGTGGAGCGCCTGCACCAGGTCCAGGCCCGAGCCCCCCGGCATCCGGAGATCCACCACGGCGTACTCGGGCGTCTCCTCGCGGGCCCGCGCCAGGGCCTCCTCCGGACCGGCGGCGGTCCACACGTCCATGCCGCGCCCCTCCAGGGCCTGGGCCAGGCGCCCGCGGAAGACGGCGTCGTCGTCCACGAGCAGGATGGAGGGCAGGGCCTCAGCCATGGTGTGCCTCCGGCCAGGCGAGCTCGACGAGGGTGCCCTCGCCGGCCCGGGACTCCAGCGCCAGGGTGCCGCCCAGCTCCTCCGCGAAGGTGCGGGCCAGGAAGAGGCCCAGGCCCATGCCGGCGCCCGGCGGCCGGGTGGTGAAGAAGGGTTCCCCCGCCCGGGCCAGCACGTCCGCCGGCATCCCCGTCCCCCGGTCCTGCACCCGGATGCGCCAGCCCGGGCCCGTGGGCTCGACGGACAGCGCGACGCGGGCCGAGGGCGGGGAGGCCTGGAAGGCGTTGCGCAGCAGGGCGCGGAGGGCGCGGAGGAGCCCCTCCCGGGGCACGGCGCCACAGCCGCCTTCGGGGAGGGTGAAGGCCAGGCGGGCCCGGTCCGCGGGATCGAGGGCCGCCAGGAGCGAGCGGCGCAGGTCCTCCCAGGCCAGGGGCCCGGGCTGCTCCCCCGGCGCGGTGCCCGAGGGCCCGGCCATCTGGTCCAGGATGCGCCGGCAGCGGTCCGCCTCCTGGCGGATGAGCGCCGCGTCCTGGCCCACGCCCGAGCCGTCGGGCCCGAGCCGCTCCGCGGTCCGCTGCAGCTCCTTGGCCGCCACGGCGATGGTGCCCAGGGGCGTGCCCAGCTCGTGGGCGACGCCGGCGGCCAGGGTGGTGAGCGCGGCCAGCCGTGTCTGGCGGGCCGCCAGGTCGCGCAGGCCGGCGAGCTCGTCCTCGCGCTGGCGGAGCGCCTCCGTCACCCGGCCCACGAAGGCCGCGATGAGGGTGGCGGTGATGGCGAAGGCCAGCCACATGCCCAGCAGGTGCAGGGAGAATCCGCCGCCGCGGTGGGCCATGTGGCTGAGGGACTCCACCGGCACGTGCCAGAAGAACAGCAGCCCGAAGCCCAGCGTGGAGAGGAGGCCAAGGGCCCAGGCCCAGGCGCCCCGCATGACCACGGCGGCCAGGGTGACATGCACCAGGTAGATGGCGGTGAAGGGGTTCGAGGGGCCGCCGCTGAAGTAGAGGAGCCCGGTGAGCAGCAGGATGTCCAGGCCGAGCAGGAGGCCGGGGAGGGAGGCGGTCGCGGGGGCCCCGGTCCGGAGCCGGCGGGCCAGGAACAGGTTGCTCAGGGCGCCGATGGCCACCAGGGAGAACAGGGGGACCAGGGGCAGCTCGTCCGCCAGGATCCACACCGCCCCCAGGATGGCCGCGCCCTGGGCCGCCACGGTGATCCACCGGAGGCGCACCAGCCAGGCGAGGGACACGCCCGTCAGGGGTTCGTGCGTGGAGGTCATGGGGCTAGCGTAACCGCGCAGCATGGCCGTTTCAGCCGAAGGTGAGGGCGAGCTTCAGCCAGGCCATGCGCCCGGGTTCGTTCACCCGGAGGGACTGCACCAGGAAGCCCGGCACGGAGGCGGCGTTGCGGCTGAGGTGCTCGGCGTAGGCGCGGTTGAAGAGGTTGTCCACGCCCGCCGTGACGAGCAGGCCCGGACGGGGCCGCCAGCCGCCGTTCAGGGAGACCACGGCGAAACCCGCCGTGGGGCCCAGGTCCTGGCCCACGATGTTGCCCTGGTTCACGGCCACGCGGCCCTGGCGGTCCACGGCCCGCAGGAGCCCGCCCAGGGACCAGGTGCCGGTGTCCCATGTGAGGCCGAGGCGGCCTTCCAGCGGCGGCATCTGGCCCAGGGGCCGGTGGTCGGTGTCGTTGGAGCCGTGGACGTAGGACAGGCTGCCCTCGGCCTTGAGGCGGGAAGTGAGGGCCAGGGTGGCGGCGGCCTCGCCGCCCCAGGTGGTGGCGTCCACGTTGCGGGCCACCGTGGCCAGGCGGGTGGTGCCGCCCATGGCCGGCTTGGCCACGTTCGACTGGATGAGGATGAAGTCCCGCACCTCGCCGTAGAAGGCGGAGACCGAGGTCCGGAGGGCGCCGGTCTGCTGCACGAAGCCCAGGTCGAGCTGGGTGGTCCGCTCGGGGCGGGTGCCGAAGGCGCTCACGGTGGCGAGGCTCTCCTTGCTGATGGCCTCCCAGTAGTCGGGGAAGCGCTCCGCATGGCCCACGCCGGCGTAGAGGGTGGTCCCGCCCCCGGCGAGCTCCCGCTCGTAGCGCAGGAAGCCGCTCTCCAGGGAGGTGTCGCGGCGCTGGCCGGCGGTGGGATCAGGGGCCGTGGCCATCATGGTGACCTGCACCTGGCTCCGCCGGTCCTCGGCGTGCCAGCGGTCCGTGCGGAAGCCCGCCACCAGACGGTCCACGGGGGAGAGGGCCTGGGTCAGCTCCCCGAAGAGGCCGATGCTGCGGAAGCAGGCGTCGTCCATCCGGGGCAGGGATTCCTCCGGTCGGGACCACTGGCGCAGGCTCATGCGGAAGGTATGCCGGTTGGCCTGGAGGTCCGAGCCCAGCACCAGCCGGGACGGCTCCGCCAGGCGCAGGGTCGCGGCCACGCGGCCGCCCTGGGTGGTCCGGTCGGGGTTCATGGCCGCGGGTTCCGGCGCCATGGGGGTGGGCGTGAACGTCCGCAGGGTGGCGTTGTCCATGACGTGGTCGACGTGGTTCCAGTAGACCTGGGCCTCCAGGCGCTCCACCAGGGGCGAGAGGTTGCGCGTCTCGAACTTCAGGTCGAGGTTCTCCCGCCTGAACATCGCGCCGTCCATGCTCCGGTCCGCGTAGGCGGCCCGGCCGTCGCTGCGGGTGCCGGAGAGCTCCAGGCGGGTGCGGTCATCCGGCGTCCACCCCAGGGCGCCGAAGGCGCTCCAGCGGGTGTAGCGGGAATGGATGGCGTTCCCGTTCCCGTCTCGGTAGTCCCCCATGTGGGAGCGGGTGCCGGCCCCCCGCACGTAGACGTCCGGCGTGCCCCCCGTGGCGTCCACCACCTCGTCGTTGCGGCCCCAGCTGCCGCCCAGGAGGCTGGCGGTGCCGCGCCAGCCGGGCCGCTGCAGGCGGGCGCCGGTGCGCTCGAACAGCACCGTGCCCGCGGAGTTGCCGGGACCGTAGAGCACGGTCTGGGGCCCCTTGATGACGGTGATGCGGTCGAAGGATTCGGGGAACACGTAGGCCGTGGGCGGATCCATGCGGGCACCGCAGCCGCCGAGGAGCTGCTCGCCGTCCACCAGCAGGTTCAGGCGCGAGCCGGCCATGCCCCGCAGCACCGGATCGCCGTCCGTGCCTCCCTTCCGGATGACGGCGAAGCCGGGGATGGTCTTCAGGTACTCGGCGCCGTCGTGGGCGGGGACGGGCTGCCGGGGGGCCTTGGGGTCCGTCACCGTCACCAGGGGCTCCTGGGGCAGCGGCGCGGCCACCTCCACGACCGCCGAGGGCACAGGGCGCTCCCCCGGGGCCTTCCGGGGGGTCTCGGCCTCCGCGGCGGCGAGGCAGGGCAGGGCGCAGAGGAGGAACGCGGCTCGGGGGAGGGCGGGATGCGTCACAGGCGGCCTTTCGGAGGGGTGGACAGGGCACCGGCGGGCCGGGCAGCCTGCCGGGAAGATCACCTTCGGGTCGGGATCGCTCCGCCCTGCAGCGGGGAGGACGGGACGGCCGAAGGAAAAAACCTACCGGACGATTCCGTCCCGACCGCGCGACAATTTGTCCCACGCGCGGGGACCCCGGCCCGTCCCGAGGGGGCCTCGCGGGCGGCGTAAACTTTGCAATGCCTTCCCGGGTCCCTTGCCCGCGGTCGTCCGGAGCCCCCCCTTGAGCAAAGCCTCCAAGACCATCACCCTGCCGGCCATCCCCATCCGGGACATGGTGCTGTTCCCCGGCGCCAGGGTGCCGTTCGTGGTGGGCCGCCAGGCCTCGGTGCGGACGCTGGAGCTGGCCATCAAGGCGGGCGACCACCTGCTGATGCTCACCCAGAAGGACGCCAAGGTGGAGAGCCCCAGGCAGGAGGACCTCTACCCCACGGGGACCCTGGCCCTCGTGGAATCCGTCATCGCCCTGCCGAAGGACTACTACAAGGTGGGCGTGAAGGGCATCGCCCGGGTGAACCTGCGCCAGTACGACGACAGCGGCGAGGTCATCCAGGCGGAGGCCTACCTGCTGCCGGAGCCCGCCCACCCGGCTTCCGAGCCCCTGCAGCCCTTCCATGCCGCCGTGGAGGCCTTCCTGGGGCGCAACCCTGACGCGTCGCGGCTGCTGAGCATGGACCAGATCCGCGAGCTGCCCCTGGGCAAGGCCCTCGACACCGTGGCCGGCCTGGTCCCCGCGGACGTCAAGCAGAAGCAGCAGATCCTGGAGCTGCTGGAGATCGGCCCGCGGCTCGAGGCCCTGATGCAGCTCCTGGAGCTGGATGCCGCCCGCTCGGAGGTGGACCGGGCCGTGGACGAGAAGACCCGGGCCCGGCTGGACCAGGACCACAAGCAGTACGTGCTGAACGAGAAGATGCGCGTCATCCAGCAGGAGCTGGGCAAGAAGGAGGAGAAGGACGAGGCGGGCCGGCTGAAGGACCAGATCGAGGCCGCGGGCATGAGCCCCGAGGCCAAGGCGAAGGCCCTGGAGGAGCTGGACCGCCTGGAGGCCATGCCGCCCCAGAGCGCCGAGGCCACCGTCAGCCGCACCTACCTGGACTGGCTGCTGGCGCTGCCCTGGCAGGCCCGGGCCGACGAACGCCTGGACCTGGCGGAGGCCGAGCGGGTGCTCGACGAGGACCACGCCGGCCTTGAGAAGGTAAAGGCCCGCATCCTCGAACACCTGGCCGTCATGGCGCGGCTGCGCCAGCACCCGGCCCAGGAGGGGACGGACGGGAAGGACGAGAACCGCGCCCCCCTCCGCGGCCCCATCCTCTGCCTCGTGGGCCCGCCCGGCGTGGGCAAGACCTCGCTGGCCCGCAGCATCGCCCGGGCCCTCAACCGGCCCTTCGTGCGCCTCTCCCTGGGGGGCGTGCGCGACGAGGCCGAGATCCGCGGCCACCGGCGCACCTACATCGGCTCCATGCCCGGCCGCATCATCGCCCTGATGAAGAAGGCCAAGGTCCGCAACCCGCTCATGCTGCTGGACGAGATCGACAAGATGGCCTCGGACTTCCGC
>DASVZU010000272.1:0-13202 GCA_036391515.1 Holophagaceae bacterium
GAGACCCGACACCAGATCCTCACCGTCACGAATGGGGTGCCGGACAAGCTGATTTGCGGGAACTGTCGCTCCGTCCACAAGTTCCGCATGGCCAAGCCGGCCCCCGAACCGCGTGCCTCGCGGATCCCCGCCACGGCCAAGGCCGGCGCGGCGCCGCGGTCCGGAGGCTCCGCCTCCCTCTACCAGCAGCTGCTGGCCCAGGAGCAGGGCGGTGGCCAGTCCCGTCCCTACGCGGTTTCCGAACGCTGGGAAGAGGGGGCCTGGATGGACCACCCCTCCTTCGGCCTGGGCCGCGTCCAGCGCCGCCTGGGGCGGAAGGTGGATGTGCTGTTCAGGGACGGGCTGAAGACCCTGGTCAGCGCATGACCGACGGCCCCCTGCTGGAGTCCCCCTCGCCCGGCCTGCGGGAACTGCGGTTCGCCGTGCTGGACCTGGAGACCACCGGCGGAACGCCCCGGGCCCGGTGGAGCAAGGACGGCCGCTTCCACCCGGCCTGCGAGATCACCGAGGTGGGTCTGGTGCGCCTGGCGGGCCCCGTGGTGGAGGACCGCTGGTCCAGCCTCGCGGCCATCGAGGGCTTCCTCCCCGAGGAGATCCAGCGCCTCACGGGCATCAGCCTGCCCATGCTGGCGGGCGCGCCGCCCTGGGAACGGGTGGCCCTGCAGCTGGCCCCCCGCCTGGAGGGCCGCGTCTGGGTGGCCCACCACGCCCCCTTCGACGGCAGCTTCCTCAAGGCCTGGCTGCCCGAGGGCGTCTGGCGCCGCCACCGGCTCATCTGCACCCGCCTGCTGGCCAAGAAGCTCATCCCCGAGCTGCCCCGCCGCAGCCTGGCCGAGCTCTGCGAATTCCTGGGCATCGTCAACACCCGCGCCCACCGCGCCCTCCAGGACGCCGAGGCCACCGCCGAAGCCCTCCAGCACCTCCTCCAGCGCGCCGAGGCCCAGGGCATGGACGGCGAGGCCTTCCTCGCCGCCGGCGAGGTGCCCTGGACCAAGGTGTGAGCCGGGACGGCGGGCGTTAGGCTGAGGACTGAAGACTGAGGACCCCCTCCCATGGATCTCGCCCGCTTCCTCGAACTCGTGCATACCCAGGGCTGGCAGGGCTGGGCCCTGTGGGGGGTGCTGGTGGCCCAGGCCCTGCTGTGGGTGGGGCTGGTGCGCCTGCACCTGGCCCTGCGCCGGGAGGAGGCGCCCTGGGAGGAGTGCGTGGGGAAGATCCGCAGCGCCTTCCTCCGCAAGCTGAACGGCGAGGAGGAGATCCAGGAGCTGAAGGTCCACCGCTACGCGCCCCTGGTGGATGCCCTCATCGCCCTGCACTTCGCCGAGGAGAAGAGCGACCGCTTCGACCGCTGGCTGCTGCTCCGCTGGAAGGCCAAGGAGGGGCTGCGCCCCTACTGGATCCGCTGGGGGCACCTCCTCATCGGATTCGGCGTGGTGGTGTGGTTCCTCCAGGGCCTGCGCCTGGACATCGGCACCGAGGTGCTCAAGAAGACCCCCGCCGATCCTCGCCTGCTCTGGGTCTGGCTGGGCTACGCCATGGTCCTGGCCTGGAAGCAGGTGCGGCTCCAGGGCAACCTGGAGCGCGTCCAGCGCAGCCTCCTGCTGCCCCGGCGGGACGAGTAGGCGCCATGGCTTTCCGCATCCAGCCTTTCCACCCTGACCTCGAAGGACAGGTGCTCGACCTGATCCTCCCCATCCAGCGGCTCGAGTTCGGGGTGCCCATCACCGCCCGGGATCAGCCGGACCTGGCGCGGATTCCCGAGGTCTACCAGGCGGGCCTGGGTGGGTTCTGGGTCGGGCTCGAAGGCGGCCGCGTGGTCGGCACGATCGGTCTCCTGGCCTTCGGTGCACCGCCCAGAGGCGGCGGGGCCCTGCGGAAGATGTTCCTCCACCGCGACCTGCGCGGCAGCGGACTCGCCCAGGCGCTGCTGGACACGCTGCTGGCCCGCGCCTGCAGCCAGGGGCTCCCCGGGATCTGGCTCGGCACCCTGCCGCAGATGGGCGCCGCCCACCGCTTCTACGAGCGCAACGGGTTCCGGCGGGTCGAACCGGAGGACCTTCCCCCGGCCTTCCCCCGCATGGCCGTGGACACGGTCTTCTACGCCCTGGAGCTTCCCCGTGACCCGGCGCGGTGAGGCCGCCCGTCGGCTGGGGGCCCGGGCGGAGCGGCTGACGCTCTGGCTGCTGTGGCTCCGGGGCTGGGACCTGGTGGCCTGGCGGGAGAAGCTGGGCCGCTGGGAGCTGGACCTGCTGGTGAGCCGGGGTCCGGAGCTGCGCCTGCTGGAGGTGAAGGCCCGCCGGCCCGGCGCCTGGACCGGCGCGGACACCGCCCTGGCCCCCGACCAGCGCCTCCGCCTCCAGCGGGCCTTCCGGACCTGGCTGGACCGCGTGCCCTGGCCCGGCACCGTCACCTTCCAGCGGGTGAGCTGGGCCGGCTGGCAGTGCCGGTTCCACCCGCCCGAGCGCTGGGATTCGCTCAAGATCCCCCGCTGAGCCATCCCCGAGGGTCTGGCCCCCGGCCGGGCTTGATGGCACGTCCCTCGCCCCGCACCCACCGGGTGTCGGTATGTTGACCTTCCTGGACCGTCTGCTTCCGTATATGGGCCGCCTGGCCAAGCGGTCGGACCTGGCTGCGCCCCTGTTCGTGCTGATCGTCCTGGTGGTGATGATCCTGCCCCTGCCGGCCTTCGCCGTCGACCTGCTGATCGTCCTGAACATCACCCTGAGCCTGCTGATCCTCATGGTGGGCATGTATGTCCCCCGGCCCAAGGAGTTCAGTTCCTACCCCTCCGTCCTGCTGGTGGTGACGCTTTTCCGTCTCTCCATCAACGTGGCCACCACCCGGCGGATCCTGCTCTATGCGGGCGACCAGGGGCCCGCGGCCGCCGGCCACATGGTGCAGTCCTTCGGCCAGTTCGTGGTGGGGGGCAGCTACGTCATCGGCCTGGTGGTGTTCCTGGTGCTGCTGGCCATCCAGTTCCTGGTCATCAACCATGGCGCGGGCCGCATCGCCGAGGTGACGGCCCGGTTCACCCTGGACGCCATGCCCGGCAAGCAGATGGCCATCGACGCCGACCTGAACGCCGGCTACATCGACGAGCAGGAGGCCCGCCGCCGCCGCAAGGACCTCCAGGAGGAGGCCGGGTTCTACGGGGCCATGGACGGCGCCGTGAAGTTCACCCAGCGGGACGCCGTGGCCTCCCTGATCATCCTGGCCGTCAACATCGTGGCCGGCATCATCCTCGGGGTGGTGCAGTACAACCTGCCCGTCATGCAGGCTTTGCAGACGTACACCCTGCTGACCGTGGGCGACGGCCTGGTGACGGTCATTCCCAGCCTGCTGGTCAGCGTGGGCGGCGCCATCCTCACCACCCGCACAGGGGCCGACTCCGGCGGCCTGGGCGGCGAGGTGCTGGGCCAGATGGGGGCGGATCCCCGCCCCCTGGCCCTCGCCTCCGGAGTGCTCTTCCTGTTCGGGGCCGTTCCCGGCCTGCCCCTCTTCCCGTTCTGGGCCATGGGCTCGATCTTCGGGATCATGGCCTACGCGGCCTGGAAGCTGCCCAAGCCCACCCCCGCCTCCCTGGCCGCGGAGGCGGCCGCCGCGGAGAAGGCCAAGGCCGCCGCCGAGGCCGGCGAGAAGGTGGAGGGCCTCCTCAAGGTGGATCCCCTGGGCCTGGAGGTGGGCTACGGCCTCATCCCCATGCTGGACGTGAACCAGGGCGGCACGGTGCTGGAACGCATCAAGGCCGTGCGGCGCCAGATGGCCCAGGAGCTGGGCATCGTGGTGCCCCCGGTGCGCATCCGGGACAACCTGCAGCTCCCCCCCAACACCTACCGCATCCTGCTCCGGGGCGAGGAGATCGCCCGGGCGGACCTCCAGCCCACCCAGTTCCTGGCCATGAACCCCGGCACCGCCACGGAGGACCTGGCCGGCGTCCCCACCAAGGAACCCGCCTTCGGCCTGCCCGCCTACTGGATCGGGGAGGGGCTGAAGGACCGGGCCCAGATGATCGGCTACACGGTGGTGGAACCCGCCACGGTGCTGACCACCCACCTGTCGGAGCTCATCAAGCAGCACGCCCCGGAGCTGCTGGGCCGGGTGGAGGTCCAGCACCTCCTCGACACCCTCAAGGAGTCCACCCCCCGGCTGGTGGACGACCTCATCCCCAATGTGATCACCGTGGGCATCCTCCAGAAGGTGATGCAGAACCTCCTGCGGGAGCGGGTGCCCGTGCGGGACCTGGGCCGCATCCTGGAGGCCACCGCCGACACCGCGACCCTGACCAAGGACGTGGGAATCATCACCGAGTACGTGCGGCAGGCCCTGGGGCGGGTGCTGACGGGCCCCCACCTCTCCGACAGCGGGGAGCTGGGCGTCCTGGTGCTGGATCCCCAGATCGAGCAGACCCTCCAGGGCGGCATCGAGCATACGGACCGGGGCAGCTTCCTGGCCCTGGAGCCCGTCCGAAGCCAGGAGCTGCTGGCCCGCATCGCGAACGGCATCGCCGCCATGCTCCCCGGGGCCCAGCCCGTCCTCCTCACCAGCCCCGTGGTGCGCCCGCACCTCCGCCGCCTCCTGGAGCGGGCCCTGCCCCACCTGGTGGTGCTGAGCCACAGCGAGATCCCCGCGGACATCCGCGTGGTGAACCTGGGAACCGTCTCATGAAGGATGGACCATGCGCGTGAAGACCTTCGAAGCCGCCTCCATGCAGGAAGCCCTGGACATCGTGAAGCGCGAGATGGGCGAGGAGGCCTTCATCCTCTCGACCCGCACGCGCCGGCGCCCCGCCGCCCTGGGCCTGGGCGAGGAGACTGTCATCGAGGTCACCGCCGCCGTGGACGAGGCCGCCCAGGCCCCGGTCGTGAAGGCGCAGGCCGTGGGCGCGCCGCCCCTCACCTACGGGCTCCGACCGCCCCTGGAGTCCCCCGCCGCGAAACCCGCCCCGAAGGGGGGCCGGGAATCCGCACGGCCCCAGAATGCGCCTCCGCCCCCGCCCGTGGACCTCCAGCCTCTCCGCCGGGAGCTGCTGGAGATCAAGGGCGCCGTGGCGGCCCTGAAGGACAACGACACCCGCAACGCCTCCATCCTGGAGGAGCTGGATCAGCTGAAGTCCATGCTCAGCCGCCTCCAGCGCCAGGGCATGCCCCCGGCCCAGCTGCAGCTGCCCCCCAGCCTGCTGGACCTGTACGGCGACCTGGCCGCCAACGACGTGGAGCCCATGATCGCCCTCCGGCTCTGCGAGTACGCCCAGCGGGCCCTGACGGAGCAGGACGGGGACACCGCCTCGGGGAACGTGGATCCCGAGCGGGCCCGCCTCTTCCTCCGTCGGGTCATCGCCGACTTCATCCCCGTGGCCCCGCCCATCCAGCTCGACCCCGGGAAGATGCGGGTGGCGGCCCTCGTGGGCCCCACGGGCGTGGGCAAGACCACCACCCTGGCCAAGCTGGCGGCCTACGCCCAGCTCAAGCTGAAGCAGAAGGTGGCCCTGCTCACCCTGGACACCTACCGCCTGGCGGCCGTGGACCAGCTGCAGCAGTACGCCCAGATCCTCCAGGTACCCATGCACGTAGCCCTCACCGTGGAGGACCTCCGCAGCGCCTTCCGCTTCTACCAGGACCGCGCCCTCGTCCTCATCGACACCCCCGGCCACAGCCCCAAGGACACGGAGGTGCTGGGCCAGCTTCGCGGCCTCCTGGACGAGCTGCCGGAGGTGGAGACCCACCTGGTGCTCTCCGCCACCACCAAGCCCCGCGACCTCTCCGAGATCGCGGCCCGGTACGAGCCCCTGCGGCCGACCCGGCTGCTCTTCACCAAGCTGGACGAGACCTCCACCTACGGCCCCATCCTCAGCACCCTGGTGCGGGTGAAGCGCCCCCTCAGCTACCTCGGCACGGGCCAGGAAGTGCCCGAGGCCCTGGAGCTGGCCACCAGCCGGCGGGTGGCGGATCTCATCCTCCCCGGCGTCAAGGAGGTCCAATGAGCGACCAGGCGGCCAGGCTCCGCAGCATGGCCCAGGGCCAGCGCACGGAGGCCCCCCTCTTCGCGGCCCGGGTGCTGGCCATCACCTCCGGCAAGGGCGGCGTGGGCAAGACCAATGTCGTGGCCGGCCTGGCCCAGGCCCTGGCCCAGCAGGGCCAGCGGGTCGTCGTCATGGATGCGGACTTCGGCCTCGCCAACTTGGACATCCTGCTGGGGCTGGCCCCGAAGTACACCCTGGAGCACGTCCTCCGGGGCGAGAAGGTGCTGGAGGAGATCCTCGTGGAGGGCCCCTTCGGCGTGCGGATCATCCCCGCGAGCAGCGGCATCCAGGAGCTCACCCGCCTGGACACCGCCTCCGAGCTGCGGCTGGTGCAGGGCCTCCAGCGCGTGGCGGAAACCGCGGACTGGCTGCTCATCGACACCGCCGCGGGCATCCACGATTCCGTCCTGAAGCTCCTCATGGCGGCCCAGGAGGTGGTGCTGGTCACCACGCCGGAGCCCACCAGCCTGGTGGACGCCTACGCCATGGTGAAGGTCCTCCACCTCCGCGACGCCTCGAAACCCCTCTGGCTGCTGGTGAACAATGGCCAGAGCCTCGAGGAGGCCCAGGAGACCGTGGACCAGTTGCAGGCGGCCACGGAGCGGTTCCTCGGCAAGCAGGTCCGCGTGCTGGGCATGATCCCCGCCGATCCCCACATCCTGCAGGCCGTGCGCCAGCAGAAGGGCGTCGTGGACCTGTTCCCCCGGAGTCCCGCGGCCCAGACCTTCCAGGCCCTGGCCGGACATCTGCTGGGGCAGGTCTCCTTGCAGCCCGGCGGCTTTGCGGCATTCTGGAGGCAGCTCGCCTCCGACGACGCCCCCTAGGAGCCCGGATGCCCCCGACTCCGAACCAGCCTGCCGATCCCGGCCAGCCGCTGAGCGGCGAGGCCCTGCGTGCCGTGGAGGCCGCCCCCGCCGCCCTCCGGCCCTGGGCCGCCCTGGCCGCCGCCAAGGCCTACGGCAAGGGGATGCCCCAGGCCCCGGGCCTGGCCCCCGCCCCGGCCGCCCCCCCGGCCGCACCTGCCCTGGAGCCGACCGAAGCCCCGGAGCCCTTCGACCGCGAGAACCGCGAGCAGATCATCAAGGACTACGTACCCCTGGTGAAGTTCGTGGCGCACCGCATCTCCTCGCGCCTGCCTTCCCACGTGGAGCTGGACGACCTCATCCACAGCGGCATCCTCGGCCTCATGGACGCCATCGAGAAGTTCGAGCCGGCGCGGAACATCAAGTTCAAGACCTACGCCGAGCTGCGCATCAAGGGCGCCATCCTGGACGGCCTGCGGGACCTGGACTGGGTGCCCCGCAGCCTGCGCCGGAAGAAGAAGGACATCGAGAACGCCTACCACCTGCTGGAACAACAGATGGGGCGGGCCGCTACGGACGAGGAGGTGGCCGTCCACCTGGGCATCACCCTGGACGAGCTGCACAAGAACCTGGACGAGCTGAAGGGCGTCACCCTGGGCACCTTCGTGGAGGTGGGCGAGGACGGCGAGGGCGAGAGCATCATCAGCTTCGTCCCGGATCCGGACGCCGAGGATCCCCACCACACCTTCCAGGCCGCCGAGCTGAAGGAGATCCTCCAGGTGGCCATGGACGTGCTGCCCAAGAAGGAGAAGTTCGTGGTCCAGCTCTACTACTTCGACGAGCTGACCATGAAGGAGATCGGGACCCTCCTGAACATCACCGAGTCCCGGGTATCGCAATTGCATACCAAGGCCATGCTGCGGCTCCGGGGCAAGCTCCTGGAACAGCGCATCGAAGGGTAGGCCATGGCCAAGATACTGAGTCAGGAAGAGGTAGATGCGCTGCTGAAGTCCCACAGCCGGGGCGGAGCCAAGGCTCCGGCCGGGGGGGCGCCGGAGCGCGGGGCCGCACCCGTCCAGGCAAAAAAAGCCCAGGTCCAGCGCAAGGTCACCCTCTACAACTTCCGCCGGCCGGACCGGGTGAGCCGGGAGCAGATGCGCTCCCTGCACTTCATGCACGACCGATTCGCCCGGAACTTCTCCAGCTCCCTCAGCGCCTACCTGCGGACCATCACCGAGGTGAACCTGGTGAGCGTCGAGCAGCTCAGCTACCAGGAGTTCCTGCTCTCCGTGCCGGACCCCACCTGCTTCAACGCCATCTCCATCAAGCCCCTGGAAGGGGCCCTGGCCCTGGAGGTGAACCCCACCCTGGTGTTCCCCATCATCGACAAGATGCTGGGCGGCCCGGGCGAGCCCCTGAAGCAGCTCCGCACCATGACGGACATCGAGCAGAGCATCTTCGACGGGGTGCTCAAGCTGGTGCTGGAGGACATGCGCGAGGCCTGGCGGGGCATCATCGACCTGGACTTCCGCATCCAGGCCCGGGAGACCAGCCCCCAGCTCATCCAGATCGTGGCCCCCAACGAGGTGGTGCTGCTGGTGGTCTTCGAGGTGAAGATGGGCCCCGTGAGCGGGATGATCAACCTTGCCATCCCGAGCATCATCCTCGAGCCCATCTCCTCCAAGTTCGACCAGGAGATGTTCACGGGCTACAAGAAGTCCTCCACCTTCGAGGAGGCCCGCCTCCTCATGGCCAGCCTCAAGCGCTGCCCCATGGAGGCCGCCGCCGAGATCCGCGGCACCAACCTGCGCATGGAGGAAGTGCTCCAGCTCAAGCCCGGTGATGTCATCCCCCTCACCAAGCGGTTCGACGCCGAGCTGGACCTGGTGGTGGACGGCTTCCCCCGCTACACGGGCTTCGTGGCCCTCGACTCCAACGAGAAACGCGTCTTTCAAGTGACCGGCAGCCGGTCGGAGGGGTGAGCCATGGATGCCCGCGACACCGAGTTCTTCCAGAAAGTGGGCGGCGCCTTCGCGGAGAGCATGGCCTCCGTGTTCTCCATGCTCACGGGCCGGGAGTTCCAGATGAGCGCCGCCCCCGGCGAGTCGCTCCCGATCCCCGGCGTGGCCGGACTGCATGAGGGCCAGACCATCGTCGTGAAGGCCCACTACCAGAAGGGCCTGACCGGCGCCCTGGCCTTCACCCTGCCCCTCAGGGAGGGGACCATGCTGGTGGACCTCATGCTGGGTGGCGACGGGGCCCCGGCCGAGGAACTGGTGGGCGACTCCAAGGACGCCCTGGCGGAGACCTTCAACCAGGTCATGGGCAGCGCCAACCAGACCCTCTCCGACCTGGCCGGCGAGACCTTCGCCATCGCCAACGTGGAGATCAGCGCCGTGGCACCCGAGGCCGGCCCCCTGGGCGAGCTGCTGGGCGCCGGAACCTTCCAGGATGTGGCCCTGGCCACTTCGCAGGACACCCTGAAGACCACCATCCACCTGCTCTTCCCCGACCTGCTCCTCCAGCAGATGAAGCGCAAGCTGGGTCTGGCCGAGGCCCCCGCGGCCCCGGCGGAACCCCCTCCCGCCTCCGTCGCCGCCGTCCTGACGGCCCCCCCGCGCCAGGCCCCTGCGGCCACGGGCCCGGTGGTGGATGCCGGCAACCTGGACCTGCTGCTGGACATCCAGCTGCCGGTGGTGGTGCGCATGGGGCAGACGGAAATGCAGATGGGCGAGCTCCTGAAGCTCACGCCCGGCTCCATCCTTGAGCTGAACCGAAGCGCCGACGCCCCCGTGGAGCTTCTGGTGAATGGCAAGCTCATCGCCAAGGGCGAGGTGGTGGTGGTGGACGGCAACTTCGCCTTCCGCATCACGGAGATCGAGAGCCGGGCCAACCGGATCCGCAGCCTGGGCTGAATCGAGGAAGGATTAAACCGTTCCGGCGCTGGGGGCATCTCATCCTGAAGTCCATCTCCGGACCTCTAGGAGGATGAGGTGCCCCAGCATCGCCCCACCCGTCTCTGGCTCCTTGCAGGAGCGGCCGTCTTCGTCTTGGCCTGCGGAGGCGGCGGTTCCTCGAGCACCTCCTCCGGCACGCCGGCACCGGACCCCTGGGCCCCCGTCACCACCGCCATCCAGGCCGCCCAGACCCAGTTCCCTGGCGGCCTCTGCGTGGAGGTGGCCACACCGGCCGGCGTCGTGTACTCCCGCAGCTTCGGGGGCTTCACCAACCAGGATGCGGTCCTGGTCGCCTCCGCCTCGAAGTGGGTGACCAGCACGGTCATCCTCCGCCTGGTGCAGGCCGGCGTCTTCCCCCACGGCCTGGACACCCAGACGAAGGAGCTGCTGGTGGACGCCGGCGGGAGTCCCTGGACCGGCAACATGGGCGACATCACCCTGCGCCAGCTCCTCAGCTTCACCTCCGGCATCAGCGGGGACGACAGCGCCTCCGAGAACGTGCTCATCACCCTCAAGGCCGCGGTGGACCAGATCTACGCGGACGACGCGGCCACGGCCTCGGTGCCTGGCAGCACTTTCTACTACGGCAGCACCCACATGCGGATCGCCGCCCGTATGGCCGAGGTGGCCACGGGCAAGAAATGGGCGCAGCTCTTCGCGGAGCAGCTGCACGATCCCATGGGCTGGTCCGCCACCAGCATCTACAGCGGGGGCGGGCCCAACCCCAATCCGGCCGGAGGCCTGAAGTGCACGGGGCTGGAGTACATGCGGTTCCTCATGATGCAGCTCCGCGGCGGCCTGGACGGCACCCAGACCTTCCTGGCTCCGGCGATGGTCACGGCCCAGCGCACGGACGGCTACGGCCCGGCCACGACGCTCGTCTACAGCCCCTACTACGACCGGGTGGGGAAGACCTACCACTACGCCCTGGGCAACTGGCTGGAGACCGCCGGGGGCGGCGGGCCCACGGCCAACGATCCCGTCATCCGCTACTCCAGCACCGGCACCTTCGGGTGGGCCCCCTGGATCATGGCGGACGGGACCTATGGCGGGATCCTCATGACCCAGCAGCCCACCCAGGGCGACACGGTTCCCTCCGAGAACCTGAAGGCCGCGCTGGATCCCCTCATCCGCTCGGCCCTGGCCCAGAATCCCCCGGTCATCCGCGCCGTGCCCTGAGCATGGACGCCTCCGGCCCCCGGTCGGTACACTGAGATCATGTCGCTGAGCCTCCTCCTGATCGGTCTGCTTGTCGGTTTCGCGGGAGGGCTCTTCGGCAAGGGGGGCAGCGCGGTGGCCACGCCCCTGCTCCAGCTGGCGGGCGTCCCGGCCTTCTTCGCCGTGGCCTCGCCCCTGCCCGCCACCATCCCCGGCACCCTGGTGGCCAGCCTGGCCTACCTGAAGGAGGGGCTCTACGACCGGCAGGTGGTGCTCTGGAGCGTGCTCGTGGGCGTCCCGGCCACGGTGGCCGGGGCCCTGACCAGCCACTGGGTGGGCGGAACGGCCCTGCTGCTGCTCAGCAATCTCGTCATCGCCGGCCTGGGCCTGTCCTTCCTCCTGCATCCCACCACGGCCCGGGTCGAGGATGCGCCCCTCCCGGCCGGAACGAAGCGCACGCTGAGTGCCGCGGTGGGCCTCGTCGTCGGCTTTCTGTCCGGCCTCCTGGCCAACGCCGGCGGCTTCCTGCTGGCGCCCCTCTATGCCCGGATCCTCCGCCTGCCCCTCAAGACCGCCTTCGCCTGCTCCCTGGTGGCCTCCGCCGCCCTGGCCGTGCCGGGAACCATCGTCCACGTGGCCCTGGGCCACGTGTCCTGGCGCATCGTCCTCGTCTTCGGACTGGGCTCGATCCCCCTGTCCTACCTGGGCGCCCGCACCGCCGTCCGCATGAACATCAAGGTGCTGGAGCCCATCTTCGGCCTCGTCCTGCTGGTCATCGGTGCCCTGGGAGCTGCCGACAGCCTGGGCTGGCGCATCCACCTATAGCCGCACCGCCGTGGCGTAGGTCACCTCGAAGCGCAGGTACGAACCCGGCGCGCGGCCCGTGTAGGCGTCGCCGGGGCTGAGGCGCTCGTACACCACATGACCCTTCCAGTGCTCATTCAGGGTCAGGTCGCCGCGGAACTCCCACAGGTCGCCCCGGCGCGTGCCGGTCCCGAAGAGGGGACCCGCCGCCGCGGGAGCCTGGAACGCCGCCATGCGGTACCAGGTGGCGCGAAGGTCCAGATGCTTCAACGGCGCCAGCCGGGCCTCCGCCTCCCACATGCCCAGATTCGTGGCATAGGCCACGCCCCGTTCCGGCACCTGGGAGTAGATGTAGAGCTCGCTCCACTTCGGCCATCGCGAGAAGAGCGGATCCCAGCCCTCGATCCGCCGCGTGCGGGGATCGTCGCCCGAGAGACCGATGTAGCCCAGGGAGAGCGTCGGTTTCCCGGGGGCCTCGAAGGCCTTGCGGATCCGCGCATAGCCGCCCCAGGCCGCGATGGGCCGGTCGCCCTCGGAGGATCCCGGCAGGGGGTCCTGCGAGCCCCACTGCCCGGCGGCTTCGGCGATGGCCGTCCAGCCGCGGCCCAGGTCCCGGACGCCGCGGCCGCCCAGAGTCCACACCCGGCGATCCGGCTGGAACTGCGGGCTCGTGACCGGCCGGCTGTCGCGGGTCTCCGTCTTGAGGAAGCCGTAGGCCTCCAGGGTGGCGCCCTCCCACTCACGCCCGGTGAAGTAGACGCCCAGGGCCCGCTCGTCCCATTCGTTCAGGCGCTGCACCTCCGCCGGGGAGGCCGCCTCGTTGAGTCGCGGCAGGTACCGGTCCTTCCCCGGATCGGAAATGGCCAGGAATTCCACGGTGGACTTCCCGGGGGACCAGGCCAGGTCCACGGCGTTGAAGTAGGCGGAGCGGGACCCGTCCAGGGCGCTGCCGTCGAAGAGGATGAAGCCCTCGCCCCGCATGAGGTTCTGGCGGCCCACCTTCAGGGACCAGCGGGGGGCGAGGCGCCAGTCGGCGTAGAGGGTCTCCACGAAGACCTCGCGGCCGTTCGCGGCCACGTCAGGGTGGGTGATCTTCTTGTTCTCGTTGGCCACCCCCGCCACGATCCGGAGGTCCTTCGAGACCATCCAGTCGGCCCAGAGCCGGCTGCGGAAGCGGAACTGGGTCCGCGCATCCTCCCGGGTGGCGTCGTGGTCGAGGATGTCGTTCCAACGCTCGGAGCGCACCCGCTCCTCGAAGCCCACCGTGAAGGTGCCGGGGGCGGGCGCCTGGGCCCGGAGGGCCGCGGGGGCGAGGGTCAGCAGCAGCGCGGCGGGGGCGCGCCGGATCAGGGGGTTCATGCCGTCTCCCGGGACCATCCCGGCCGGAGACGGCCGGAGGAATCCCCCAGCCTCCCAGGATCGGCCCGTGATCTCGGACAAGCTTCGCGGACTCAGTCCGCT
>DASVZU010000273.1:0-2198 GCA_036391515.1 Holophagaceae bacterium
CGAAAAAAGGCCTGCAGCTTCTCGCCGTTCTCCGAGAGGTGGGCGAATACGCTCTTGCCCATCTCGCGGATGGTCAGCACGCGGCCCATCACCGAGACCGAGAGGCCCAGGGCCTCCAGCTTCTCGTTCGGCCAGGCCTCCGCATCGCCGTAGGTGGCCGCCAGCTCCGCCAGGCCATGGGTGCGCTTCGCCTTCCGCGGCCAGACCTCCAGGCCCAGGGCCTTCAGCTTCCCGAGCTTCTCGAGGCGTGCATCGCGGTACTGGTTGGGCTGCATGGGGACTCCGGCGCGGCCGGGACCGCGATCCTCCAGTCTAGCGGGGGCTCAGTTCTCCCCGAAGCGGTAGGCCGTGAAGGCCGTGATGTCCGGGGCCGTGTAGGTGCCCGCCTCCTCGCTGAAGCCGAAGCGCCACCGGGGCAGCCGCGTGTGCCGGAAGGTCCAGTGCTGCTGCCAGCCCGCCCGGTCGATGCGGCCGATGCCAGTGCGGTAGGGGCTCCCTGCGTAGGCCAGGGCCACCTCGATGCCCAGCCCGGAGATCGGGCCATCCCCGTCCCCCCGCCACCCGAGGCTGGCCCAGGTCCGGCTGAAGGAGGTCTTGTCCATGACAAGGCGCAGGGGGCTGCCCGAAGGCAGCCCCAGGAAGACCCGCTCTGCCTGGCCGAAGAGCCGCCAGTGGCCGTAGCGGCGCCAGAGCGCCCCGCCCACGAGGCCGTCCGTGCCGCCGTCCCCCGAGAAGTCCGACTGCTTGCCTGTGGGCAGCTGCACCGAGACGCCCACCCGCCCGCCGGCATCCTGGGTCCCGAAGGGCCGCACCCAGGCCAGGTCCACGTCCATGAGGCGAAGGTTCGGATGCGAGAGATCCCCGATGACCACCCCGTCCCGCTCCAGGTGGTAGGCCAGGCGGTTCTTGGGGACGTACTGGCGGCCCCCCTGGTCCATGCCGAAGAGCCGGTGCCAGTTCCAGATGGCCTGATCGGTGACGCCGCCGGCCCGCTCCTCCAGGCGCACACGCAGGTTCAGGCGCGAGGCCCCCAGCGGATGGGCGAGGTCCGCCGTGAGCTGCCAGGCGTCGCCGTCCAGCCGCGCGAAGGTGCGGCCGTCGGCGCTGCGCTCCATGTCGGGGCGCAGGAACTGGCTCGTGATCTCGAGGGCCACTTCCGTCACGCCCTCCGGCAGGGGCTCGGGAAAACCCTCGAACCAGGCCACGCGGTTGGGCCGCGGGGTCTCCTGGGCCCCGAGGGCCAGCGCCGCCAGAGCCAGCGCGGTGGCGCGCAGGGGCTTACCCGCGGTAGGCAGAAGGCGGGGGAAGAATCGGATGGAGAGATTGACGAAGGTCACGGACGGGTTCTCCTCGAACAGGACTACTCTGCCCTAGCGGAACAGGTGTACCCCGATAGATTCCGCATTGGTCATTTAAGAATACGGCTCCCTCGATAGACGATGCTCGCATAATGATCGTGCGGCACCGCTTCTGTCCTGCGCCACCTTTCCCCCACCTCCCATCTCCCGAGGAGACCCGCCATGACCCGCCTGAAGACCCGGCTTCTGGAGAAGATCCAGGAACACCGTCCCCGCACTGCCGCCCTCGTGAAGGAGCACGGAAAGGTGGTCATCGACGAGGTGACCATCGACCAGTGCATCGGCGGGGCCCGGGACGTGCGCTGCCTCGTCACCGACATCTCCTACCTGGATCCCCAGGAAGGCATCCGCTTCCGCGGGAAGAACATCCCCGAGACCTTCGCCGCGCTGCCGAAGGCGAAGGGCGGCGAGTACCCGACGGTGGAGTCCTTCTGGTACTTCCTGCTGACCGGCGAGATCCCCACCCAGGCCGAGGCCGACGAGGTGCTGGCCGACTTCCAGAGCCGCGCGAAGGTGCCGGCCTACGTCTTCGACATCCTGAAGGCCATGCCCAAGGACAGCCACCCGATGGCCATGCTGTCCACCGCCGTGCTGGCCATGCAGAAGGAGAGTCAGTTCGCCGCGAAGTACCACGAGACGAAGAAGACCGACTACTGGGATGCGATGTACGAGGACGCCAGCAACCTCGTGGCCCGCCTTCCCGAGATCGCGGCCTTCATCTACCGCTGGAAGTACAAGAACGGCGACATCATCGCCCCGAAGGCCGGCCTCGACATGGGCGCCAACTTCGCGCACATGATGGGCATCGCGAAGCCCTACGACGACGTGGCCCGGATGTAC
>DASVZU010000274.1:0-31311 GCA_036391515.1 Holophagaceae bacterium
TGGAGGAACCTTTATGACCACGATGAAACGACTGCTCGGCGCGATCGCCCTGCTGTCCGCCAGTTCCCCGGCCTTCGCCGGGGGCGAGGCGGAGTTGAAGATCCCCGTCCTGGGCGGCCAGTTCCTGGGCATGACGGGCCATCACCTGCTGCTCTTCGGGCTGGTGATCTGCCTGCTGGGCATCGGCTTCGGCCTGGTGCAGTACTCGCAGATCCGGAACCTCCCGGTGCACAAGTCCATGCTCGAGATTTCCGAGCTGATCTACGAGACCTGCAAGACCTACCTGCTCACCCAGATCAAGTTCATCGCCATCCTCTGGGCCTTCATTGCGGTCATCATCGTCGCCTACTTCAGGTTCCTGTCCCAGACGCCCATGGGCTGGCCGCAGGTGATCGTCATCCTGCTCTTCTCGATCATCGGCATCCTCGGATCCGTGGCGGTGGCGTGGTTCGGCATCCGCATCAATACTTTCGCCAATTCCCGCACGGCCTTTGCCAGCCTGAAGGGCAAGCCCTACCCGACCATGGAGATCCCCCTCAAGGCGGGCATGTCCATCGGCATGTTGCTGATCTCCGTCGAGCTGGTGCTCATGCTCGCCATCCTGCTGTTCATCCCCGGCGACGCCGCGGGCCCCTGCTTCATCGGCTTCGCCATCGGCGAGTCCCTGGGCGCGGCGGCCCTCCGCATCGCGGGCGGCATCTTCACCAAGATCGCCGACATCGGCTCCGACCTCATGAAGATCGTCTTCAAGATCAAGGAAGATGACGCCCGCAACCCCGGCGTGATCGCCGACTGCACGGGCGACAACGCGGGCGACTCGGTCGGCCCCACGGCGGACGGCTTCGAGACCTACGGCGTCACCGGCGTCGCGCTCATCACCTTCATCCTGCTGGCCATCAACCCGACGACCGCCGGCCCCAGCTACGAGGGGATCCAGGTGGCCCTGCTGGTCTGGATCTTCGTCATGCGCGTGGGCATGATCGTGACCTCGGCCCTGTCCTACTGGATCAACGGCCTCTGGGCGAAGGCCAAGTTCGGCAACGCCGCGAAGTTCAATTTCGAGCACCCGCTGACGTCCCTCGTCTGGCTGACGTCCATCGTCTCCATCATCATGACCTACGCCCTGTCGCACCTGCTCATCGCCAACCTCGGCAACGGGATGTGGTGGAAGCTCTCGACGATCATCACCTGCGGCACCCTGGCGGGCGCCCTGATCCCCGAGCTCGTGAAGGCGTTCACCTCCACGAACTCGGGCCACGTCCGCGAAGTCGTCACGGCCTCCAAGGAGGGCGGCGCCTCGCTCAACATCATCTCCGGCCTGGTCGCGGGCTACTTCTCCGCCTACTGGATGGGCCTGTGCATCGTGGCCCTCATGGGCGTGGCGTACTTCGTGTCCACCTTCGGCCTGGGCGCGTTCATGGCCGCGCCGGCCATCTTCGCCTTCGGCCTGGTGGCCTTCGGCTTCCTTGGCATGGGCCCCGTGACCATCGCGGTGGACTCCTACGGTCCGGTGACGGACAACGCCCAGTCGGTGTACGAGCTGTCCACCATCGAGACCATTCCCGGCATCGAGGCGGAGGTCCAGAAGGACTTCGGCTTCAAGCCCGACTTCGAGAACGGCAAGATGTACCTCGAGGAGAACGACGGCGCGGGCAACACCTTCAAGGCCACCGCCAAGCCCGTGCTCATCGGCACCGCGGTCGTGGGCGCCACCACCCTGATCTTCTCGATCATCCAGGTGCTCAACGGCAAGTTCGGCGTGGACAACGTCTTCCGGGGCCTGTCGATCATCAACCCCCTGTTCCTCCTCGGCATCATCACCGGCGGCGCCGTCATCTTCTGGTTCTCCGGCGCGGCCTGCCAGGCCGTCGCCACGGGCGCCTACCGCGCCGTGGAGTTCATCAAGGAGAACATCAACCTGGACGCTGGCGCCGAGAAGGCCTCGGTGGAGGACTCGAAGAAGGTCGTGGCCATCTGCACCCAGTACGCGCAGAAGGGGATGTTCAACATCTTCCTGGCGGTCTTCTTCTCCACGCTGGCCTTCGCCTGCGTGGACCACTTCTTCTTCATCGGCTACCTGATCTCCATCGCCGTCTTCGGCCTTTACCAGGCCATCTTCATGGCCAACGCCGGCGGCGCCTGGGACAACGCGAAGAAGCTGGTGGAGACGGAGCTGAAGGCCAAGGGCACCGGGCTCCACGACGCCTGCGTCGTGGGCGACACCGTGGGCGATCCCTTCAAGGACACCTCCTCCGTGGCCATGAACCCGGTCATCAAGTTCACGACCCTCTTCGGCCTCCTGGCCGTGGACCTGGCCATCGAGCTGAATCCGGCCACGGCCCACACCGCGGCGCTGGTCTTCTTCCTGATCTCGACCGTCTTCGTGTGGCGCTCCTTCTACGGCATGCGCATTCCCGTGATGGAAGCGAAGTAGACGCCTTCTCTTTACAAGTCATATGCAGTGCAGGAGGGACCCTTCGGGGTCCCTCCTCGTGTGATACCTTGTTTCGCGAGGCTCCCCATGATCCAGTTCCCTGCTCATCTCCCCGTCATCCTGCTCGCCTGCGTGAATCTCATGGCCACCGTCCCCGCCCTGAAGCCGCCCGCTGCGCCCCGGAAGCCGCATGTGAACCTCTGGCACGGAGAGAAGGTGGAGGACCCCTGGTTCTGGCTGCGGGAGAAGACGAACCCGGAGGTGGTGGCCTACCTGGCGGCGGAGAACGCCTATATGGAGGCCATGACGGCCGAACTCAAGCCTTTCGCAGATGCGCTGTACGCCGAGATGCTGGGGCGCATCAAGCAGACCGATCTCAGCGTGCCGGTCCGCCGCGGCGCCTTCTACTACTACTCGCGCACCGAGGAGGGCAAGCAGTACCCCATCCAGTGCCGCCGGAAGGCGGGTCCCGGCGGGGCCTACGACGAGAAGGCCGCCGAAGAGGTCATGCTCGACCAGAACGAGCTGGCCAAGGGGTTGAAGTTCCTCGGCCTCGGCGGCATGGCCGTCAGCGACGACGACCGCACGTTGCTCTACAGCACCGACTCGACGGGCTTCCGGCAGTACCGGCTCTTCACGAAGGATCTGGCGACCGGAGAAGTGAGCGCGCCCCTGGCCGAACGGGTGACTTCCTTCGCCTGGGCGTCGGACTCCCGCCATGTCTTCTTCGTGACGGAAGACGAGGTCACCAAGCGTTCGGACCGACTCTGGCGCCTGGATCTTAGGGGTGGCGGCAAACCGGAGCCCGTCTTCTCCGAGCAGGATGAGCTCTACCGCATCGGCATCGGGCGGACCAAGGACCGGAAGTTCCTGTTGATGGAAAGCCAGTCCACCGATACCTGGGAGACCCGCTACCTGGACGCCTCCAGGCCCGGGGGCACCTTCACGGTCCTGCTGCCCCGGGAGAAGGGGCACAAGTACGACGTGGAGCACCGGGAGGGGAGCTTCTACATCCGGACCAACCGGGACGCCAAGAACTTCAAGGTGGTCACCGCTCCTGTGGCCACGCCCGACCCGAAGCATTGGAAGACCTTCATCCCACCCCGTGCCGGCACCCTGATCGAGGGGATTGAGCCCTTCCGCGATTTCGTGGTGGTGGCCGAGAAGCGAGAGGGGCTGGCGCATTTCAGGATCTTCGATGTGAAGGCCGATGCCTGGAAGGAGGTGGCCTTTCCCGAGCGTGTCTATGCGGCCTTCCCGGGGGGGACGCCGGAATACACGTCGGGGAGCTTCCGCTTCGCCTACCAGTCCATGGTCACGCCCCAGAGCGTCTATGACTGCGACATGGCCAGCGGGAAGCAGACCCTGCTCAAGGAGACCGAGGTCCTCGGAGGCTACGACAAGCGCCAGTACGTCACCGAGCGGCTCTGGGCGCCGGCGCGGGATGGCGTGAAGGTGCCGCTCTCCGTGGTGTACCGGAAGGGCGTGAAGCGGGATGGGAGCGCGCCCCTCTTCCTCTATGCCTACGGTTCCTACGGCTTCGGGATGTCCCCCACCTTCAACAGCAACCGGATCAGCCTTCTGGACCGGGGTATGGTCTACGTCATCGCCCACATCCGGGGCGGCGACGAACTGGGCGAGGCCTGGCACGACGACGGCATGCTGATGAAGAAGATGAACACGTTCACGGACTTCATCGATTCCGCCGAGTTCCTGGTGAAGCAGAAATGGACCCGCCCGGACCGCCTGGTGATCGAAGGCGGCAGCGCCGGGGGCCTGCTGATGGGCGCTGTCACCAACCTTCGGCCGGACCTCTTCAAGGCTGTCCACAGTGCCGTGCCCTTCGTGGATGTGATGAACACCATGATGGATGCCAGCCTGCCCCTGACCGTGGGCGAGTACCTCGAATGGGGCAATCCCAACGAGAAGGCGGCCTTCGACTACATGCGGGCCTACAGCCCCTACGACAACCTGAAGCAGGGCGCCTATCCGGCCATCCTGGTCACCACCAGCTTCAATGACAGCCAGGTGATGTACTGGGAGCCCGCCAAGTACGTCGCCAGGCTCCGGACCCTCAAGACGGACGCGAACCCGCTGCTGCTGAAGACCAAGATGGATCCCGCCGGTCATGGCGGCGCCTCGGGCCGCTACGACGCCCTCAAGGACAAGGCCTTCGAGACCGCCTGGATGCTCAGCCAGGTGGGGATCACCAAGTAGGCCAACCCGGTTAGAATGGAGGGGCGCGGCACCCGCCGCGCCTTTCTATGTCCTGGGGAACCATGTCCCTCCTCGAAGAAATCCAGCGGCGGCGGACCTTCGCCATTATCAGCCACCCCGACGCGGGCAAGACGACGCTCACCGAGAAGCTGCTGCTCTACGGCGGGGCCATCGACCGGGCCGGCTCCGTGAAGGCCCGCGAGGGCGGCGCTGCTGCCCACTCCGACTGGATGAGCATCGAGCAGGAGCGCGGCATCAGCGTCACCAGTGCCGCCATGCAGTTCGAGTACCGGGGCCGGGCCATCAACCTGCTGGACACGCCAGGCCACCAGGATTTCAGCGAGGACACCTACCGGGCCCTGACGGCAGCGGATTCGGTGGTGATGCTGCTGGACTGCGCCAAGGGCGTGGAGGAGCAGACGAAGAAGCTCTTCCGGGTCGCCCGGGAGCGCCGCCTGCCCATCTTCACTTTCGTGAACAAGCTGGACCGCCCCGGCCGCGAGCCCGTGGAGCTCATCGACGAGGTGGAGGAGCTGTTCGGCCTCCATGCGGTGCCCATGACCTGGCCCATCGGTTCAGGCCCCGACTTCAAGGGCGTCTACGTCCGGGCCACGGGCCAGATCCAGGTCTTCGAGCGCGCCAAGGCCGGCCAGAAGGCCCGGGTGGCAGGGAAGGGGGGGCTGGACGATCCGGAGATCGCGGCCCTCCTGACGCCAACCGAACTCCAGCAGCTCAAGGACGACGTGGAGCTGATGGACCACGTCCTGCCCACCTTCGATCGCGAAGCCTTCCTCCGCGGCGAGCAGTCGCCGATGTTTTTCGGCTCCGCCGTGAACAACTTCGGCGTGGCCGAGTTCCTGGACGAGTTCCTGGACCTCGCCCCGGCACCCGGTTCGAGGCCCCTGGCGGGCGGTGGTGAAGTGAAGGCCGACGCAGCTTTCACCGCCTTCGTCTTCAAGGTGCAGGCCAACATGAACAAGGCCCACCGGGACAGGGTGGCCTTCGCCCGCATCGTTTCGGGACACTTCGAGCGCGGCATGGAAGCCCTGCACGTGCGGGGAAAGAAGGCCATCAAGCTGAACTACCCCCACATGTTCTTCGGGCGGGAACGGCAGATCGTGGACGAGGCCTATCCCGGCGACATCCTGGGCCTCATCAACCCCGGCCTCTTCCGCATCGGGGATGTGCTCAGCGCGGCAGGCCCGGTGGAGTTCCACGCGGTGCCCCGCTTCTCCCCCGAGCAGTTCGTCTCCGTTCGGCTGGCCGATCCCGGCGCCCGGAAGGGTTTCCTGAAGGGGCTGGAGCAGATCGCCGAAGAGGGCGTGGTCCAGGTCTTCTGGCCGAAGGGCGGGGCGCCCTTGCCCATCCTGGGCGCGGTGGGCCGCCTCCAGTTCGAAGTGCTCCAGCATCGCCTGAAGGACGAGTACGCCTGCCCTGTGCTGCTGGAGCCCCGCGGCTTCCAGATGGCCCGCTGGCTGGAGGGCGGGTGGCCCGAACCCAGCCGCTTCTGGGGTGAGCTGGTGGAGGACGGCGAAGGCCGCCCCGCGATCCTGTTCGAGAACGACTGGCAGCGGCGCACGACCGCCGAGAAGAACCAGGAACTGACCTTCCTCGAGCACCCGCCGAAGTAGGGCTCCGGAGGTTCCCGAGGGTCCGGGCCGGTCGGTACGGCACCCGGATATGATCCTTGATTCGCCTGCCTCCCGGCGGGCCCGGAGGTGCGTTGCCATGCCAGGATCGCGAGGTTGGTGGAGGCTCTGTCGTGTCGGCCGGCGGTTGGGGTGGATGCTCTGGCTTGCGGGAAGCCTGGTCCTGGCTCAGGGTCTTCCCTATGCCGCGCCTGCTCGCCTAGGAGATGGCTGGCAGCTGGAGGATCCGGCGGCCGCCGGATTCGACGCGGTCCGACTCCGCGCCATCGTCGGCAAGATGATGGACGGGTCCCAGAACTTCCATGGCGTCGTCGTGGTCCGCCACGGGAGGCTCGTGGCGGAAGCCTACCGGACGGGGCGGGACCACATCGTGAACCACCTCTTCGCCCATACGGTGACCTTCGGTCCCGGGATCCGGCACGATGTCCGTTCCGTGGGCAAGAGCGTGATCGGACTGCTGGTCGGCATCGCTGTGGGCGAAGGCAGGATCCCGAGCATCGAAACGCCAGTACTCGACTTCTACCCGGAATTCCCGGAGCTGGCCACGGCGGAGCGCCGGGCCATCCGGCTGAAGCATCTGCTGGGCATGAGCAGCGGCTGGGCCTGGCATGAAGGCGGGGCAGGGCCCGACGACGAGCACCGGCTCATGTGGGCCTGGACTCCGGTTCACCACCCCCTGAGCCGGGCCATCGTTGCGGCCCCCGGGACGACCTTCAACTACAACAGCGGCGGTGCTCTTCTCGCGGCGGATATCCTGTCCCGCACCACGGGCGGGCCCTGGACCGAGTACGCCCGGACCCGGCTCTTCGAGCCCCTCGGCATCACGGACGTGGAGTGGATCCGGGACTTCCTGGGCAGGCCGATGGCCTACACGGGCCTGCGGATGCGGCCGCGGGACATGGCGAAGCTGGGGCTACTGGTGCTGAACCACGGCCGGTGGGGCGGGCGCCAGGTCGTGCCGGCCGCCTGGATTGATGCTTCACTGGAGCCGCGGCTCCAGACCGGGTTCGACGAAACGGGGTATGGCTACTTCTGGTGGACCGGAAAGGCGGAATGGCACGGACGCAACCTGGCCTGGGGCGCGGCCTTCGGGAACGGATCCGAGCGGATCTTCGTCCTCCCCGAACTGGATCTCTGTGTGGTGGTCACAGCCGGTGCCTACGGCGACCTGTCCGCGGCACGACGGGTCAACGCCGCCTTCCGGGAGATCGTGACCACGGTGGACCGATGATCAAGGCCGTCCCCGGTGGCAAGGGAGCGGTTCGGGGAGGTGGATCAGCGCGCCGAGGGCGCGCTGGGTCTCATCCGTGTAGCCGGTGTCGATGCACCCGGTCGGGGTGAAGGTCATCTCTCCCAGGAATGGCTTGCCCCCGACGCAGTAGAAATCCATCCGGACGTAGGGGAATGGTTTCGACAAGACCTCCGCCGCCTCGATCATGGTCGCGTAGGACTTCGGCTGGGGGCGCCACCGCTCTGGGTGGAGTCCGAATTTCGAGATGGGCAGCTGCTTCTGCCAATCCCGGTCGTAGTGGGCGTACTGGGTGTTCCTGCCGCGGACATCCCGGCCGATGCAGACCGTCGTGAAATGAACCTTCCCGTGGAAGCAATGCAGCTTGAAATCCGGGGGAAGCTCGTCGGAGCCCGTGTCGAGGAACGTTTCGCAGAAGATGCGGGGCCTTATCCCTTCGTACTGGACCTCCCCGTGGACCCTGGCATAGTTCTGGCTCATCCAACGCCCGAGCCGACGGCGGGCCCAGCCTTCGTCGAGCTTCCCCTTGTCCAGGCAGAAGATGTTGAACCCGGAGCCATGGGTGCACTTGAGCACGAAGCGGTCAGGGAGGCGTGTGAAATCGATGTCGGAGGCCTTCTCGTAGACCCCGAGGAGGTCCACGAGGAGACGGCCGTAGCCGAGTCCTTCGACATAGGACCTCATGCCCAGCTTGTCGGCGCACTGGACCTTCAGGGGGTGATGCCAATAGAGCATCATCCAGATGAGCTTCTCGTCGAAGGTGACTGGCCGGTCAAGCGGAAGGCTCTTCCCCATCATGCGCCGGTACCGGCTTCGGGCGGTCAGTACCGGCGACACCTGGTAGAGGAGGGCGTCGATGATCCTGAATACCGAGCCATACAGCCGCTCGACGGCAGGGCTGTCCTTGATCCTCCGGAGGAGGCCTGGTGCCGACTGTTCCGGCGTCGTCACCACCGCACCTCCCGCCCACTGCCCAGTTTGATGGCGCTCTCGTCGACCAGGTTTCCGTCCGAGAATTCGAACCTGCGCAATTCCAGGTTCTCGGGGACGAGGGCCAATGATTCGATGCAGTTCGTTCCGCGAAGCTGTCCGTGGAAAAGCTGGAGGAAGACGCCATGGGAGATGACGAGGACATTCCGGCCGGTGAACCGCCGGAAGAGGAAGCGGCGGAACTGCTTGGCCCGTTCCCAGAGATCCTCGAAGGGTTCTCCCCGCTGCGGGTTCACGGTATGAAGCTCGCTACCCACGGGGATCATGAGTACCGGGGGATCGAGCCTCTGGACTTCGTCCCAGGTAAGTCCCTCCATGACGCCGAAGCAGCGTTCGTTGCAGAGCCGTGTCTGGACGATGGGGGTCCCGCCGGCGGCGAAGAATTCGGCTGTCTCGCGGGTCCTCCGCAGCCGCGATGCCACGATGGCGTCGTAGCGGTGACTCTCCAGCCGCGCAGCGGCGCTCCTGGCCTCCTGCCTTCCCCGGTCAGACAGCGGCACATCGATGGAACCTGCGTACCGCCGCTCGTCGTTGTAGGCCGTCCTGGCGTGGCGCAGGGTGCTGATGATCGTCCTCATGGGGCCGCCGCGACCGGGGGGGTGGTCCACCGCATGATCTCGTTGAGCCGGAGGATGGACGAATAGTCCGTCTCGAGGGGGCCGATCTTGATGTAGGGGACATCCTCCATGCATGTCAGGAGGGAGATGAAGGTCTCCTCGGTGCTGATGGACCGGTGCGAGGTGATGACGGTCTGGCCCTTCTGCCTGGCCACGTCGATGGCCCGGCGCACTCGGGTCACGGTTCCGGCCTGGTTCGGCTTGATCACGACGCCGTGGGAGAGTCCAGCCTCGACACCCTGCGCGATGCGCTCGGGGTCGGATGCGTATAGGTTGTCGCCGATGATGCGGCAGCCGGTCTGGCCGGCCGTCAGCATGCGCCACGCCTCCAGATCCTGTTCGCGGAATGGATCCTCCAGGTGGACCATCCCGTAGTCGCGGATCAGGCTCTGCCAGTAGTCGCAGAACGCCTCGCTCGTGCGGGCCGATCCATCGGTGAGGGGGAACCGGTACCGGTCCTCCCGCCAAAGGTCGGAGGCCGAGGCGTCGATCATCAGGCCGAAATTCCGCGTCAGTCCCAGGCCGTCCCGGACCGAGAGCAGGAACTCGATGACAGACCGGTTGTCCCGGGTCGGGAAGACGTGGACGGGGTTTTCCGAGATCACCCGCGTCTCCAGCGACCGGAGCCTTTCCTTCACGACCCTCTGGATGGCCCGGTGGGCTTCGAGGACGGCCTGGACCTCCGGCTCGACGGCCACGAGCAGAAACTCGCTGAAATCGCTGAGTACCGGGTTGGTGTAGGCGTGCCACCCGCCGTTCAGGATGTTCAGGCAGAGCCTCGGGGCCCGCAGGCGGCCCGGAGCGCGACCGAACAGCGCGAAGGGGGAACAACCGGCTCCGGTTGCCGCGAAGAAGGCCAGGGACAGGCCGAAGGCGTGGTTGCTGCCGAACTGGTCGAGGTGTTCCGTCAGGTAGGCATCAAAACCCGCCTGGTCGAGGGGGCGGCCGAAACACCCGTCCTTTTGGATCTGGTCGAGGATCGACCCGGGGCTGATGGCCCGGTTCTGGTCCTCATACACGCTGATGGTTTCACCTCTGGGAGAGGCGCCCCGACCCCTGAATCCGCCGTCGAGCTCGATCTGGAATTCCGTGGTGAAGTCTGCGTGGGAATTCAGGATTTCTAGATGGTCAATGGATCGAATGCTGGCTTTGACCACAGGCAGTCTCGCCTTGGGAACGTGATGGAACATGGATTGAGATGTGAAAAAGGTGACTCAAATATTGCGCCCGGCTTCCCCCTTGTCCAGAGGATTCCCATCCAGGACCAGGTTCTGGGGGACGCGGCCTGCCGCGACTGAAGGGAAGGGATTGGAGGAAGCGGATCGGAAGAATCCGTGCGAGGAATCTCAATCTCAAAATAAGACTGGATTGGCCTCTTAAGACTAGGTAGCATCCTCGCCATTCCGCTTCATGTCCGGAGGTTGCGTGGTTCGCCGAGTTCCCATTCTTTTCCTGCTGGCCCTGGGCCTTCCGGTCACAGCCCTCGGAGCCCAGAGGGCCCCGGTCGCCGGTGGGCATCCGGTCATCGGACTGGCCCTGGATGCTTCGGACGCGCCTCGGCACGTGCTGCACGCCACCCTTCACATCCCTGCCGAGCCCGGTCCCCTGACCCTCTTCTACCCGAAGTGGATCCCCGGGGAACATGGGCCCACCGGGCCCATCGCCGACCTCGTGAACCTCCGGTTCTCGGCCAGCGGCCAGCGGCTTCCCTGGCGGCGGGACGACGTCGAGATGTACGCCCTCCACCTGCAGGTGCCCGCGGGCGCCCACGCGGTGGACGCAAGCCTGGATTTCCTCACCCCCTCGGGCGGCAAGTTCTCGGGCGGTCCCTCGGCCACCGACGCCCTGGCGCTGCTGAGCTGGAACCAGGTGCTGCTCTACCCGATGGGGAGGCCATCGGATGATGTGACCTACGAAGCGAAGGTGAAACTCCCCGAGGGCTGGTCCTTCGGCACGGCCCTGCCCGTGGACCGCCAGGAGGGCGCCACGGTCACCTTCAAGCCGGTGACCCTGACGACCCTGGTGGACTCCCCAGTGCTGGCGGGAAGCCACTTCAAGCGGGTGGATCTCGGGGAGAGCCTGGGTCGTCCCCACCACCTGGACATGGCCGCGGATGGCGAATCGGCCCTGGCCATCTCGCCCGCCACGGTCCAGCACTACCGCGATCTGGTGGCCCAGTCCGGCGCCCTTTTCGGGGCCCGGCACTACCTTCACTACGACTTCCTGCTGACCCTCAGCGACGATGTGGCGCATTTCGGGCTGGAGCACCACCAGTCCTCGGACGACCGGGTGCCGGAGGGCTCCCTGGTGGATCCCGTACTGCTCAAGACCACTGCGGGCCTCCTGCCGCATGAGATGGTCCATTCCTGGAACGGGAAGTTCCGGCGACCAGCCGGGCTGGCCACGGGCAACTACGATGCGCCCATGAAGGGGGAGCTCCTCTGGATCTATGAGGGGCTGACGGAATACCTGGGTTCCATCCTGACGGCCCGGAGCGGCCTCTGGACCCCGGAGGACTACCGAGAGCACCTGGCCATGGTCGCCGCCGCGCTGGACAACGAGCCCGGCCGGGCGTGGCGCCCCCTGGCGGACACCGCGGTGGAGGCCCAGGTTCTCTACGATGCGCCTCCCACCTGGGCGTCCTTCCGCCGCAGTGTGGATTTCTATCCCGAGGGCCTCCTCATCTGGCTGGATGCGGACACCCTCATCCGCGAGCGCAGCGGCGGGAAGAAGTCGCTCGACGACTTCTGTCGGGCCTTCGAGGGCGGTGCCAGCACCGGTCCCATGGTGAGGCCCTACGGACTGGATGAGGTCCTCGCCACGCTCAACCGCGTCCTGCCCTACGACTGGGCGGCCTTCTTCAAGGCGCGGGTCATGGACCTCGCTCCCCGGGCGCCCCTGGGCGGCCTCGAGCGGGGTGGCTGGCGCCTCGCCTACGGTGACACGCCTTCGGACCTCTGGAAGGCCACGGACAAGGCGGGGAAGCAGGTGGACCTCTCCTTCTCGCTGGGCTTCAGGATCAGCGAGGACGGAAACGTGATGGATGTCCTGCCGGGCACACCGGCCTACCGGGCCGGGTTCATCCCCGGCATGAAGGTGGTTTCCGTGGAGGGCACGCGGTTCTCCCCGGCTGTGCTCAACGACGCGGTCAGGGCCAGCAAGGCGAGCCGGGAACCCCTGTCCTTCGTGGTCTCCAGTGGCGCCTTCGTGAAGACCCTTCGTGTGGACTACCATGACGGCGAGCGGTACCCGCGGCTGGAGCGGATCCCGGGCACCCCGGACCGCCTCTCGGACATCCTGAAGCCGCTGGCGGTGCCCGCCCAGTAGGGCCGGCCCCGCTGGCACAGAAAGGGCCGCCCGGGGCGGCCCTTTCCGTGCCGGATGGGTGGCTTCAGCCCTTCTTGTAGAGGTCCATCACGGCGTGCAGCAGCTCGATGGCTTCCTTCTTGGGACGCTGGAAGGCGTTGCGGCCCATGATGCTGCCGAAGGCTCCGCCGGCGGCGATCTCGGCCACTTCCTTGAGGACCTCGTCCGTGCCCTTGGCCTCGCCGCCGCTGAAGATCACGATGCGGCGGCCGTTGAAGGCGCTCTGCACCACATGGGCGATGCGGTCCTTCAGGGTGGCGGTGGGGATGGCGTACTTCTCGAAGACCTTCTTCGCTTCGGCCTGCTCGATGACGTCCTTGGGCGGCTTTACCTTGATGATGTGGGCCCCCAGCTGGGCCGCGATCTGGGCTGCATACCCGCAGACATCCACGGCGGTCTCGCCTTCCTTGGTGAGGCCGGCGCCGCGCGGGTAGGACCACACCACCGAAGGCAGGCCCACGGACTTGGCCTCGAGGATCAGTTCACGGAGGGCCTCGTACTGCTCGTTGCGGGCGCCGCTGCCGGGATAGATGGTGTATCCGATGGCGGCGCAGCCCAGGCGGAGGGCATCCTCCACGCTGCCGGTGATGGCGCTGCAGGGCTCGTGCCCTTTGCTGAGGGTGTCGCTGTTGTTGAGCTTCAGGATGAGGGGGATCTCGCCGGCGTACTCGGAGGCCACGTGCTCGATGAAGCCCAGGGGGGCGGCGTAGGCGTTGCAGCCGGCTTCGATGGCCAGCTCGACGTGGTAGCGGGGATCGTAGCCGCCCGGATTGGGGGCGAAGCTGCGGGAGGGACCGTGCTCGAAGCCCTGGTCCACGGGGAGGATCACGAACTTGCCGGTGCCTGCCAGGCGCCCGTGGTTCATGATCCGGGCCAGGTTGGCCTTCACGCCCGGATTCTCCGAGCTGTACCAGGAAAGGATTTCACGAACGCGTGCGGTGGCCATGGCTGCTCCTTGCGGATGATTCGATCGCATATTCTACCGGCACCGTCTCAAAAATGCGCCGTCAGGCTGGCGCCCAGGGCCATGTCGGCGGTGTTCCCCCAGTGGCTGACGTTGTTCATGTAGTGGAAGGTGAGGGTGGTGCGGGGCGTCCAGTGCCAATGGACGCCCAGGTCGTGCTGGAGGCTGGGCTGGTCGAAGTGCTGGTAGGGCCGGGGCGGCAGGTAGCCGCTCTGCCAGTAGAGTTGCAGGAAGGGCTGGGCCCGCCGCCATCGCCGGTATTCCCAGGCGGCATGGAGGCCCACCCCATCCCGGAACCCGATGGCGGTGTAGTCGGGGCTGCCGTGGGGGCGCTGGACGAAGGCTCCACCCGCGTAGAAGACGTGCCGGGGCGCGGCCCGCCAGAGGGCGGTGAGCCCGTAGCTCTGGTCCCAGCCCGACCGGTACACATCGTAGGTGTGGGTGAGCGGGGGCTTCAGGCTGAAGGCCGCCGAGAGCGTCCAGGCAGGCGTCTGCAGCAGGCGATGGGTGAGGCCCAGGACAGGGTCCTGGGTCTTCCCCAGGATCCGCTCATCGTTGAAGAAGATCACCTTCCCGAACTGCGCCACGGCCAGGGTCACCTGGTTCTGCATCACGAGGTCCCGGCCGTACTGCTCGAAGCCAATCTGGTGGAAGTCCTCGATGAGGGGGTCGAGGAAGCCCCCCGTGTGGTTCTGCACAGGGAGCCGGAACCAGAGGTCCGTGCGGTCGGACAGGCCATACCGGCCCTCCAGCTCGAAGCGGGCGATCTCCTCATCGAAGAAGTAGAGGGTGGGCACCTCGGGGTGCAGGGCGACCCGGGCGGCGAAGGCCGCCTCGGTCACGGCGATGCGCCCCGAGGCATCCCGCGGGGCCTGGTTCTCGAAGAGGTCCGAGAACTGGAACGTGTTCGCCTCGACCCAGTGAAGGGCCCACCGCCAGCGGCCCCGGCCCAGGGGCACGGGGTCCACGGGCTGGTAGGCCATGGTCGGGAGGTACAGCGGGAACATCTCCCGCGTGGGGAAGGGCCCCATCTCGTGGAGGGGCTCCTCCGCCCCGAGGGCGAGGGCTGCGAGGACGGCCAGGGCTGCCCGGCGCATGACCCTGGGAGAATCAGGCCTTGCTGTAGTCGTAGAAGCCGCGGCCGCTCTTCTTGCCCAGCCAGCCGGCATCCACGTACTTGATGAGGAGCGGGCAGGGGCGGTACTTGGGATCGCCCAGCCCCTCGTGCAGGACGTTGAGGATGAAGAGGCAGGTGTCCAGGCCGATGAAGTCGGCCAGGGTGAGGGGACCCATCGGGTGGTTCATGCCCAGCTTCATGATCCCGTCGATGCTCTCGACGCTGGCCACGCCCTCGTAGAGCGCATAGATGGCCTCGTTGATCATGGGCAGCAGCACGCGGTTGCTCACGAAGCCAGGGAAGTCGTTGCAGGGGATGGGGGTCTTGCCGAGCTTCTTCGAGAGGTCCATCACGGCCTCGAAGGTGGCATCGCCGGTGGCCAGGCCGCGGATGACCTCGATGAGCTGCATGACCGGCACGGGGTTCATGAAGTGCATGCCGATGAAGGCTTCTGGGCGCTTCGTCACGGCCGCGAGCTTGGTGATGGAGATGCTGCTCGTGTTCGACGCGAGGATGACGCCGGGGCGGCAGACCCGGTCGAGGGTCTCGAAGATCTGCTTCTTGACCTCCCACTTCTCGGTGGCGGCCTCGATGACGATGTCGCAGCCGGCGAGGTCCTCGAGCTTGGTCGTGGTGCGGATGCGCCCCAGGACCGCGGCCTTCTCGTCCGCCGTCATCTTCCCCTTGTCCACGCCCCGGTGGAGGTTCCTGTCGATGCTCGCCACGCCCTTGGCGGCGAAGGCCTCGCTGATGTCCTGCATCAGGACCTGGTAGCCCGACTGGGCGAAGACGTGGGCGATGCCGTTGCCCATCTGGCCCGCGCCGATGACGCCGATGGTCTGGATGTTCATGGTTCCTCCAACCCAACCAGCATAGCGGATGGCACCGTCACCAGTCCGCGAGGAGGGCGGGGAGTTGCCGGATGGAGTCCAGGACGGGAAAGGGGGCTCCCAGCGGGCTGGCGACCACCTCGTGGGCCCAGGTCAGGTGGTAGGGGATGTGGACGGCCCGGGCGCCCAGGGCCAGGACCGGGAGGATGTCCGACCGCACCGAGTTGCCCACCATGGTGAAGGCGGCGGGATCGAGGCCGTGGCGCTGGAGGATGGCAGCGTAGGTGGCCTCGTCCTTCTCGGAGACGATCTCGACCCTCGAGAAATGGGGGGCAAGGCCGGACTTCGCCAGCTTGGCCTCCTGGTCGAACAGGTCCCCCTTGGTGATCAGCATGAGGTCGAAGCGGGCCTCCAGGTCCCCGAGAACCTCGGCCACGCCGGGCAGGGGCTCCACGGGCTGGTCGAGCATGGCCCGGCCCAGGTCGAGGACCTTCCGGACCCCGGGGCCATCCAGGCGGTCCTCGGTGAGCTCCAGGGCCGTTTCGAGCATGGACAGGGTGAACCCCTTGATGCCGTAGCCGTAGCGCCGCAGGTTCCGCATTTCCGTCTCGTGGAGGCGGGCGTCGATCCAGGCGTCGTCGTGGTACGGGCGCAGGAGGCCCCGGAAGGCCTCCTGAGCCTCCGCGTAGAGGGTCTCGTTGTGCCAGAGGGTGTCGTCGGCGTCGAAGGCGAGGGTCAGGGGCATGGCGGATCCGGGGAGACCCAAGGCTACACTGAAGAGGCATTCCGGAGACGTCATGGCCGCTTCCAAGACCCGCACCGACTGGGCCCTCCTCCTCCTGCGCCTGGCGGTGGGCGGCATGGCCCTGCTGCAGGGCCTCGCCGTGCTCCGCCACGCCCACGGCGCCATCTCCTTCGGGAACGTGGCGGGATGGGGGCTGGCCCTCCTGGAGATGATCTGCGGGGTCCTGGTGCTCATCGGGCTCTGGACCTGGCTCATGGCCGCGGTCCTGGTGGGGCTGGTGGGATGGCCGCTGGTGCATGGCTGGATGCACGGCGCGGGCGTGCTCCACAGCCCGTCCGGCCTCTTCCGGCTGCTGGCCACCCTGGCCTGCGCCATCGGCGGCGGCGGCAAGTGGGCCGTGGACCGGTAGGAGCCTCCGATGCTGCGACCCCGCATGCACGAATCCCTGTGGGCCTTCGATGCCGAGTGGGTGCCGGATCCCGCCACCGGACGGCGCGTGCTGGACCTGCCCCGGGAGATGCCCGACGACGAGGTGACGGCCCGCATGTGGGCCTACGGAGGGGCCACGGAGGCGGAGCCCAGGCCCTACCTGAAGACCATCCTCTGCCGGGTGGTGTCCATCGCCGCGGTGGTGCGGACGGTGAAGCACGGCGAGGTCCAGCACCGGCTCTTCGCCCTCCCGGAAGGGCCCGACCCCCTGCCCGAGGGCGAGCTGCTGCGCCGTTTCCTCGTGGCCCTGGCGGACAAGAAGCCCCAGCTGGTGGGCTTCAACAGCCGGGATGCGGACCTGCCCATCCTCGTGCAGCGGGCCATGGTCCACCGGCTCTCCATCCCCGGCCTGGGGCGCAGCGCGGACAAGTGGGCCAAGGATGACTTCTTCGACCGCTACGGGAACCAGCACATCGACCTCCGCGAGATCGCGGGAAGCTGGGGCAAGGCGTCCTCCACCCTCCACGAGCTGGCCACGGCCTGCGGGATTCCCGGCAAGCTGGGCACGGACGGGAAGAGCGTCATCGACCTCTGGCGGGCCGGGGACGTGGCCGGCATCGTCCGCTACAACCAGTTCGACGCGCTCACGACCTTCCTGGTCTGGCTGCGGGCCATGACCCTCTCCGGCCACCTGACCCCCGAGGAGCTGGAGGCGGAGGAGGCCCAGATCCGGGCCCTGGTCCAGCAGAAGGCGGCCACCGACCCGGGTTTCGGGCTGTACCTGGAGGGCTGGACCCGGCTTTCCTGATGCCCTCCGCTTGAATCCCTGGTCCGGAGGGCTAGACTGGCCCCGAACTTCCGGTCACAGCCTGTTTCTTCCCATGGGAGGCATTGTGGACAAGCGGCTTGTTGCGGAATTCTTCGGGACTCTCTGGCTGGTGCTGGGCGGTTGCGGCAGTGCGGTGCTGGCCGCAGCCTTCCCCGGCGTGGGCATCGGCCTGCTCGGGGTCAGTCTGGCCTTCGGCCTCACCGTGCTGACCATGGCCTTCGCCATCGGTCCCATCTCCGGCTGCCACCTGAACCCGGCCGTGACCCTGGGATTGGCGGTGGGCGGGCGGTTCCCGTACAAGGACATCGTGGGCTACTGGATCGCCCAGGTGCTGGGCGCCGTTACTGCCTCCGCCATCCTCTACGTCATCGCCACGGGCAACGGCTCGGCCATCGGCGGGTTCGCCGCCAACGGCTTCGGGGAGCACTCCCCCGGACACTACAAGCTTGGTGCCGCCCTCCTCACCGAGGTGGTGATGACCTTCTTCTTCCTGATGGTGATCCTGGGCAGCACCGCGAAGAAGGCGGCCCCGGGGTTCGCCCCCATCGCCATCGGGCTGTGCCTGACCCTCATCCACCTCATCAGCATCCCGGTGACGAACACCTCGGTGAACCCGGCCCGCAGCACGGGACCGGCCCTCTTCGTGGGCGGCTGGGCCCTGTCCCAGCTCTGGCTGTTCTGGATGGCGCCCCTGATCGGGGCCGCCCTGGCGGGCTTCCTCTTCCCGAAACTCGAGGAATAGGGCGCTTCCACGGGGAACCGGGCGCCCGTTCATCCGCCGTGGCGGGCCGGGCTTGAGCTGCCGGCCGGTCAGGCCGATACACTGGTGATCCGAGGAGCCGCCATGACCCAGGAGATCCGCCCAGAGGACCTCATCGTCACCGAGCAGGACGGCACCCGCCGGATCAACCACGACGTGATCGAGAGCTACGGCCTGTTCAACCTTCCGCGCACCACCATGCGGCAGGCCCTGATGGTCTACTACGACAACGCCAGCCGCCAGGGCCGGGGCGCCGCCCAGACCGTCCGGACGTTCATCACCCTGGCCAGCTCCATCACCCGCTTCCCCCGCCAGGTGGCCATCAACTTCACGCGTGGCCAGGCCTACCGGCGGAACATGCGGATGCTCAGGCGGTTCTCCCGCTGAATGCGCTGAGCCGTTTCCGTCCAGGCAGGATCAGAGCCGGCGGAGGATGCGCTCGATGCCGGTGGCCCGCTTCCCGTCGGTGGTGACGAGGATGGCGTGAAGCTCGAGGTCGCCCTCGGCGACCTCGTATTTGGGGCGCTGCACCTTGAGGAACCGTCCCAGGCTGGACTCCTTCTTCATGCCGATGACCCCGCCATAGGGGCCGGTCATGCCGATGTCCGAGACGTAGGCGGTGCCGCCGGGCAGGATTTTCGCGTCGAGGGTGGGCACGTGGGTGTGGGTCCCGAGGACGGCGGCGGCCCGGCCGTCCAGGTGGTGACCCATGGCCTGGGCCTCGCTGGTGGCCTCCGCGTGCATGTCCACGAGCACGAGATCGGCCCGCTCTTTCTGGAGGATGGCATCGACACAGCGGAAGGGGCACTCGCAGGGGGGCATGTGGACGCGACCCATGAGGTTGACCACGAGCACCTCCGCCCCCGAGGCGGTGTGCAGCTTCACCCAGCCGTTCCCGGCCGTGTCGGGAGGATGGTTGGCGGGCCGCAGAAGGCGGGGCTCCTGGCGGAAGTACCCCTCGATGCCCTTCACGTCGAAGGCATGGTTGCCGGTGGTGATGACGTCCACGCCCAGGCCGTCGAACCACTCCCGGGCGATGGATTCGCTGATGCCGTGACCGTGGGCGGCGTTTTCGCCGTTGACCACGACGAAATCCGCCGAGGTCTCCCGGCGCAGGGCCGGCAGGTGCGCCTCCACCAGCCGCCGCCCCGGTTCACCCACCACATCGCCCAGCATCAGGATCCGCATCCCACCAGCCTAGCGAAAAAAAAGGGCGGCGCGAACGCCGCCCTTGTCCTGCGTGGCAACCGGATCAGAACGCGAACCGCGCGCCGACCTGGATCTGGCGGGCACCGCCCATCCAGACCTGGGACTGGTCCAGGCTGGGGGCCGCGTCGGTGCTGGCTGGCGTGGCGGTATGGATAGCGGTCGCCAGGTAGGTGTCCTGGCGGTTCAGGAAATTGAAGACGTCCATGGACAGGGTCATCTTCAGGCGGCGGGCCAGGTGGAAGTCCCGGCGCAGGCCGAGGTCCATGGTCATCTGGGAACCGGTCCGGAAGGTGTTGCGGCCGGAGTCCTGCCCGTTCGCGTAGAAGCGGTCGTTGGACGTGTTCCCGTCTCCGTTCATGTCCCGGTTGTAGACCAGGGAGTACGGGGTGCCCGTCTGGTAGCGGATGGACAGGGAGGCCAGGATGCCGGAGAAGTTCCGGTCCAGGTAGCTCATGTAGCCCGTCAGCACCTGGCGACGGTCGGTATCGGCATAGCCCCACTGGGCGCCCAGGTTGCCGGCATCCTGGATGGTGATGCCGGAGTAGTTGCGCTCGTTGGAGTCGCTGTCCTTGTTGATGGAGTACGTGTAGAACAGCTGGGCGTCGAAGTCGCTGCCGTCCTTGTGGTACTTCATGCTGAACGTGTAGGCGTGGTAGAGGCTCGTGGCATCCGAGAAGTACATCCCCATGGTGCCGTAGGTGGTGTTCGGGCGGGCCGGGTAGAGCAGGCGGCCGTAGGCCCCCATGGTGGGCGTGCCGATGTTCAGGTCGGCAGTGCGCTCGAGGCGGCTGCCCTTGGCGTAGGTGGCGGACAGGCCCAGGACCAGGTCGTGGAAGAAGGGGCGCTCGGCACCGAGGTTCACGCGGTCCGTGTAGGGGTTCTTGAAATCAGGGCTGAAGGTCCAGATGTTGAACTTGGGGAGGACACCGCCGGTGGGGAAGGACGGGAACCAGTACGGGTTGGTGGGGCTGAAGCTCGCGCCGCGGGGGATGCCGAAGGTGGCCGCATCGGTCGCCTTGAAGTCCACCGAGCCCGTGCGGATGCCGTTGGCGGCGTACACCTGGTAGAAGAACACCGCAGGCGTGGTGCTCACGTAGCGCCCGATGCTGCCTCGCACCACGGTCTTGCCCTGGTCGAAGGAGGGATTCCAGGTGAAGGAGAAGCGGGGCGAGAACTCGCTGTCGCTGGGGATCTTGGCGGTCACCGGCATGGACGTGGACAGAACGTTGCTCATGTCCAGGATCGGGTAATTGGGGTTCTCCTGGCGGTCCCACCGCAGGCCCAGGCCCAGCTTCAGCGTGTCAGTCACGCGCCAGTCGGCCTGGATGAAGGCGGCCTCCTGCTTGTAGCTGGTGCTGAAGAGCCCGGCCTGCTGGATGCCGGTGCCCGGCATCAGGCTGAAGTTCTGGCGGTAGGTGGTCCAGTTGCCGGCCTCGAAGGCGGCCAGGTTGTCGAAGAAGTAGACGCCCTGCCAGTTGCCGGCGAAGAACTCGGACACGTCGATGGCGTTGTAGTCGATGCCACCCTTGATCTGCAGGGTGGGGGTAACGTAGCTGAGGTTCTCCTGGAACTGGGTGCGCTTGGTGTTGTAGGTGCGGTCGAAGGGATAGGCGCCGTAGTAGCCGACGCCGCTGATGCTGACCTCGGGCCCCTTGGCGTAGGTCGCCCGGGGCATGTCGTCCTTGGTGTAGCTGATCCGGGCCTCGTTCATCCAGTTGGCGCTGAGCACCCAGTTCCACTGGAGGACGTAGGCATCCGTCGTCACGTCGTCGGAGGCGCGGTTCTCCGAAGCGGCCGTGGTGCCGGAGCCGGTGTCTCCGCTGAACTTGGAGTGGTTGATGCGGAACTGGAGGGTCTGGTCCTGGGTGAGGTTCCAGTCGAAGCGGGCGAAGACCACGTCGGAGTCGGCCTTGCTGCTGTAGTCGCCACCCTTGGAAAGAAGGACCGCGTCCGAAGGGTTGGCGGGATTCAGGGTCACCGGGCGGGTGCCGCCCCAGACCTGGTGGATCGGGCTGGTATAGCGCTGACCGTCATAGGCCACGAAGTAGAAGAGCTTGTCCTTGACGATGGGGCCGCCGGCGCTGAAGCCGAACTGCTCCTGCTTGAACTGGCCCACGGGGTAGCTGGTGGTGGTGCCGTTCGGCTGGCGCAGGGTGGGGCCCGCTTCCACCCAGCTCCGGGGCCGGATGTAGTAGAAGAGGCTGCCGCCGAAGTCGTTGGTGCCGTTCTTGGTGATGGCGTTCACGTAGCCGCCGCCCATGCGGCCGAACTCGGCGGAGGCGCCGTCGGTGATCACCTGGTACTCGCGGATCGCCTCGATGGAGATGGTGAAGGGCGTCTTGCCCTCGGCCGCGCCCAGGGCCCCGCCGAAGAAGGGCTCGTTGTTGTCGGCGCCGTCGATGTTGATGGAGGTGTTCACGCCGCGCTGGCCGGCGATCGCCAGGTTGCCGCGGCTGCTGTCGACCACCACCTGGGGGGTCAGGGTGGCCAGGTTGGTGAAGGACCGGTTCAGGACCGGCAGGTTGGCGAGGTTGTCGGGGGAGATGTAGGCGGCGGCACTGGCACGGTCCGCATCCACCTGGGCGGTGGCGGCCACCACCTCGACCACGGCGCCGGTCTCGGGGGCCAGGCGGATGGTCAGGGGCGCGGCGTCGCCAAGGTTCAGGTTCACCTTCACATTGCTGGCGGTCTGGTAGCCGCCCTTCGTGACGGTCACCTGGTAGGGGCCCACGGGCAGGAGGGAGGCCAGGTAGCGACCATTTGCATCGCTCTGGACGGTCCGCAGGAATCCGGTCTCCATGTTCCGGATGGCGACCGTGGCGCCTCCAATCGGGGCCCCCTGCTTGTCGAGCACGCGCCCGGCCAGCTGGGCGGAGACACCCTGGGCGCAGAGGGGCGCCGCTGCCACCAGCAAGGCGAGAATGGATGAACCGCGTAAATGCCTAGGACGCATGGAAAGTTCCTCCTCGGGCCTAGGCTACCGGAGACCCCCCCCTGGCAAAAGAGACCAATTGGTGAGGGAACGAAAACATCACACAGGACACCAGATGGTCACGACGGGGCAAACCGGGTTGAGACAGGTTCTCTCGAGTACGGACCCTGATAGGCTTCAAGCTTCCCACGGGATCCGCATGCGACTGGCAGTCCTCGCCCTGGCCATCACCCTCCCCATCGCCGCCCAGGCACCCGCCACCATGGCCCTTTCGGACATCCGGGCGGGCATGAAGGGCTACGGCCGGACGGTCTTCCAGGGCGGCAAGATCGAACGGTTCGAATTCGAGGTGGTGGGCGTCCAGCGGAATGCCTATCCGGGACGCGGCCGCATCATGATCAAGGCCAGCGGGGGACCCTTGGCCGATACCGGGATCCTGGCGGGCATGAGCGGCAGCCCCTGCTACATCGATGGGAAACTCATCGGGGCCCTCAGCACCGGCATCCAGTTCGAGAAGGAAGCCATCGGCGGCGTCACGCCCATCGGAGAAATGCTGGAACAGCTGCGGGACATCCCGGAGACCCCGTCCAGCCGCACACCCCTGATCCTGCCCAAGCTTGAACCGCCCAAGGTGCTCAAGTCGGCCCTGCAAGGGCAGATGATCCCGCTGGATGTCCTCCTCGGCGGCGAGGGGGCCGAGGCCCTTCCCATGGCCGTGGCCGGGACGCCCCTGTCCCCGGAGACCCAGAAGTTGTGGTCGGGCCTGCCCATCCGTTTCGCCGCGGCGCCGGCCCTGTCCCCCACCACGGGCAAGGAGGAGGCCAGCCCCCTGGAGCCCGGTGGCATGGCGGCCATCTCCCTCATGCAGGGGGATCTGGACATGACGGCGGCGGGGACCATCACCTATGTCTCCGGCAAGCGGGTGCTCCTCTTCGGCCACCAGCTCTTCAACCTGGGGCCCCTGGATCTGCCGCTGTGGTCCGCCACGGTGGCCACGGTGGTGCCCAGCTACTCCAGCTCCTTCAAGATGGCCATGCCCGTGGCCCAGGTGGGTGCCCTGCGCCTGGACCGCAGCTCCGGCGTGGCCGGCCTCCTGGGGGCCGAGCCCCGGATGGTCCCCCTCCGCGTGGGCCTGAACCTGGGCGGGCGCAGGACCCTGAACTTCCGCTTCGAGCTCATGGACAATCCCATCCTCACGCCGGTGCTGGCCGCCACCGCCGTGGCCCAGGTGCTCGACAGCAACATCCGCGGCGCCGGGTTCCAGAGCCTTTCCCTGCAGGGGAACATCAAGCTGGCCGGGCAGAATCCCATCCAGGTGGAGAACGTCATCGCGGACCTGAATGCCGGGCGCATGGCCCAGTACGTGGGGGCCATGCTCCAGGCCGTGACCCTGAATCCCTTCGAGAAGCCCACCATCGACGGGATCTCGCTGAACATCAAGGCCGAAGAGCGCCTGGACCTCGCCGGCATCGCCGACGTCCGGCTGCTCAAGGCCCGGGCCAAGCGGGGCGAGACACTGCCCGTCCTGGTGACGCTCCAGAACATCCAGGGCGTCCGGGAGACGGCCACCTTCAACATCCAGGTGCCCCTGTCCGCCGCCAAGGGCAAGGCCATTCTCATGGTGGGCGACGGGTTCAGCCTCACGGCCGCCGACCCGGACCAGCGGGCCGTGCAGGTCACCAGCCTGGGCGACGTGGTGCGCCTCCTCAACGGCGCCCTGCGGAACAACCACGCCTACGCCCTCCTGGTACAGGCCCAGCCCGGCGCCGGATTGCGGGGCGCCCGCATCGAGGGCATCCCGCCCACCATCGCCTCCCTGGTGGGGGACAATGGCTCCGCAGCGGGCAACAGGCTGCAGCGCCACGTCATCGGCCGGGCGGTGCTGCCCCTCGACCGGGAGGTCCGGGGCCTCAGCCAGATGGAAGTCGAGATCGAGTAGGATCGCCGTTCAGGACTGGATGACGGGCATTCACGAAAGGGAACCATGCGCTGGATGAAGCTCCTCCTCCCCGCCCTCGTGGGCATGACGCTCGCCGCGGACCAGCCCTCCGCCACCTTCTCGTCCTTCAACGACTGGCTCGGCGCCGAGACGCGGGGGGTCCGGGTGGGCGCCGACGGCCGGTTGACCCTGGCCCCCAGTCTCCGGCGCGTGGCCCAGCTCCCCGAGGGCGTCATCTGGTCGGCGGTGCCGGACGGCACCGGCGGCGCCTACCTGTCCGCGGGCACGGAAGGGAAGATCTTCCGCTACAGCGGGGGCCAGGTGCGCCCCGTGGGCCAGGTGAAGGGCGGCATCGTTTTCGCCATGGCCCGGCTGGGGCAGGATCTCATCGTGGCCCCCACCGGGGAGGGCAAGCTCCTGCGGATGACCGCCGCCGGGGACGTGAAGCCCTTCGCGGATATCGAGGCCAAGGTGGTCTGGTCCCTTGCCATCGATGGGGACAATGTCCTCGCCGCCGGCGGGGCCGAGCGGGGCGCTGTGCTGGTGCAGGCCCGGGAAGGCGGCAGCCGCCTCCTGGCCAGCCTCCCGGACGAGACGGCCTTCACGGCGCTGGCTCCGGACGGGCAGGGGGGATGGTACCTCGGCAGCCACGGCCGGGGCCTGGTGCTCCGGTACAGCCGCCAGGGGGATCGGCTCGAGACCCTCATGGACACGCCCTTCGAGGAGGTCAGGGCCCTGGCCGTCGTCGACGGCCAGCTCTACGTCGGGGCCGACAACGGCCTGACACCCAAGTTCAGCACGGGGCAGCTGGAGCGTCGGGAGGGCTACCTCCAGGCCGCCGACACCAGCACGGTCACCCGCTCCGCGGTCATCCGCATGGACCGCGACCGGGTTCCGGAAACCCTCTGGCAGAGCGCCCAGAGCCAGGTGTACGCCCTGGCCTCGTGGAAGGGGCAGCTGCTGGTGGGCACGGGCAACCGTTCGCGGATCTTCGGCATTCCCCTGGGAGGGGAGCGGCGGAATGATCCCTTCGCCTCCCTCCAGGAGCTGGGCACCGCCCAGGCCACGGCCTTCCTCCCCTCGGGCGGGGACATGCTGGTGGTGGGGTCCAACCCGGCCGAGCTGCACCTGCTCTCCGAGGCCCAGGCCACCGAGGGCACCCTGGAATCCCGGATCATCCAGGGCACACCCCTGGCCGACTGGGGCCGTGCCTACCTCACCACCGAACTGCCTCAGGGGACGAACGTCGAGCTGCAGTTCCGCACTGGCAGCACCGAAACGCCGGACGCCACCTGGAGCCCCTGGACGCCCCCTCTCCGCAGCGGCGAGCGCCCGGCCCTCCCGCCGGCGCGCTGCGCCCAGTTCCGCCTGCGCCTCACGAGCACCCGCGGGGGCGCCACCCCCGTGGTGGAGGGCGTGGACCTGCACTGGGCCCCGCGTAACCTGGCTCCTGTCTGGGCCGGGGTGGACATCATGCCGCCGGGGCTGGTCATCACCCGCAACGCCCCGCCGGACGACATCGGCATCGAGCGGGTACCCCTCGCCACCCAGAAGCTCATCCCCGCCCTGGGCTACGCGGGCGCCGAGAAGCGCAGCTTCCGCCGCGGGGGCCAGAGCTTCGTCTTCCACGTGAACGACCCGAACGGGGATGCCCTCTCCTTCGACATCCGCCTGGTCCCCGAGCACGGGTCGCCCATGGTCCTGGAGAAGGGCTGGAAGGAGCGGTTCTTCACCTTCGACACGCTGCCGGTTCCGGACGGCCGCTACCGGCTGGAGGTCACCGCCTCCGACGCGCCCTCCGCCCCCTTCAACGCGGCCCTCACCAGCCTGTGGGTGACGCCGCCCTTCCTCGTGGATCACACCCCGCCGGCCATCTCGAACCTCACCGCCACCCCCGAAGCCGGCGGCCTGCGCGTGCAGTTCACGGCCCGGGACGAGACTTCCCTTCTGAAGGAGGCGGCGGTCAGCGCGGACGGGGAACACTGGCTTCAGATCGCCCCGGATGACCGGGTCTTCGACCAGCAGGAGGAGCGGTTCGACGTGCTCGTGCCGCGCGATCAGGTGCGTGGCGACCGCATCCTGGTGAAGGCCGTGGACCAGAACAACAACGAGCAGACCGCCTCGGTGGGCACCTCCGGGGCTGCGAAGGGAAGGTAGGGGGATCCATGACGCTGGCCGAGTTCTGGCCCTGGTACCTGGGGGAGCACCGCCATCCCCGGACCCGGGCCTGGCATCTGGCCGGCACCCTGGGCTACCTCGCGCTGGGACTCGCGGGCCTGGCCACTGGCCACCCCCGGTGGCTGTGGCTCATGCCGGTGGTGGCCTACGGTTGCGCCTGGTACGCCCACTTCGCCATCGAGCGGAACCGCCCGGCCACCTTCCGCCATCCCATGAAGTCGCTGCTCTGCGACCACCGGATGGCCTGGTGCATGGTGACGGGGCGGATGGCGGCCGAGCTTGACCGGCTCGGGCTCGGGGAGCCGCCCGCGATCGCTCCTCAGGACGGTTCCAGGGCCCGCTGAAGGGCCGCGAGGAGATCCTTCGACTGGTAGGGCTTCGGGAGGAAGCCGGCCAGTTCGGCTCCGGCCGCCAGCCGGGGTTCCGAATCGGCCGGGAAACCGCTGGTCAGGAGGATCCGGACGCGGGGGTCGACCGCCAGGATGGCCTGCGCGGCGGACCGGCCGTCCATGCGCGGCATGGTCAGGTCCATGAGCACGGCGCGGATCCGTTCCGCGCCCCGCTGCCAGAGTTCGACCGCCTCCTGGCCGTCGGCGGCCTCCAGCACCTCGAAGCCGGCCTCCCGGAGCACGGCCGCGGTGGTGGCGCGCACTTCCGGCTCATCGTCCGCGATCAGAATGGTGCCCCGCCCGCGGAGCGGAGGCGGGGAGCCGGACGGCGCGGCGGCCGGGGGAGCCACCGGGTAGCTCTCGGGAAAGTAGAGGCTGAATTCCGTGCCCCTTCCGGGTTCGGTCCGGATGCCGATGCCGGCGTGGTGGGCGCGGAGGATGCCCAGCATGGCCGACAGGCCGAGGCCCCGCCCGGAGAACTTGGTGGTGAAGAAGGGATCGAAGATGCGGGAGAGCACCTCGGGCGTCATGCCCGCCCCCGAGTCCTCCACCCTCAGGAACACGTAGGGGCCGGGAGGGATCGGGGATCCCGGGTGCAGGGCCGCAGCCTGGGCGGCATCCAGCTCCGCTCTCCCCGTGGCCAGGAGGATCTCCCCTTCTTCCTCGCCAATGGCCTCCGAGGCGTTGGTGACCAGGTTCATGACCACCTGCTGGAGCTGGGCGGCGTCGGCCTCGATGGCGGGCAGCCCCTCGGCGAACTGGAACCGGAGGGCGACCTTCTTGGAGATGGAGACCTTCAGCAGGCTGGCCATCTCGCCCGCGGCCTGGTTGAGGTCCACGGGCCTCACCTCGAAGACCCCCTTGCCGGAATAGGCCAGCATCTGGCGGGTCAGCTCTGCGGCGCGGAGGGTGGTTGCCTCCGCGCTCCGGAGGAACGGGCGGGCCGGGTGCCCCTCCGGGGCGTGGAGGCCTGCGAGCCCGAGGTTCCCGAGGATGGCCGTGAGGAGGTTGTTGAAGTCATGGGCGATCCCTCCCGCGAGCACGCCCAGGCTTTCCAGCTTCTGGGCCTGGCGGAGGGCCTCCTCCATGGTCCTCTGGTCCGTGATGTCCTCGGAGATGCCAAGGAGCAGGATGGGGGTGCCGGTCGCATCGAACAGGGGCACCTTCCGGGTGTGGAGGATGATCTCGCCCAGGGACCTGGAGAGGACCCGCTCCTCGGGGATGTCGAGGATCCGCCCGGACCGGACCACCTCCTCGTCCTTCGCCCGGAAGAACGCCGCTTGCCTCATGGGAAACAGGTCGTGATCGGATCGCCCCAGCACTTCGGCCTTGCCGAATCCGAAGATCTGCTCGCTGCGCGCGTTCCAGAGCGTGAACTCGTAGTTCCGGCGCGGGTCCTTGCCGAAGATGGCCACGGGAAGGTTCTGGATCACGGCATCGAGGTGGGCCTCGCGATCCCGGATCTCCTGGTTGGCCTGGTGCAGCCGCGCCGTGGCCTGGGTCACCTGGCGCCGCAGGGACCGGTTCCAGATGGCCACGAGGATCAGGGCCGCCGCGACGATGCCCAGGATCGCCAGCGCCCGCCGGGCCAGCGCCCGGCCTTCCCGGGGATCCGGCTCGAGGTGGCCGAACCAGCCCTGGTACAGCTCCGCGTAGCGCCCCGTCTGGTTGAGGATCGCGAGGCCGGTGTTGAGGCGGAAGAGGAGCTCGGCATCCCCCTTCCGGGTGGCGAAGCAGAGCTGGCGGGTGAACAGCGGCCCGCCCACGGACTGGATGGGGAGGTGGTCCTGCTTCGCGAGGACCAGCCCCTCCAGCTGGGGCGCCACGGCGGCATCCCCCTGGCCGGCGGCGAGGCGGCGGAGGGCCTCAGGTTCCGAATCCACCGGCTCCAGGAAGGCCCCCAGCCCGCTGGCGCGGAGGTGGTCGTCCATCTGGCTCCCGCGCTCCACGAGGACCCTGTGCCCGGGCAAGTCCGATTCGCCTCCGATCCCCCGGTCGCCATGGCGCACGAAGATGCTGTAGTGGACCACCAGATGGGGGGTGGAGAAGTCCGCGAAGGCCTCCCGCGCCTGGGAGTGCAGCATTCCGGCCAGCATGTCGAGACGGCCGGACCGGAAGGCCTGGAGGGTGCCGTCCCAGGTGTCCGCGCGGAACTCCAGCTGCAGGTCCTCCACCTCCGCCAGGGCCCGCAGCAGGTCCACGTCGTAGCCCGCCGGGCGGCCCGAGGCGTCCAGGTACTCGTAGGGCGGATAGTCGCGGTTGATGCCGACCACGACCTTCCTGGGAGCGGTGCCGGCCAGGGCCAGGAGGGTCGGCAGGCAGAAGGCCACCAGGGCCCGGAGGAGGACGTGGAACCACGCGAGGATCCCTTCCACCGCGGGAAGGGATCCTCGGCCGATGCCAGCCCGCCTCATGGTGTCTCCGGATCCTCCGACCACCATATCCGCGAGGCTCTGCGAATGGGAATCAAAGCCCCTTGAACTGGGCCGCCCGCTTCTCAAGGAAGGCACCCATGCCCTCCTGCATGTCCTGGGTGGCGGCCAGCAGGCCGAAGAGGGCGGCCTCGTACTGGAGGCCCTGGTCCTGGGGCATCTCGATGCCCTCGTTGACGGCGGCCAGGGCGCTTCGGAGGGCCAGGGGGCCGCGGGAGAGGATGGTGCGGGCCAGCTTCTCGGCCCCGGCCTTCAGGTCGGCCAGGGGGAAGACGCGGCTCACGAGGCCGGCACGGAGGGCCTCGGCGGCGGGCAGCATCTCGCCGGAGAGGATGAGGTCCAGGGCCACGCCTTTGCCCACGAGGCGGGGCAGGCGCTGGGTTCCGCCGTAGCCGGGGATGATGCCCAGGCTCACCTCGGGCAGGCCGAACTTCGCGTTCTCGCTGGCCACGCGGATGTGGCAGGCCAGGGCCAGCTCGCAGCCGCCGCCCAGGGCGAAGCCGTTCACGGCGGCGATCACGGGCTTGGGCATGGACTCGATGCGCTGGAACACGGCCTGGCCGCGGAGGGCCTGGACTCGGGCGCTGGCGGTGTCGAGCGACTTCAGTTCGGCGATGTCAGCGCCGGCCACGAAGGCCTTCTCGCCCGAGCCCGTGAGGATGACGGCGCCCACCCGGTCATCCTGCTCCAGCTCCGCGAAGGCCTGCTCCAGCTCCTTCAGCACCTCGTTGTTGAGGGCGTTGAGCTTCTCCGGGCGCTGGATGGTCACCCAGGCGAGGCGGTCGGCGATGTCGATGGCGAGGAAGGCCATGGGAGCTCCCGTGGAAAGGGTCAGTGTAGATGATCGCGCAGGAAGGCCAGGGTCACAGCCAGGGCCAGCCGGGCGCTCCCCGGGTGATGGCTCTTCCGCTCGTCGCAGTTGAAGCCGTGGTCCGCCTCGGAATGGTGGACGGAGATGAAGGGGCGGCCAGCGGCGCGGAGGAAGTCCTCCACCCCCCTGGCGTGTTCGGGGGTCACGTGGGCATCCCGCCCGGCCCAGTGCAGGAGCATGGGGCCGTGGAGTCCGGCGGCGCGGTCCCCCAGGTTCTGGATGCCGCCCCCGTAGTAGGACACGGCGGCGGCCAACGGCAGGTTCGCGCTGGCGAGGAAGGCCATGCGCCCGCCCATGCAGTAGCCGATGGCGCCGACCCCCGGGCACCCCTGGCGATGGAGCCAGTCGTAGGCGGCCTGCTGGTCGGCCCGGATGCCCTCGTCGGTCATGGCCTGCATGTGGGGCCGGGCCGAGGCGATGTCGTCGTAGGGGAAGGTTCTTCCTGGCGCGGTGCGGTGGTAGAGCTCCGGCGCCGCGGCCAGCCAGCCCTCCCGGGCGAAGGCCTCGCAGAGGCCCTGGATGTGTCCGTTGACCCCGAAGGCCTCCTGGAAGACCAGCAGCCCCGGGGCGGCGGACCGTCCGGGCCTGGCGGCGAAAAGGGCCATCTCCGTGCCATCGGAGACCTGCAGGACGTGCCGTTCCGTCTGGATTGCCATGGCTCCCCTCCATCCTGACTATCCTGTATATCCCGGTCCAACCACCAGGCCCATTGAACAGGTCATCCCATGTTCCATCCGCCCCATCCCGAGACCTACCGCGACCAGCTCCGGGCCTTCCTGCGCGAGGACTGGGGCACCCAGGACTGGACGACCGCCGCGGTGCCGGACCACCCCATGACGGCCCGGGTGCTGGCGAAGGCGGACCTCGTGGTGGCCGGCCTCCCCATGGCCATGGAAGTGATGAACCTGGTCTGCTCCTCCCTCCGGGCCGACCTTCCGGTGGCCGAGGGTCAGAAGGTGGTCCGGGGCACGGAGGTCATGCGCCTCCGCGGATCGAGCCATGGCATCCTCCAGGCCGAGCGGGTGATGCTCAACCTCCTGCAGCGCCTGTCGGGAACGGCCACGCTCACCCGGAGGTTCGTGGAGGCCATTGCCGGCACCGGGGCCCGGATCCTCGATACCCGGAAGACCACCCCCGGCCTCAAGCTGCTGGAGAAGTACGCGGT
>DASVZU010000275.1:0-12166 GCA_036391515.1 Holophagaceae bacterium
ACCTGGACGGACCTCCAGAAACGGGGCATGGCCCAGGACTTCGGATGGCCCCGCGCCGCCCGCGAGTACCTCGACCTCTACGGGGACCTGATGCGGAACGGGGGCTGATCAGGCCGGTGGCATCTGGCAGGAGGCGGCCACGGCGGCGGGCAGGTAGCAGTGCCGGACGTAGTCCATCACCATGCGGTCGGAATTGAAGCGCCAGGCCAGGGTCCGGATGGAGCGCTTCACCCGCTTCACCCAGGCCCGGGGAACGCCGGAGGGATCGCGGTCGTAGTAGCAGGGCACCACCTCCTCCTCCAGCACCCGGAAGAGGGCCTCCGCGTCGCGCCGGTCCTGGATCTCCGGGTCCGCGTGAGTCTCGCCGCTGCCGATGGCGAAGCCGTTCCTCCCGTCGAAGGCCTCGGCCCACCAGCCGTCCAGCACCGAGATGTGGAGGGCGCCGTTCAGGACCGCCTTCATCCCGCTGGTGCCGCAGGCCTCCAGGGGCCGCACGGGGTTGTTGAGCCAGGCATCCACCCCCTGGTAGAGGTTCCGCCCCACGTGGATGTTGTAGTTCTCCACGAAGACGATCCGGTTCCGGAACCGGGGATCCTCCAGCAGCCGGTTCACCCTCTGGATGAGCCCCTTCCCCTTCTGGTCCGCGGGGTGGGCCCTGCCCGCGAAAATGAGGTTCACGGGCCGGGTCGGATGGTTCACCAGGGCCGCCAGGCGGTCGGGATCCGTAAAGAGCAGGTCGGGCCGCTTGTAGGGCACGAAGCGGCGGGCGAAGCCGATGGTGAGGGCATCGGGATCCAGGGGCGGCGGATCCAGGGGCGGCAGGCCCTGGCGGGCCCGGGTGGCCGCCACCCGGGCCCGCACGAACCGGAGCATCCGGGCCTTGAGCACCTGCTTGATCTCCCAGATCTCGGCGGAGTCCACGCCCTCGATCTTCGTCCAGAGGTCGGGGTGCACCATGCCGTCCAGCCAGGTGGTTCCGATGCGCGCCTCGAAGAACTGGTCCATCTCCGTGGCCAGCCAGGTGGACACATGCACGCCGTTGGTGATGTGCCCGATGGGGACCTGCGCCTCCGGCCGCCCGGGCCAGAGGCTCGTCCACATGGATCGGGACACGACGCCGTGGAGCGCCGAGACGCCGTTGGCGCGGGAGGACTGCCGGAGGGCCAGCACCGTGGGCATGAAGGGCGATCCGTGGTCCGCCGGGTTCACGCGGCCGATGCTCAGGAGGTCCTGGACCGGGAGCTTCAGGCCCTCGGCCAGGGGACGGAGGTGCTCCTCCGCCAGGTCGGACGGGAACCGGTCGTGCCCCGCGTCCACCGAGGTGTGCGTGGTGAAGACCGTGGCCGCGGCGGCCTCCTTCAGGGCGGTCCAGGGGTCGAGGCCGTCGGCCTGCACCCGGTGGCGGGCCCGCTCCAGCACCGCGAAGGCCGTATGGCCCTCGTTGAGGTGGAACACGCTGGCGGTGATCCCCAGGGCCCGCAGTGCCCGGGCGCCGCCGACGCCGAGCATCAGCTCCTGCTGGATGCGCATGCGCTGGTCGCCTCCGTAGAGCCGGGCCGCGAGGGCCTGGTCCGCCTCGCTGTTCGCCGGATCGCGGGTGTCGAGCAGGATGAGCCGCACACGGCCCACGCAGGCCTCCAGCACCTGGGCCCAGACGGTCCGGCCCGGCAGCTCCACGCCCACCCGGGCGGGCTCGCCCTTGGGCGTGAGCGACGGCCGCAGGGGGAGGTCCCTCAGATCGAAGGGCTCCAGCACGTCCTGCTGCCAGAACGTGCCGTCCAGCACCTGGCTGGTGTAGCCCTGGTGGTAGAGCAGGCCCACGCCCACCAGCGGCACGCCCAGGTTCGAAGCGCCCTTGAGGTGGTCCCCCGCCAGGATGCCGAGCCCGCCGGAGTAGATGGGGATGCACTCGTGGATGCCGAATTCCATGCAGAAGTAGGCCACCGGCCGCGTGCTGAGGGGCCCGGCGTGGAAGAGGCCCCAGGTGGTGACCGGGTGGAGGAACTCGTCCAGCTGGCGGAGGGCCCGGTCGATCCGGGCGGGGACATCCACCTCCATGGCCCGGTTCTCCATCTGCCGCGTGTCGATCTGGCGCAGCACGGAGATGGGATTGCGGTGGGCCCGCTGGTACAGGTCGAGGTCCAGGTCCCGGAAGATGGACCGCACCTCGGGCCGCCAGGTCCACCAGAGGTTCTGGGTGAGTCGTTCGAGCTTCTGCCGGAGGGGTTCCATGGCTGAGCCTCGATGTCCCGAAGGTGGGGCGCCTATTCTACTCCCCCTTCGGCGAGCCGCAGGAATACGGCGCCGAGGGGCGGGAGGGTGAGCGGAATCGAATGGCGGTGACCGTGCAAGGGAATGGATTCGGGACGCAGTCTCCCGGGATTCAGGAAGCCCTGCCCGCCGTAGGCCGGCGCGTCCGTATTGAGGCATTCCTCGAAGGCTCCGGCGGCGGGTACGCCCACCCGGTAGCCGCGGTGCACCAGGGCTGTGAAGTTGAGGATCACGGCCGTGAAGTCGCCAGGCGCCGGATCGAGACGCAACAGCGAGAGCACGCTGTTCGCGCGGTCGCCGGCCTCGATCCAGGAGAAACCCCCGGGCTCGCAGTCCCCCTCGTGGAGCGAAGCCCGCGCCCGGTAGAGGCTGTTGAGATCGCGGAGGAGATCGTGGATGCCCTTGTGGTCGGGACGGTCCAGCAGCTCCCAGTCCAGCGCGGTGCCGTGGCTCCACTCGCGTTCCTGGCCCAGTTCCGTGCCCATGAAGACCAGCTTCTTCCCCGGGTGGGCGAAGGTCCAGGCCAGCAGGAGCCGGAGGTTGGCGAGGCGCTCCCATTCGCTGCCCGGCATGCGGCCCAGGAGGCTCCGCTTCCCGTGCACCACCTCGTCGTGGGAGAGGGGGAGCACGTAGTTCTCCGTGCCGTGGTAGAGCATGCTGAAGGTCAGCTCGTCGTGGTGGTAGCGGCGGTGCAGCATGGTGCGCGAGAAGTAGAGCAGCGTGTCGTGCATCCAGCCCATGTTCCACTTGAAGCCGAAGCCCAGCCCGCCGGCGCTGGTGGGCCGGGAGACCATGGGCCAGGCGGTGGACTCCTCCGCGATGGTGAAGGCATCGGGATGCTCCGCGTACACCGTCTCGTTCAGCCGCCGCAGGAAGGCCACGGCCTCCAGGTTCTCCCGCCCCCCGTGGCGGTTCGGCACCCACTGGCCGTCCTTCCGGCTGTAGTCGAGGTAGAGCATGGAGGCCACGGCATCCACCCGCAGGCCATCCAGGTGGTACTGGTCCAGCCAGTAGAGGGCGTTGGCGATGAGGAAGTTCTGCACCTCCCGCCGCCCGTAGTTGTAGGCCAGCGTGCCCCAGTCCACGTGGCGCCCCTGGCGGGGGTCGGCGTGCTCGTAGAGGTGCGTCCCGTCGAAGAAGGCGAGCCCATGGGCGTCCTCCGGGAAGTGGGCGGGCACCCAGTCCAGCACCACGCCGAGGCCCGCCTGGTGGAAGGCGTCCACGAAGGCCTTGAAGTCCTCCGGCGTCCCGTAGCGGCCCGAGGGCGCAAAGAGCCCGAGGGGCTGGTAGCCCCAGGAGCCGTAGAAGGGATGCTCGCCCACGGGGAGCAGCTCCACGTGGGTGAAGCCCAGGTACGCCACGTAGGGGATGAGCTGTTCGGCGATCTCGCGGTAGTTCAGGTAGCGGCCGTCCGGGCGGCGGCGCCAGGAGCCCAGGTGCACCTCGTAGGCGCTGAAGGGCGCCCGGTGGATGGGCACCCGGCCCCGGCCCTCCATCCAGGCACCGTCGCCCCAGGCGTACCGGCCCAGCCCGTGCACCACAGAGGCCGTGCGCGGCGGGATCTCGCAGCGGAAGGCGAAGGGATCGGCCTTCAGCGCCAGCGGCTCGCCCCGCGGCCCCGCCAGCTCGAACTTGTAGAGCTCGCCAGGGCCCACGCCCGGCACGAACCGCTCCCACACGCCGGAGTCGCTGGGTCGCATGGGATGGCGCCGGCCGTCCCAGTCATTGAAAGGCCCCACCACGCTGACCCGGCGCGCGCTGGGCGCCCAGACCGCGAAGGCCGTCCCCGCCACGCCGTCCAGCACAGTCGGATGGGCCCCCAGCTTCTCGTAGGCGCGCCGGTGGGTGCCCTCCGACAGCAGGTGGTGGTCCAGCGGCCCCAGCCAGGGGTGGAAGCGATCCGGGTCCGTCACGGCCTCTCCGTCCACAGGCCCTCCGAAAGGCGACGCCACACCCGCAGCGCCTCCGTGGCGCTCCAGGCCTGGGCGTCGCAGCCCCGCTGGGCGTGGGGCGCATCGCCGTCCAGCAGCTCAGGGAGATGCCCCACGCAGCCCTCCGCCAGGGGGACCTCCAGGCTCCCCAGCAGGGCCCGCGCGGCGGCCACCGCCTCCGGCGCTTGGTCCCAGGCCGCGGCCAGAGCCTCGCAGTAGGTGGGCAGGAGCCACACCCAGGCCGTTCCGTTGTGGTAGGCGGGCTTGCGGCGGGTGTCCTCGTCGCCCTCGTAGCGGCCCCAGTAGGGGCGCAGGGGATCGTTCAGCGGGCGGCCCGCGTCATCGCGGATCTCCAGGGGGGAACCCACCGCCAGGGGCGCCAGGCTGCGCAGGGCCCCGGGCACCAGCAGGTGCCGGCCCGCGGCCCCCACCACCCGCCTCGCCCGCGGCCCCTGCAGGAGCCCCAGGCTCACCAGGAACAGCTGGTTCGGGCGGAGGTGGTCCTGGGGCACGGCCCGGGCGGCCGGCGTCCCCGACGGCGCGGCCAGCAGGTCGGCGTACCAGCCGGCGGCGGGGAGCCAGAAGCGGTCCAGGGCCGCCTCGGCCCGCAGGGCGAGCGTGTCCCAGCCCTCGCCCCGCCCCGGCACCCCCAGGTGCGCCAGCTGGCGCAGGAGGCGGATCCACAGGGCCTGGATCTCCACGGGATAGCCCTCCCGCGGTGTGCCGGCCGGGTGGTTCGTGTCCATCCAGGTGAAGTGGGCGGGGCTCCACACCAGGGCCGAAGCTGGATCCACGCGGATGCCGTTGGGCGTGCCGGCCAGGTAGCCCTCCGCCACGCTCCGCAGGACCGACAGCAGGCTGCGCCCGCCGGCATCCGCGGCGAGGACGTCGGGGCCCAGGGCCATCGAGGCCTCTTCCAGCGCCAGGGCGAACCACAGGGGCGCGTCCGAGGTGTCGCGGTCCGCGTCGTCAGCCGCGGCCAGCCGGTTGGGCAGGGTCCCCCGCCGCTCCAGGGCCCCGAAGGTGCGGAGGATGTCCAGGGCCTCGCGGTGCCAGCCCCCGGCCAGGAGGCCCCGCACGGCGAGGAGCGTGTCCCGGCCCCAGTCCAGGAACCAGGGGTAGCCCGCGATGACGGTGGTGCCGCTCCCCCGCCGCGCCAGGAAGGCGGCGCAGGCCGTCCCCAGCTGCCGGCCGAAGCTGTCCTCCTCGGGGCCCCGGGTGGGCGGTGCGGCCGTGCCCGGGAACGCGGCCGGGGATTCCGGGGATTCCGCATCCACCGCGATGGACAGCCCCCCGCCCGCCGGCAGGGGCAGCTCGAACCAGCCGGGGCTCCAGGCGTCCCCCAGGGCCGCCAGTCCGCGGGAGGCCTCCACCGGATGGAAGCTGCGAGGGCTCCATTCCGGCTCCGGATGGTAGGTTCCGCCCTCGCACCAGGCCCGCAGCTCCCGGTCCGGCGCCGGCCGGAACCGGAAGCCGGGCCGGTCCGGGAGGGCCCGCGTGCTGGCGGAGAAGTGGGCGTCGAGCGCCGCGCTGCGGACGGTCTCCTCGTGAAAACCCCGGTCCTCCAGATCCAGGCGCACCGTGAGATGCACGCGGCAGGTCTCGGGCAGGGCGCCCTTCCCCGCCCCCCGGGTGAAGCGCAGGAGCACGGCGTTCCGGCCGGGCGGCATCCCGGCGTCGAGGCCAATGGGCACGGTCCGGCCATCCCCCGCGTGGGCCCGGAAGACCCAGCGGGCCGGCGGCCCCGGCTCGAAGCGCTCGAGATTCCCGGCGTCGAGGGCCGTAAGGAAGCCATCGGCGATGACCCAGGCCCGCAGCCGCTTGGCCAGGATGTGGCGGTCGCAGGGCAGGTCCGGATGGAGGTTCGCCCCCAGCAGGCAGTCGTACTTGGAGGCGACGGCGCCGAGATCGGCATGGAGCCGCGCCATGCCGCCGCGCCCGTTGGTGAGGAGCGCCAGGCCCCGCTCCCCGTGCCCCGCGAAGCTGGGGAGTCCGGCGCAGAACCGCAGCGTCCCGCGGACCGGCGGCCCCGCCTCGCCGAAGCGGTCGAGATGCAGCTCGGCTTCCCCCTCTCCATCCGGGCCGCGTGGCGGCAGGGCGGCCCAGTGCCGGCCCGCCGCGGGGATCGAGCGCAGGTTCAGGTCCAGGGCCCCATCCTGGCGGAGGGTGGCAGAGAAGGGCAGGACGTCCGCCACGAGCACCCAGTGCCCCGGCGGCACGGGGACGATGCGGGCGGTGTCCTCCGGCCCCCAGGCCACCACGGGCGGATAGCGGTCTCCGGTCGAGGCGGCGTCCAGCGCCGCGAGCAGGTCTCCCGCGGCCCGGGCCGGATCCAGCCGGGTGAGGGCAGCGAGGAAGGCGGCCGGATCCCGCTCCACCCGCTCGGCCAGGCAGCGCCAGTCGCAGGGCCCGAGGGCCTCGGCGGGCAGGGCCTCCGCCAGCCGCTGGAAGGCCCATGCGGCCTGGGCCCGTCGGGTCCGGTAGGCCTCGCCCGCGAGCCCCCGCGGCGCGGCCTGCGGGGCCAGGCAGTGCGCCGCGCCGGGCTGGAGCCTGAACCGCAGGTGGCCCTCGAGCCGCTGCAGGCCGGGCGGGTCGCCCAGGAGGTCGTGGGCCGGGGCGCCGAGGGCGGTCCAATCGGCTTCGGGCAGGTCCAGTTCCCGGGCCCCGTGCGGGTCCAGGTTCACCAGCACCAGGCAGGCGTCCAGCCCCTCGCCGGAACGGCGAGCCAGGGCCAGCACCGGCGAATCGCCGGGACTCAGCCGCGCCAATTTCGCCCCATCGAAGAAGCAGGGGTGGTCCGCCAGCAGCCGGTTCAAAGTCGCGAGCTCGGCCACCAGGTTCGGCTCGGCGCCCCAGGCCAGCCCGCGGGCCTCGTGGACGTCCAGCTTCTCCGGCGCCAGCCACTCCACCCCGGCGCTGAAGCCGTAGGCTCCGCACTGGCTGGCCAGGCCGCAGAGGCGGTTGCGCATCAGGGACCAGGCCGGCCCCCGCAGGGCCAGACGGTCGTTGTCGTGGGTCTCGCTGTAGTGCACCAGGGGGCCCAGGCGCGGCGCCTGCCGGAGGCAGTGGTCCAGGTAGGCCGACACGTCGGCCGGGGCGTGGTTCTGGAACAACTCCGAGTAGGCCCACTGCATCCCGCCCTCGCCCAGCAGGCACTCCGTGGTCTCCCAGGCCCCGCCCAGCCCCTCCAGGAGGAAGAGGGTGTCCGGGAACTCCCGGCGCACCCGCGCCCCGAGGTACTGCCAGACCTCCAGGGGCACCATGTAGCCCGCATCGCAGCGGAAGCCGTCCACGCCCCGGCGGCACCAGGTGAGCAGGGATTCGGCCACGGTCTCCCAGAAGGCCGGCGGCCCGCCCTCCAGCTCCGCCAGGTCGCCCCAGGTGACGCCCCACGCCCCCGGGCTGTGGAAGGTCCCGTCACGGTCGCGGCGGAACCACTCCGGGTGGGTCTCCATCAGCCGCGAGCCCCAGCCCGTGTGGTTCACCACGATGTCCAGAAGCAGCATGCCGCCGCGGAGGTGAACGCCGTCCGCCAGCTCCCGGAACTGGTCCACGGCGGTGGTGCGCCGGTCGAATTCGACCAGGGCCGGGTCGATGGCCGTGAGATCGAGCTGGGCGTAGGGGCTGCCGAAGCGGCCCATGCGGGCGAAGGTGGTGGGCACGGGGCCCACGGGAAGCAGGTGCAGGATGCGGCAGCCCAGGGTGTCGAAGATGTGGGGCAGGCAGGCGGCCAGGTCCCGCAGGGTGCCGGAGGGCGGGATCACCGTCATCCCCTGGACGTCCAGCTCCGCCCAGGTGGCCTCCCGGGCCGGATCCCGCGCTTCCCGCAGGGCGCGGCCCGCGCCGAACATGCGGGGGAAGGCGCAGTACACCAGGTTTGCCGTGCGTAGCCGGTCCGGCAGGACGCTCACGCCCAGATCCTCCCCCTCCGGCCAGTGCTGGCGTCCGGCCGGGTCCACGGCGTAGGCCTTGGCGCGGAAGTGGCCGGCCTCCGTGAGCGCCAGATCCAGGGACCAGCCGCCCTCCTCACCGTGGAGGGGGAGATCCCGCCAGGCGGCGCCGGCGAAGGTCCGGGCCTCGGGCAGGGTGCCCGCCAGGGCGAGGATCTCCTCCCGGGCCCGCGCCCCGCGAGTGAGGTTCGTGCGCAGGAAGGCCCGCTACCCCGGCTGGCCCGGCGCGGGATGGGCGAGGTCCACCCGCAGCCGGTCCCCCACGTAGCGCACCGCGTGGTCTCCTGGGACCGGTGTCATGGCGGGTCGGAGCACGGCTCCCCCGGTGGGACGTGCCCCATGGTAATCCCCCCCGTTCCCGGCCGCCGACGATTGCGGGTTCCCCCATCCGGATGCCCGGGGGCAGAATGGTCGCACCATGCCCAACGCCGCCAACGCCACCCTCGAGTCCCTGCTCGCCGAATGCCGCAAGGTGATCGTCGGCCAGCCCCTGCTGCTGAATCGCCTGGTGGTGGCCCTGCTCTGCCGCGGCCATGTGCTGCTGGAGGGCCTGCCCGGCCTGGCCAAGACGCGCACCATCAAGACGCTCGCGGCGGCCAGCCACACCAGCTTCCGGCGCATCCAGTTCACGCCGGACCTGCTGCCCAGCGACGTGGTGGGCACCCTGGTCTTCGATCCCAAGGCCCTCACCTTCACGCCGAAGAAGGGGCCCGTCTTCGCGAACCTCCTCCTGGCCGACGAGATCAACCGCGCGCCCTCCAAGGTGCAGGCCGCCCTGCTGGAGGCCATGGAGGAGCGCCAGGTCACCCTGGGCGAGGAGAGCTTCCGCCTGCCGGATCCCTTCCTCGTGCTGGCCACCCAGAACCCCCTGGAGCAGGAGGGCACCTTCCCCCTGCCCGAGGCCCAGATGGACCGCTTCCTCTTCAAGCTGCGGGTGGACTACCCCAAGCACGAGGAAGAGATCGAGGTGCTCCGCCGCGCCCACCTCACGGGCGACGAGGTGCGCCCCGTGGTGGATGGCGTGGCCCTGCTGGCCGCCGGCGCCCAGGCCGAGCAGGTCCGCATGGACGAGGCCATCCGGGCCTACATCGTGCGCCTGGTGCAGGCCACCCGCCCCGGCCACGGCAAGCCCTGGAAGGGCAAGGAGCAGCTCCGCTGCGGCGCCAGCCCCCGGGCCTCCCTCGCCCTCCAGGCGTCTTCCCGCGCCTTGGCCTTCCTCCAGGGCCGCGACCACGTGCTGCCCCAGGACGTGGTGGACCTTGCGCCGGACGTGCTGCGCCACCGCCTCCTGCTCACCTTCGAGAGCGAGGCCGACGGCGCCACCACCGACCAGGCCATTGCCCAGCTGCTGCAGGCCGTGCCCCGGCCCTGAGCCCGGCCCCAGATCCCCTTCACCCCACTCCGGAGACGCCATGGCGACCCGCACGACCCCGAAGCGCCCCAAGATCACGGGCATCACCCTGAACGTCCTCATGCCCGACGGCACCACGCGCATCCATACGCTGGATCCCGTCGACAGCGACGCCCTGGCCTGGAGCGACCGCGGCGTGAAGATCCTCGGCAAGTTCTATGAGAAGGGCGGCCCCGCCGAAGGCAAGCGGATGACGCGCGAGGATTTCCTCCGCCGCTTCCCCCAGGCCGCCAAGCTCATCGGCAAGAGCCAGGACATCCTCATGACGCCCGAGCTCATCGAGCGCCTCTGGAACCTCCCCAAGGAGGACGGGACGACGCCCGCCTTCCTGTGCAAGAACGTCATCAACTCATCGAACGGCTGATCCCGACACCTCTGGAAGCCATTCCCCAATAGCCGCGCTCCGCGGGTAACGATTTCCGGTGTAACCCGACAGAGCTGCGATCGGATCGGATCGCCTGCGGCTCTGGCCGCGCTTTACCCAGTCCTGACCGATCAGCGCCTTCCCCAATGCGGCCTCCCTGATCGGGGATCAGCCGGAGCTCCTGATGACTCAGGATTGGGTCACCACCATCTGGAATGCTCCCAAGACTACGAGTACCACGCCGGCCTACCTGACCAAGAGCACCATCAACGTCATCAACGGCTAGAAATCCTGCCAGTGTGGATTCAAGGCCCTGCCCCGCGTCTGGGATCTGGCCGCGGCGGCAGGGTCTCCACAGGCCTCCTGGAACTGGGCCAGGGCCATCCAGACATCGGGATCCTGGGAACCGAATCGGACCAGGGAGCGCGTGAGCGCCTCGCCAACCTGCCTCGATTCCGGTGCCTGCGGTTTCCGACCATACCGAAGGCGAAAGGAGATGTACCGGAGCTGGATCGTTCCCGTACCGACAGGGTCCTCCGCATCCAGGCCCCCTTTCATCGGAAGACGGCCCGCCTCCGCGAGGAAGGGTTCCGGATCCCGGTTCTGCCTCACGGCCAGCGTCGCCTCCGCGAGCAGGGCGTCCATCAGGTAGGGAGCCAAGGTGGCCAACGGGACCCGCGCCTCCTGGGCCCGTCGGAAGGCCAAGCGGGCCTTCTCTACGACAGGTTCGGCATCCCGCCCGGCCGTGGCCAGGGCCTTGGCCCGGGCCGCGAGCGCGATGAGAACACCTCGATGGAAGGCCACGTGGTTTGGCTGGGACTTGAGGCAGGACTCATAGGCCTCCACCGCCGTCTCGACATCGGAGGAGGGGTCCAGCCCGGCGGCGACTTCGGCCCTGGCCATGGCCTGCGCCAGGCCACCAAGGTTGGCCTGGAAGTAGGCCTCCTCTGGGTGGGCCCTTGCCACCTCGATGGCCTCCTGCAGGTAGGGACTGGCCGCCGCCCGATCGAAGTTGCCCCTCAGCCGGGCCTGGTCAATCCACGCGATGAGGGCCGAGTTGCGGATGTTCTGCAGGACGATGTGCCCTGGGTCGAGGCGGAGGCCCTGATCGGCGGTGGTGACCGCACTCATCAACCGCTCTGAAGCATCCTTACCCTGGCTTAACAACCGATAGCCCTCTGTACGCAAGACGGAGGCCTGCGCGGTGAAGGCTTCGACTTCGGTGGGATCTCGCCGGATGGCCTCGCCGGCATCGGCCTTCGCCTGGGTCAGCCAGGCAGCCGGATCGGTTTCGCGGAAGGTGAGGAAGCGAGCCTCCTCAGCCCGGGCGCGGGCGCGCCAGGCAATCGCCTGGGCGGAGGTGGGCTCGAGCGTGAGCCAGCGATCGGCCACGGTAATCTGAGCAGCCACGGGTTTCTCGGGATCGGTACCCGTCTGCCACCCCCGCGCCACGGCCTCCTGGCGCTGCCGCATTTCCAGCCGCAGCAGGTCCACGTCGCAGGGGGCGCGGGCCTCGGCCTGGGCGAGCAGGCCCCCGGCCCGGCCCAGGAGGCTGTCGGCCAGCCGGGGATCCTGCAGTCCGTGGGCCTCGGCGATCTGCGCCTCGGCCTCCAGCCGCAGGGACTCGTAGAACCAGGGCGCCTGCCGCTGCGCCTGCTGGGCCAGGTCCACGGCCCGGCGGGCATCCCCCTGCATGAGGGCCAGCAGGCCCTCGCGGTAGGCCGGGGGCTCCAGCGTGGCGGCGGCCCCCTGCCGCAGCCAGGTGGCGGCGGGTTCCCGCAGGGTCCGGTCCAGTTCCTCGATCCGGCGCTGCCGCATCTGCGGGTCCGGCAGGCCGTAGGCCTTTCCCACCTCCACCTGGTAGAGGGCGGCCAGGGCCCGGCCCAGGGCGTGGGCCGCCTCCGGCGTGCGGAAGCCCAGGGACCAGGCCCGCTCGAGTTCTTGCCGGGCCCCGGCGGGTTCGTCCAGGGCGAGATGGGCCCGGCCCAGGGCGTAGGCGCCGGGGGCCTCGGCCAGGGAACCGGCGGCGCGCACTTCCGCCTGGAGGCTCGCCACCCGGGAGCGGAGATCGGCCTGGTCCGGACTGAGATCCCGTGCAGGCTGCAGCCGGAGGTACCGGGCCAGGGCCTCGATGCGTTCGGCCTCCTGGGCGAAGCGCTGGGCGTAGGCCATCTGCTCCCCGGCCCGGATCCGCTCGCGCACGGCGAGGCCCCCGAAGACCAGGGCCGCCAGGAGGACC
>DASVZU010000276.1:0-12607 GCA_036391515.1 Holophagaceae bacterium
CGCCGCACCCTCCGCATCACCAGCCACCTCCTCCGGCTCTTGGCGCTAGGGCTGGCCATCGCCTCCATCCTCGCCTGGACCGAAGGCAATGCACCCCGTCCCGGCGCCCCGGGCTTCGCGCTCGCAGGAACCGCCCTGGTGGCCTGGCTCGGGCTCTGGATGGGAAAGCGGGGGACCCGGGACCAGCATCCCTCCCTGGCCCAGGATGGCGGGCGGGCCCGGACCCTGGCCGGACTGGCCGGGCTGCTGCTGGCGGGCGGCCTGCTGGGGCTGGCCTTCCCCTGGTCGGCGCCTGCGGCCGGGGTGGCGATGGCCGCCTGGCTGTTCCTCGAAGGACGGACCCTGGCGAAGGCCACGACGGTGTCCCTGGTCGGCTGCGGTGGCTGCGGGAGCTGCGGCTGCGGATGATGCGCGCCCTGGAGCTGTTCTCGGGCCTGGGGGGCTGGCGGATCGCCCTCGGGGACCGGGGCTTCGTGGCGACGGCCTACGACGTGAACGAGGCGGCCAACGCCACCTACGCGCTCAACCACGGTGAACATCCGAGGGCCCGCGAGCTGGCCACGATCCCGGCCCGGGACCTCGCGGCCCACGGCGCCGACACCTGGCTCCTGAGCCCGCCCTGCCAGCCCTTCTGCCGCATGGGCAACCACGACGGCCTGGACGACCGGCGCAGCCGGGCCTTCCGGCACCTCCTGGACCTCTTCCCGGAGCTGCCGCCGGAGCGGCTGGTGCTGGAGAACGTGGGCGGCTTCCTGGGTTCCGGGGCCCACGCCCTGCTGTCGGAGCGGCTCCGGGCCCACGGCCTCCACCGCCTCGACCTGGAGGCCTGCCCCAGCCGCTTCGGCTGGCCCAACCAGCGTCCCCGCGTGTTCGTCGTGGCGTCGCGGAAGCCCCTGAAAACGCGGCCCCTCCCGGATCTTCCGCCGCGCCGGATCGCCGAGTTCCTGGATGCGGAGGAGGACGGGACCCTCTACCTGCCTGAGGCCACGCTGGCCCGGCACTGGCACGGCATGGACTTCGTCACCGCCGACGACCGCCGGAGCACCTGCTTCATCGGCGGCTACGGGCAGCGCTACGTGGCCAGCGGCTCCTTCCTTCGCACGGCGAAGGGCGTCCGGCGCTTCTCGCCCCCGGAGGTGGCCCGGCTCCTGGGGCTCCCGGAGGGGTTCCGCTTCCCGGCGCAGGTGCCGCTGGAGGCCCGCTACAAGCTGCTGGGCAACGGCCTCTCGATCCCGGTGGCCGTCTGGGCGCTCTCCCACCTCGACGGGTAGGCGCCGCCGCGGGACCATGGCGCATGGGCCTCCTGCTTGCCGCCTTCCCGCCCGAACTCGGACCCCTGGCCGAGATGCCCCCCCGCGGCTGGGACACGGCCTGCACGGGGGTGGGCGCCCTCACCGCCGCCGCCACGACGGCGCGGCTCCTGGCGGAGCGCCGGCCCGAGGCCGTGGTCTTCCTGGGCACCTGCGGGCGCTACGACGAACGGCTGGGGCTCTTCGAGTGCCTGTGGGCCACCGAGGCCATCGCGACCTCCCTGGAGGAGGTCCGCGGCGGCGCCTACCGGCCGGCCCTCGAGCGGACCCGCTGGTCCGCCACCCTGGAGGGCCCGCTGCCGGGCCGGACCGTGGCCGTTCCGCCCGCCATCACGCGGACGCTGGAGGGGGCGCGGGCCCTGGCCGCCGTGGCACCGGTGGAGCACCTGGAGCTGACGGGGGTCTTCGCGGCCTGCGAGGCCGCCGGGGTGCCCTTCGGGGCGGCCCTGGTGGTGGTGAACGACGTGGGACCGGAGGCCCAGGCCCAGTGGAAGGCCAACCACGCGGAGGGCAGCCTGCGGCTCATCGCCGCCCTCAGGGGGACGGGGTTCATCGAACGGGCGTGAAGGCCTGGCGCCCATCGCCAGTGGCGATGCGCCACCCGCCGGGCACCGCCTCGACGCGCACGCCGCCGCAGGGGCCCGTGACCCAGGGCCGGAGCCCGCGGCCCGCCAGCGTCCCGAGGGTCTCGGCATGGGGATGCTCGAAGCGGTTCCGCAGGCCTGCGGGGATGATCGCGACTTCGGGATCCAGGGCCGTGATCCAGGCGGGATCCGAGGCGTTGCGGCTGCCGTGGTGGCCCACTTTCAGCAGCCGGTGCGGCGCGGGCCCCGGGTCGCCCAGATCCAGGAGATCCCGCTCCTGGGGCGCCAGGGCGTCGCCCATGAGCCACAGCTGCCGGTCCTGCCAGTCCACCCGGAGCACCAGGGAGACCATGTTGGGGTCGGGCAGGGCGAAGGGCTTCGGCGGCCACCGCACGCTGAAGGCCGCCGGGCCGCGCCGCCAGGCGTCCCCGCGGAGCAGGCCGGCGGCCTCGTACCGGGCCGGCGCGTAGGGTGCCCAGGAATCCTCGTCCTCCGAGGTGGCGGGCACGCTCGTCGAGGCCAGGGGCCAGAGCCGGGCCAGGGTGGCCCAGCCGCCGGCGTGGTCGCTGTGGGCGTGGGTGAGCACCAGGTGGACCGGTTCCCGGACCCCCCGTCGGCTGAGGGCCCGCACCAGGCGGCGTCCGCTCCAGGGCAGGGGCCCCGTGTCCACCACGGTGGCGTCGCCCCCGGGAACCCGCAGGAGCAGGCCGTCCCCCTGGCCCACGTCCAGGGCCTCCAGGCTGAGGGTGGCGGGCGCGCGCCCGGTGCCCCGGGTCCCCAGCAGGATCAGGGATCCGGCCACCAGGGCCACGGCCAGGGCGCGGCTGCGCCGGTGGAGTCCCTGGCGGTGGGCCAGGGCCAGCCAGCCGAGGGCCAGGGCGATCCAGGGCCAGAGGATCCCGGTGGCCAGGGGCGCGATGCCGGTGAGGGCCGGCACCAGGCGGTCGCCCATCCAGGCGAGGACGGCCGCCGCGGCGGGCGTGAGTCCAGGCAGGGGGAGCAGGATCAACAACAGGCAGATGGGGGTCAGGAAGGCCACCAGGGGCAGCACCAGCAGGTTGGCGAGGATGCCCCAGCGCGGGGCGCCGCCATGCAGCAGGGCCAGCAGGGGCATCGTGGAGAGCCAGGGCGCAGCCAGCCGGGCAAAGGGCAGGGCCCAGCGTCCCAGGAGCGGTGCCACCAACCCGGCCAGGGGATCCGCGCCCCAGAGCAGGCCCAGGAGGGCCCACCAGGCCAGGAGGAAGCCCGGCTCGGCGCCGGCGGCCGGATGGCCCAGCAGCCAGAGCAGCAGGGCCAGGTGGAGGCCCGCCACCGGCGGCAGTTTCCAGCCGCTGGTCCGCCCCAGGGCCCAGGCCACGCCCATGAAGAGGCCCCGCCACACCGGGGCGGAGAAGCCCACCAGGCCGCAGTAGAGCAGGCCCGCGAGGATCGATCCGGCCGAGGCGCCCCGGGCCCGCAGGCGCCGCAGCAGGGCCTCCACGGCCACCATCACCAGGGTCACCTGCAGGCCGGAGACCACCAGGATGTGGATGGTGCCGCTCTCCGCGAAGACGCTGAAGTGGGCCTCGTCGGCGGGTGGGATGCCCAGGGCCAGCGCGCCCCAGAGATCCTTCGCCGTGGGGTCCAGGGGCAGGGCCTCGAAGCGGCGGCGGACGAACACCTGGAGGCGCAGCAGCCAGCCCGGGGAGGGTGGGCCCGCCGGTTCCAGGAGCTGGGTGGAGGCCAGGTGGATGCGGCGCGGGGCCTCGTCGCTGCGGGCCCGCCAGAGGGGCCGCTCCGCCAGGAAGACCGGGGCCGGAGCCACAGGGCGCAGCTCTGCGCGCAGCCGCACCCGCGTCCCGGGGGCGGGCGGTGCCTGCTCGCCGTCCGCCGGGACGGTGAGGGGCAGGGCCAGTCCCCGGAGGCTGGCGGGCGAGACCACCACCAGGCGGGTGGCGAGGCGTTCGCCCTGGAGGGTCCAGGGGGCGTCGATGCGGCCCTCCAGGGCCTGGAAGCCGATAGGGAGTGCCGACTCCCATCGGGCCTGCCGCTGGAGGCCCAGGAAGGTGAGGGCCACGAGGATGGCCGAAAGGGGGATCACCGCCCAGTGGCGACTGCGGACCAGCAGGAGGGAGAGGGCCAAGCCGAACCCGCCCAAGGCCAGGGTCCAAGCGCCCACCGTCCCGTCCCACCTCTCCGGCAGGAGCCAGGGCAGGGCGCAGGCGGCGGCCAGGGCCCAGGCGAGTGGCCAGAGGGAGGCCCCGGACAGGCGCTGCCACAAAGCAGATCTGGAGAGCATCAAAGGAGTCTAGCCGGCCTGTCCAAACCTTGACAGGGCCCTCCGGGCCAGGGGACCCTGGCAGGGATGAATCCCGCGCGGGCCCTGCTGGTGGACGACGATCCCACCATCCTTGAAGTGGTGGGCACCCTGCTGTCCCGCCATGGGCACGAGGTGGTGGGCACGGGGTCCGGGCTGCGAGCGACCCAATGCCTGCGCACGGAGCACTTCGACCTGGCGGTGGTGGACCTCATGCTGCCCGACCTCAGCGGCCTGGAACTGGCCCGGCAGGCCGTGGCCAAGCCGGACACGGTGGTGGTGGTGCTCTCCGGCTCGACCTCGGTGGAGACCGCCCTCCAGGCCATGAAGATGGGCATCTACGACTACGTGCCCAAGCCCTTCAGGACGGAGGAGCTGGAACACACGCTGCTGCGGGCCATCGAGAAGTCCCAGCTGAACCAGGAGAACAAGCGGCTGAGGGAGCAGATCCAGGGCCAGACCTCCGGGCCGCAGATGGTGGGCCGCTCCGCCGCCTGGGAGAACCTCCAGACGCTCCTGCGCCGGGTGGCGCCCTCGCCCTCCACGGTGCTCATCACGGGGCCCTCCGGCACGGGCAAGGAGCTGGCGGCCCGGGCCATCCACCAGTGGAGCCCCCGGGCCCAGGGACCCTTCGTGCCTATCCACTGCGGGGCCATTCCCGAGACGCTGCTGGAGGACGAGCTCTTCGGCCACGTGCGCGGGGCCTACACGGACGCCCGTACGGACCGCCCCGGCCGCTTCCAGCAGGCAGAGGGGGGGACGCTCTTCCTCGACGAGATCGGCACCATGCCCCTCAGCCTCCAGGTGAAGCTGCTGCGCGTCATCCAGGAACGGGAGTTCACGCCCCTGGGGTCCACCCGCACCGTGAAGGCGGATTTCCGCCTGCTCGCGGCCACCAACGAGGACTTGGGCCAGCTGGTGACCCAGCGCCGGTTCCGGGAGGATCTGTACTACCGCCTGAACGTGATCCCCATCCAGCTCCAGCCCCTCAAGGAGCATCCGGACGACATCCCCGTGCTGGTGGCCCACTTCATCCGCAAGTTCGCCCGGGAGCTGGGCCTGCCCCTCAAGCAGGTGGAGCCCTCGGCCCTGCAGGCCCTGGAGGCCTACGGCTGGCCGGGCAATGTGCGCGAGCTGGAGAACGCCGTCGAGCGGGCCATGGCTCTGGGTTCCGATCCCGAGCGCCTCCTGCTCCAGGACCTGCCGGCCTCCGTGGCCGGCGTGGTGCCTTCGGTGGCCTTCCCCAGCCTGCCCCAGCACCGGGACCTGGGACGCTTCCTGGAGGACCTGGAGCGGCACCTGATCCTCGAGGCGCTTCAGGGCACCGGCTGGAACAAGAGCGAATCGGCCCGCCGCCTCGGCATGCGCCGGACCACCCTGCTGCACCGCCTCCGGGCCCTGGGCATCCCCCTGGATCCCCTCCGCGACCTTCCCGGGACCGAAGTCCCCGCTTCCGACGAGGCGCCATGAGCCGCGCACCGGTGGTCCTCCTCCTGGCCGCGCTCCCGCTCGGGGCCTGGTCTCCCCGCATGCACGAGGCCCAGACGGCCAAGGCCCTGCCTCTCATCCCGAAGCGGATGGCGGCCTTCCTCCGGGCCCATCCCCAGGCGCTCCTGGAGGGAGCCCGGGGCGTGGCCAACGACGAGCCTCCCACGGCGGAGGCCGTGGCCGCGGAATTCCGCACCGTGCTCAGGCTGAGCGACGAAGGGCGCGGCCCGGACGACATCGTCCGGGAGCTGGGCGTGCTGGCCCACCAGGTGCAGCTCCTGCTCGATCCCTCGGCGGTCCAGGGCCTGAGCCCCCTGCGGGAGGACTTCGAGGGCTATGCGGACGAGCAGCTCCCCCACCTCGTGGTGACCCAGGAGCCCTTCTGGGCCGTGCGGGGCAGCGTGGATCCGGAACCCGCCCTGAAGCGGTTCCTGGCCCTCAAGAAGGCTCGGAACCAGCTCCTCCTGGAGCACTTCGACGCCGCCACGGGCAGGCGCATCGGCCCCTGGGACGAACTTTCCGTGCCCTACGCCCAGCTCCAGCTCTCCTTTTCCAACGCCGTCTACGCCACAGCCAACCTCTGGATCCTGGCCTGGCGCCAGGCAGGCGACCAGTGGGAGCTCCCGCCGGCCCCGTGAATCATGTTCCCGCCCTGACGCGCCGATGGGCTAGGCGAATCTCGGCTTTCCCGTTATCTTTCCAAGCAATCCATTGGAGTCAGACATGGGCACCTATACGCGCCTCGGGTCCTACCTGCTGGCCTCGGAATTGTCCGGGGATCCCCTCGGCAGCATCCACCGGGGTGTGGTGATCGCGGGGAGCAACTTCGACCGGCACGTGCTGGTGCGCACCTTCTCCGAGGAGCTGTTCCAGGCGGGCATGAACACCCGGCTGCCGGAGGCGGGACGGGTGGTGCCGCTCCTGGGCGGAGCCCGCATCTTCGGCATGGGCTACCGCCTGGAGGGGGGCAAGAGCCCCCACGTGGCCTGGGACTACGTGCCCGGCCGCACCCTGGCCCAGCTCATCGAGAAGGCCAAGGTGGAGCAGATCCCCTTTGGCGTGGATCACGCCCTGACGGTCATCCAGGGCGTGGCCCAGGGCATCGTGCAGATGCAGGCCAAGGGCGTGAGCCACGGCATCCTGAGCCCCCACAGCGTGTGGGTGAGCTTCGAGGGCGCCACGCAGGTCGTGGATGCCCCCTTCGCCGCCCTCGCCAAGAGCATGCTGGCCAAGGCCCCCATGGCGAAGCAGAAGCTGGCAGCCTACCTGCAAGGGCCGGAGAACGATCCGCTGCAGCAGGACCTCTTCGCCCTGGGCGCCCTGCTCTACGAACTGCTCACCTTCGAGCGCATCCCCGTGGGCGGCGATCTCCAGGGTCTCCTGGACCGGGCCACCCTCAAGGCCGCCCAGGAGGAGGCACCCCTGCCGGCCGAGATCCGCGCCTTCCTGGGCCGGCTGCTGCTCGGCCGCCAGCCCTTCCCCACCGTGGACGCCTTCAGCGCCGAGCTGGAGCGGGTGCTCTACGACGGGGAGTACAGCCCCACCACCTTCAACATGGCCTTCTTCATGCACACCCTCTTCCGGGAGGAGAACGACCGGGACGCGTCGGCCATGAAGGCCGAGCAGGGGGACAACTACCTGGCCTACACCGCGGCCGGTGAGAGCCTGCGGAGCGGCGCCACCCGCGTGGAGCACATCGACGGCCATGCCGAGGAGCAGGAGAGCAAGAAGAACAAGACGGTGCTCATCCTCGGAGGGATTGCCGCCGTGGTGATCCTCGGCCTCGGCTACATCTTCTTCGGCCGCCCCAAGGTGGATCCCGCCATGCAGAAGCAGCTGGCGGACCTCCAGCTGCTGAAGGTCCAGCTCGAGCAGCAGCAGGCCGACCTGAATGCCAAGGCCCAGGCCGAGGCCCAGAAGACCGCCGACATCCAGAAGCAGCTCTCCGAGACCAAGTCCGCCGAGGAGAAGGCCAAGCTGCAGAAGCAGCTGGAGGAGGCGCAGCAGCGCAAGGCCGACCTCGACCGCCAGCGGCAGCAGGCGGAGGAGCAGCAGCGGCAGCTGGCCGAGCAGAAGAAGGCCGCCGAGGCGCGGGCCGCCGCCGTGGCCCAGGCTGCGCCGCCCCCGCCCCCGCCGCCGCCCGCGCCCGTTCCCGAGGTCCCCAAGGCCGTGCCCATGCAGGAGGCCCCCAAGCCCGCGGCCCCCGGGCCCATGCCTTCGGCACCCCAGACCGCCGCCCCGGCCCCCGTGGTGGAGCAGCCCGCCCGTGTCGTCAACCAGGTCGCGCCGATGTTCCCCCTCCGGGCCAAGCAGATGCGCTGGGAGGCCAACCAGGAGCACGACGTCTACCTGCGGGTCTTCGTGGGCGAGCAGGGCCAGCCCCTCAAGGTCATGGTGAAGCAGGGCATTCCCGGCCCCTACGGCTTCGACGACGCCGCCATCGAGGCCGCCAACAAGTCCACCTTCGCCCCCGCCACCCGCGACGGCAAGCCCGTCCGGGCCTGGGTGGAGATCCTCTACCGCTTCCCGCGGCAGCGGTAGGGGCGCGTCAGATCGAGTGGGCCGCCTCGTTCGCGAGGCGGTCCACCCGCTCGTTCTCGGGATGGCCCGCGTGGCCACGCACCCAGTGGGCTTCCACCTGGTGCCGGGCCAGCTGGGCGTCCAGGGCCTGCCACAGGTCCGCATTGAGCACGGGCTTGCCGTCGGCCTTCTTCCAGCCCCGGCGCTTCCAGTCCTTCAGCCAGGCCTGGATGCCCTTCACCACGTACTGGCTGTCGCTGTGGAGGTCCACCAGGCAGGGCTGGGTGAGGGCCTCCAGGCCGCGGATGGCGGCCATCAGCTCCATGCGGTTGTTGGTGGTCTCCGGTTCGGCGCCGGCGGCCTCCTTCTCCTTCAGGCCGCCGGTCGCCCGCACACGCAGCAGGTAGCCCCAGCCGCCCGGACCGGGATTGCCGAGGCAGGCGCCGTCGCAGTAGAGCTCGACCCGCGGCCGGAGGCTCATCCCACCGTCGCGGGGGCGGCGCTGGCCACCTCGGCCACGGACTTGCGGAGCAGCTCCACGCCCAGGTCGAGGTCCTCGGTGGTGAGGTTCATGGCCGGCCGGAAGCGCAGGCCCTTCGCGCCGGTGGAGAGGATCATCATGCCCAGGTCGTGGCCCTTGGCCACCACGGCATTGCGCAGCTCCGGGGTGGCGATGTCCAGGGCGCAGAAGAGGCCACGGCCGCGGGGGTTCGATGTGAACTCCGGGAAGTCGCGGTGGATCTCCTGGAGGCCCTTCAGGAGGCGCTCGCCCTGCTTCACGCCGTGGGCCAGGAGGTTCTCCTCCTCGATCACCTCGATGATGCGGGTGCCCCGCACCATGTCCACCAGGTTGCCGCCCCAGGTGCTGTTGATGCGGCTGGGCACCTTGAAGACGCTGTCCACCTCGTCCAGGCGACGGCCGGCGGCGATGCCGCAGACCTGGGTCTTCTTGCCGAAGCTGATGATGTCGGGCTGGACATCGAACCACTGGTGGGCCCACCACTGGCCGGTGGCGCCGAAGCCGGTTTGCACTTCGTCGAAGATGAGCAGGAACTCATGGCGATCCGCCAACTCGCGGAGCTTGCGGAGGAACTCGCCCCGGAAGTGGTTGTCGCCGCCCTCGCCCTGGATGGGCTCGACGATGAGACAGGCGATGTCGTCGGGGTTCTGGGCCACGGCGGCCTCGATGGCGGCGACGGCCTCCGCCTCGGCGGCCTCGGCCTTCGCCACGTTCGCGGCGTCCTGGGGGAACTCGATCTTGGGGTTGGGGATCCGCGGCCAGTCGAACTTGGGGAAGTACTGGTACTTCCGGGGATCGGCCGTGTTGGTGAGGCTCAGGGTGTAGCCGCTGCGGCCGTGGAAGGCCTCGCGGAAGTGGATGACCTTCGAGCCCTTCTCCCCCTTGCCCGCCGCCAGGTTCTTGCGGACCTTCCAGTCGAAGGCGGCCTTGAGGGCGTTCTCCACGGCCAGGGAGCCCCCGTCGATCCAGAAGAGGTGGGGGAGGTAGCCGGGCGCGGCCCGGGTGCCGAAGGCCTCCACCCACTCGGCGAAGGCCGTGGTGTAGATGTCGGAGTTGGCCGGCTTGTTGACGGCGATGGATCCCAGACGGGCCTGGAAGGCCGGCTCCACCAGGCGGGGGTGGTTGTGGCCCAGGGGCGTCGTGGCGAAGAAGGTGTAGAAGTCGAGGTACTTCTGGCCGTTCCGGGCGTCCACGATCCAGGATCCGTGGGACTTCTCCAGGTCCATCACCAGGTGGAACCCGTCCACCAGCATGTGGCGGCCCAGGGTCTCGAAGACGGCGTTCGGATCGACGTGGACGGCATGGGACATGGTCAACCTCACAATCAATCCAGTGTAGGGTTGGGGTTGCACGGGAGGCAGGCATGATTCCCTGGGTGGCGGTGCTGGACGGGCCCCTGGACGCAATGGCTTTACGAAGTGTCATGGAGGATCCCCACGCCGGGGCCCTGGTGCTCTTCGAGGGCCGGGCCCGGGATCACCACGAGGGCCGCCCCGTGCTGGAGCTGGCCTACGAGGCCTACGTGCCCATGGCCGAGAAGGAGCTGGGCCTCCTGCGGGAGCGGGCCATCGAGCGCTACGGCCTCACCCGCTGTGCCATCCACCACCGCATCGGCGTGGTGCCCCTCACCGAGGCCGCCGTGGTCGTGGCCGCCAGCAGCGCGCACCGCGCTGAGAGCTTCCAGGCCGCCGCCTGGATCATGGACGAGATCAAGCAGCGCGTGCCCATCTGGAAGCGGGAGCGGTACAAGGACGGATCCGAGAGCTGGGTGGAGTGCACGCACCGGTTCCAGATGGAGTCCTGAGCCAGCTCCCGCCCCTGGGCGCGCGGCCGCTGCCCCCTCACCGGCGCGGAGCGTAGCTGGGTGTCTCCGGCTCCCCCTTCTCCACCCGGGTCAGGATGGCCTCCAGGCCGCGGCGCTCGTCAGGATCCTGCTCCTTCTGGATGATGCCTTTGAGCGCGGCGGCATAGGCCGTCTTCAGCGCATCGGCGGCGGGCACGGCCAGGTCGGGCTTCACGCCCACATGCTCCCAGTTGGTCTTCGTAATGGGGTTGATGCTGCGGGCCGTGGGGTTGAAGAGGACGAGGCCCCGTCCCAGCGACATGGGGCTGACGGGGTTGGAGCCCCCGCCGGTGGCCTCGCCCACCAGCGTGCCGCGCTTCTGGATCTGGAAGTCGTAGGCGCACTCCTCGCCGCCGGAAAAGGTGCGGCGGGAGGTGAGCACATACACCGGGCCCGTGAAGCGCGGTCCCACGGAGGGATCCGTCCAGAACTGCTGGGTGCTGCCCGAGGGGCGGTCATAGATGTCGTTGAGATGGCGGCTGTCGCCTTCGGGGAAGAAATGGCTCATCAGGCGCGCCACGCTCTCAGGCCTGCCCCCGTTGTTCCGTCGCAGGTCGATGATCACGGCCCCGCTTCCCGCCAGCAGGGAGAGGGCCTGGGCGTAGGCGGCGCCCACGAATTCCGGGGGGCCGAAGCCGCGGATCTCCAGGTACCCGACGTTGCCAGGGAGCCGGTCCAGCTTCTCGAGGCCGAAGGCCATGCTGGCGGCCTCCTGGCGGCCGCGGGCAATCTCCTCCCGGGTGGGAAGCGCGCTCGTGCCGTCCTCGTCCTTGAAACGGGGATCCACGATCACCCGGAAGTGGCCATCGTTCCCGAGTTCGCGGAGATCCCGGCTGAGGGCCTCCGCGAAGGCCCGGGTGGTGGTGGCGCCGTCGTAGCCCCCAGCGGCGGCCTTGGCCTGCAGGGCCGCCGCCAGCTTCCCGGCGACCTCGGGGAAGACATAGGTGGTCTTCAGCTTCAGGGCCAGGGTCTCGAGGATGGCCTTCCGGCCGGTGGCATCGAGGGGGGCCGGAGGCGGCGCCTGGGCCACGAGCGCGCAGACGGGCGCGAGGAGGAGGGAGAGGATGGTGCGGGCGGGCATGGCACTCCTGGGCGGCCGGGGGGCCGCGGAAAGGGCAGGGGGAGGGAGGGCGGGACGGATCGTCCCAGGGGATCCGCTGGCGGGAAGCCGTTCCCGGCGGGAGGTCAGGCGGCGGCGTCCGTCTGCGCGGTCCGGTCCCTGAGGGCGCGGATCACCAGGTAGAGGCCCAGCAGCACGAGCCCGGCGGGCCACCATCGGCCGATCCAGGCCATGGAGACGCCGAAGCGCAGGTGGAGGAGGCTGAGCGTGCCCGCGGCGATCAGGAGCCCGCCCGCCGCCAGGCGGCCGCCGGCCGACATCGCCTCGAAGCCATCCGGCAGGGGGGGGCGCTCCAGTCGCGCACTGGCCTCGTTCAGGAGCACGGCCCGGCGATGGGCGTCCACCAGGTTGTAGAGCCAGAAGAACGCCATGAAGATGCCCACCATCGGCTCGAGCTGGCCCAGCTGGTTGCTGGACATGAGGCAGACCAGCGCCGCGGCCGTCGCCCCGTGGATGAACCCCAGCTGGGTGTAGCCCAGGTAGACCTGCCCGACGCCCGGCATGAGGGAGAGGACGGTCGCCACCAGCGGGGACTTGTAGCGGGGATCCCGGTAGTAGTCGGGCCGTGTGCCCGGAGGGGGGAGGTAGGGCGTGGGCCGCGGAGATCCTTGCGGGGTCTGCTCGAAGTCCTGGGGGGAGGTCATGTCTGGCTCCTGTTCAGAAGGTGGGTTCGCGGGTTCACGTGCCTGAGGGAAAGACGCAGCGGGGCGCTCAAGGGTTCGCCGGTTTCAGGGCCGCCTCGAGCCGTTTCAGCCAGCCGCGCACCTTGGCGACGGCACGTTGCCAGAGCCCGGCAGGAGAGGCTTCCCGAAGGGGCAGGAAGGTCCGGCGCAGCGAGGCGGCGGTGTGCTGCTCCACCCGGACCACCGCCCCCGCCGCGCGCTGCGCGGGACCCTGGAGGGGCGCCGTCCAGACCTGGGCGGGAG